>NZ_JBFBDW010000011.1:0-192898 GCF_040683455.1 Kitasatospora sp. NPDC093679
CGGCCCCGGGGGCCCCCGCGGCCCCCCCGGGGGGGGGGGGCCGCGGGGGGGGGCCCCCCCCCGACTCGGAGGAACATCGGTTGCCGGGGGCGGGTACGGCGCGCCGTGCCGCATCCGGGCGACGCACGGCGCGGTCGGCCGGACGCGAGGAGACGGTCATGATCGTGGACTGCGCGCACTACCGCGACGGACGCCGGCAGCACGAGGGCGCGATGCCGCTGGAGGAGGCCGCCGCGCACGCCCGGAAGGGTGGATTCGTCTGGCTCGGCGTCTTCGAACCCGGGCCCGACGAGCTGGCCGGCGTCCAGGAGACCTTCGGCCTGCACGAACTCGCCGTCGAGGACGCCCAGGCCTTCCACCTGCGGCCGAAGGCCGAGCAGTACGAGGACGGCACCGAACTCATCATCCTGCGCACCGCGCGGTACGACGACGAGCGCGAGGAGATCGACACCGGCGAGATCAGCATCTTCCTCGCCGAACACTTCGTGATCACCGTCCGGCAGGGCATCGCCAGCGAACTGGCCGGCGCCCGCAGCCGCCTCGAACGCCGCCCGGACCTGCTGCGCACCGGCAGCGCCGCGACCCTGTGGGCCATCCTCGACCAGGTCGTCGACGGCTACGCCCCGGTCGTCGCGGAACTCGACCGCGACATCGAGCAGATCGAGGCCACCGTCTTCTCCGGCGCCGTCGCGCCGACCGAGCGGATCTACTTCCTGCGGCGCGAGGCCACCGACTTCTACCGCGCCGTCCACCCGCTGCTCGCCGTGCTCGCCCGGCGCCTGCAGCCCGGCCGGGCACCGGCCGAGCTGCTGCCGTTCTTCCGCGACGTGCACGACCACCTCCTGCTGGTCAACGAGGAGGTCGCGGCCCAGCGCGACCTGCTGGCCACCGTCCTGGAGGCGAACATCGCGGTGATCTCCGTGGAGCAGAACACCATCACCCTGCGCCAGAGCGCCACCATGGAGCGACTCACCGTCATCGCCACGGTCTTCCTGCCGCTCTCCTTCGTCGTCGGCTTCTTCGGCCAGAACTTCGCCTGGCTGGTCAGGAACATCACCAGCTTCACGGCCTTCCTGGTGCTCACCCTCGGTGGACTGCTGCTGCCCTGCCTGCTGCTCTTCGTCTGGCTGCGCCACCGCCGCCGCAAGCCCGTCGCCCCCGTCCCCGGCGGCCTCGCCCCGTCGGACAAGCCTTAGGGCCTGTCCGACGATTCCCGCCGCGCGCGCGACGCCGGGCATCCCGACCGGACGCACCGCCGTATCGCCCGAGTACGTCCAGTACGAGGCCGATACGGCGGCACACCCGGTCGGGCGCCCGACGCCGCGCGCCGATGCGACGCGAATCGTCGGACAAGCCCTGGCCGGGCGCCCCGGGAACGCCCGCCCGGATGTGCCGACACGGCGGACGTGGTAGCCCGGAGTCATGGGCGCTGGCACCGACACGGCAGGCGGGGGCGGAACGGTCACGGATCCGGGCGGACCCCCGACGATCGGGGTCGAGGAGGAGTACCTGCTGCTCGACCCCGAGAGCGGGCTGCCGCTGCCGCGGGTCGACGAGGTGCGGCGGATCGCCGGACTGCACCCCGCGGTGCACCACGACGAACTGCAGAACGAGCTGCTGCAGGCCCAGGTGGAGGTGGCCACCCCGGTCTGCCGGGGACTGGGCGAGGTCGGCGGCCACCTGCTCCGGCTGCGGCACGCGCTGGCGACGGCGGCGGAGTCGGCGGGCTGCCGGCTGGCGGCCTGCGGCACCGCCCCGTACGCGCCGGACGCTCCGCCGGCGATCGTGGACTCCCCGCGCTACCACTCGATCCGGAGCATCGTCACGCGGCTGGCCGACGAAGCGATGATCAACGGCATGCACGTGCACGTGGCCGTGCCCGACCCGGAGACCGGGGTCGCGGTGCTCAACCGGCTGCGGCCCTGGCTGCCGGTGCTGACCGCGCTCTCGGCCAACTCGCCGCTCTGGTACGGCACCGACACCGGCTACGCGAGCTGGCGGACGGTGGTCTTCGGCCGCTGGCCGATCAGCGGCATCCCGCCGTACTTCGCCGACGCGCGGGACTACGAGCGCCGGATCGACCACCTGCTGGAGGCCCGGCTGATCCGCGACCGCGGCCAGCTGTACTGGCAGGCCCGGCTGTCCGCCAAGTTCCCGACCGTGGAGCTGCGGTCGATGGACGTCCAGCTGCGCGCCGACGAGGCGGTGATGCTGGCCGGGCTGGTCCGGGCCCTGGTCGTCACGGTGAAGCGGGACGCCGCCGAAGGGGTCCCGCCGGACGGCCGGACGCCGGAGAGCCTGGAGGGCGCGGCCTGGCACGCCGCCCGGTACGGCATGGACGGCACGCTGCACGACCCGGCGACCGGATTGTCCCGGCCGGCCGGCGCGGTCGTCGCGGGCATGCTGGAACTCCTCGCCCCGGCCCTCGAGGAGCTCGGCGACACCCGAGCGGTGGCCCCGCTGGTCGGTCGCCTGCTGCGGGAGGGCAACGGTGCCGAACGCCAGCGCCGCCACCTGGAGGAACACGGCAGGACGGGGCTGATCAACATGATCGCGGCGGAGAGCGCCGCCAACTGAACCCCGGCCCCGGCGGCCGCGGCTACGCCGCGGGGGCGGGGCCGATCGCGACGACGGCCTCCTCGGTGTGCACGAGGAAGGTCAGCGACTCCTGGAAGTACAGCTCCACGGTGTCGGTGTCGTGGGCGAGGTAGCCGATGGACAGGTCCTGGCCGAGCTGGAGGGTGAAGTCGCCGCCGCGGGTGGAGATCAGGAAGGCGCCGTCGATGGCGGGGGCCCAGATGATCTCGCCGTCGAGGAGGCGGCGCAGGTGCTCGTGGATCGGGTACCCGTGGTCGGAGGTCTCGCTGACGGCGGTGAAGGCGTCCGCGCTGAGGGCGAGGGTGTAGGCGCCGCCGACACCGGCCAGCCGGAGTTCGCCGATCGCCCGGCTGATCACGTTCGGGTAGTCGCGCGGGTCCGCGGGCAGCGTCAGCGCCTCGTTCGCGGAGGAGGCCCGCAGGCCGGCGATGCCGGCGGCCGGGTAGCCCTCGAAGACGGCGCGGTCCTCGGCGAAGGCGATCCGCCGGGCGGCCTCCTTCACCGGCGCCCAGTCCGCGTCCTGGGCGCCCCGGGCGACGTCGTCCACCTGCGACCGGTCGACGGTGAACGGCACCCGCAGCTCGACCAGCGGCTGCGCCTGCCGCAGCCGGCCCCGCACGCCCGGGTCCGGTGAACGGATCTCGTCCAGGCGGCCGGTGTTGA
The DNA here is from genome assembly GCF_040683455.1 of Kitasatospora sp. NPDC093679. Classification (NCBI taxonomy): domain Bacteria; kingdom Bacillati; phylum Actinomycetota; class Actinomycetes; order Kitasatosporales; family Streptomycetaceae; genus Kitasatospora; species Kitasatospora sp. NPDC093679. The sequence continues at coordinate 3,262 of NZ_JBFBDW010000011.1, forward strand.
CCGCGGCGAGTTCCGTTCCGCCGGCCTCGGGCACGTCGACGATGCGGCGGGCGGCCACGTGCCGGGTGAAGGTGCGCCGGGCCTCCTGCTCCAGGTCGGCCCAGGCGGCGGCCGAGACGGGCGCGAGTTCGCGGTGCAGGTTGTCCATGGGTCGGGCCTCCTGTTGCCTGGTTCGGTTGCTGCGGTGCCGCCGGGCTGCGGGGGCGGTCAGCGGCTCTTCAGATCGCCGATGCCGAGCGACCCCCGCTCGCCCGCACCGGCGTCCTCCTCGGCCCCGAGGTCCTCCAGCAGGTCGGCGGAGGGCACGAAGAACAGCGTGCCGGTGACGGCCGTGGAGAAGTCGAGGATCCGGTCGTGGCTCACCGGCCCGTCGCCGAGGAACATGTGGCGCAGCATCTCCTCGGTGACCTCCGGCGTCCGCGCGTACCCGATGAAGTACGTGCCGAACTCGCCGCTGCCGGGACTGCCGAACGGCATGTTGTCGCGCAGGATCTGCCGCTCGCCGCCGTCCGGGCCGGTGATCGTGTTCAGCTCGACGTGCGAGCCGGGGGAGTCGATCTCGACGTTGGTGAGCTTGCGGCGGCCGACGATCCGCTCCTGCTGCTCGACCGGCAGCCGGTTCCAGGCGTCGAGGTCGTGCAGGTACTTCTGCACGATCACGTAGGCGCCGCCGGCGAAGTCCGGGTCCTCCGCGCCGATCAGCACGGCCTCGGCGGCCGCCCGGCCGACGGGGTTCTCGGTGCCGTCGACGAAGCCGAGCAGGTCGCGCTGGTCGAGGTACGTGAAGCCGGTGACCTCGTCGGCCACCGCGACCGCGCCGCGCAGCCTGGACATGATCTCCGAGCCGAGCGAGAAGCAGAGGTCCTGCCGGGCGGCCCGGATGTGCAGGAGCAGGTCGCCCGGTGTGGCCGGGGCCCGGTGCCGGGCGCCCTGCAACTCCCGGAAGGGGTGCAGTCCGGCCGGACGGGGGCCGTCCACGAGCCGGTCCCAGCAGGCCGAGCCGATCCCGGCGACGACGCTGAGCCGCCCGTCGGGGTGTCCGAAGCCCACGCTGCGCTGCAGGCCGGCGAGGTCGGCCAGCAGCTCGCGCACCACCGGCTCGCCGCCGGGGTCGACGGTGAGCACGAGGAACAGCGACGCGGTGGTCAGCGGGCTGAGCACCGGCTGCGGAGCGGGCATCTCCACCGTCCTTCCCTCCTGGCCGTCCTGTCGGCCGGTGTCGGTCATGCCGCGTCCGGCGCGGTGCCGTCGGCGGGGTGACGGGCGGTTACCCGCAATTCGCCGTCCTGCACGTCGGCGACGAAGGTGTCGCCCTTGTCGGCCGCCCCGCCGAGCACCGGTTCGGCGATGCGGTTGTCGAGTTCGCCCTGGACGGTGCGGCGCAGCGGCCGGGCGCCGAACCCCGGCCGGTGGCCGTGCGCGACCGGGTGCTCGGTGTCCGGGCCTCCGCTGCCGTCCCCGCGCTGCGAGGCGCGGGCGATCAGCGCGCGGGCGGACCCGGTCAGCAGCCGACCGATCGGCACGCGCTGCACGGCGGGCGGCGAGGACGCCGCGGACATGCCGAAGAAGCGGTCGAGCCGGTCGGAGAAGGGATCCGCGGACCCGAAGGAGCCGAAGCCTTCCGTGGGGGGCAAGCCCATGGAAATCACTCACTTCATTGCAAAAAGGACACAACGCTTGCCACCCTAGCGGCAGGCGGCCGGACCGGCCGGACGGCGGCCGCGCGGCCCCCGCCCCCGCCCTCGGCGCCGCGGGGGCCGTCCACCGGGCATGGCCCGGGCAGCGGGCACCGGCCCGCGTCCCGGAACCCACCCGCCGACGTCGTCCTCCGATGCCCCCCTCGAAGCCGGGGGACGGGACGCCGCGGCGCCGGACGCCAGGGGGCCCGACGCCGAAGGGTGAGTGCCGTGAACGCCTCCGACCGAACGACGACACACCGGTCGACATCACCAGCACCGCCCGCGACCGCTCGACCCGTTCGCCGCACGTCTACCCCGCCGTGCCCTACGACATCCCGCGCGGCTGCGCGGCGGGCTGCATGCCGGAGACGAACGTGCTCTGCGCGCTCGCCGACCACAGCACCCGGAGCGACCAGTCGATCATGAAGCACCTCAGGGGCACCGTCGAACGCTCGGCGGCTTGACCCGCCCTGCCGCCGGGGCGCCTCAGGGCACCCGGGCCGGCTGCCGGGGAGGCGTCCAGCGCAGGTGGACGGCACGGTCCGGGCCCTCCGCGCGGAGCAGCGAGAGGCGGGGCCGCACCGCGTCCGTCCGCGCCGAGGGCGGCTTGCGGCTGCCCGCCCGGAAGGGCAGCGGCCAGTCCGCGGCGGGTCCGCGGTAGTCCTGCTCGGCGGCCGCGTGCAGCGTCCAGTGCGGGTCGTAGAGGTGGGTGCGGCCGATCGCGCAGAGGTCGGCGCGCCCGGCCAGCAGGATGGAGTTCACGTCGTCGTAGGAGGCGATCGCGCCGACCGCGATGACGGCGGCGCCGGCGGCGGCCGCGACCTCGTGCCGGATCCGGTCGGCGAACGGCGTCTGGTAGGAGCGGCCGTAGGCGGGGCGCTCGTCCTTGGTGACCTGGCCGGAGGAGACGTCCACGGCGGCCGCGCCGTGGGAGACGAAGGCGCGGGCGATCTCCACCGCGTCGTGCTCGGTGTTGCCGTCGGGCGCCCAGTCGGTGGCCGAGATGCGCACGATCACCGGGCGCTCGGCCGGCCAGACGGCGCGGACGGCGTCGAAGACCTCCAGCGGGTAGCGCAGCCGGTTCTCCAGCGAACCGCCGTACTCGTCGGTGCGGCGGTTCGCCAGCGGCGACAGGAAGGACGAGAGCAGGTAGCCGTGCGCGCAGTGCAGTTCGAGCAGGTCGAAGCCGGCTTCGGCGCCGCGCCGGGCCGCCGCGACGAAGTCGGCGGTGATCCGGTCCAGGTCCGCCCGGGTCACCTCGCGCGGGGTCGCCGAGCCGGGCCCGTACGGCAGCGGCGAGGGGCCGACGACCGGCCAGTTGCCCTCCGCCAGCGGGTCGTCCATGCCCTCCCACATCAGCCGGGTGGAGCCCTTGCGCCCCGCGTGGCCGAGCTGCAGGCCGATCCGGGCGGAGCTCTGCCCGTGCACGTAGGAGACGATCCGGCGCCAGGCGTCGCGCTGCCCGTCCGTCCACAGGCCGGTGCAGCCGGGGGTGATCCGGGCGTCCTCGGAGACGCAGACCATCTCGGTCATGACGAGGCCCGCGCCGCCCATCGCCCGGGAGCCGAGGTGGACGAGGTGGAAGTCGCCGGGCACGCCGTCGACCGCGGAGTACATGTCCATCGGGGAGACCACGACGCGGTTCTTCAGCTCCAGCTGCCCGATCCGGAACGGCTGGAACATCGCCGGGACGGCCCCGGCCGCCGTGCCGGCGGCTACCGCGCCCTGCGCCGCCGCGAAGCCGGCGGCGACCCGGTCGGCGAAGTCGCCGTCGCGCTCGCGGAGGTTGTCGTAGGTGATCCGACGCGAGCGGGTCAGCAGGTTGAAGCAGAACTGGGTCGGCTCCTGGCGGACGTACATGCCGATGTTCTCGAACCACTCCAGCGAGGCCTGCGCGGCCCGCTGGGTGGACTCGACGACCGGCCGCCGCTCGGCCTCGTACGCCGTCAACGCCTCGTCGAGGCCGGGGTGTTCGTGCAGGCAGGCGGCGAGCGCGAGGGCGTCCTCCATGGCCAGCTTCGTCCCCGAGCCGATGGAGAAGTGCGCGGTGTGCGCGGCGTCCCCGAGCAGGACGAGACCGCCGTGGTGCCACCGCTCGTTGCGCACGGTGGTGAAGTTCAGCCACTTGGAGTTGTTGGCGAACAGCCGGTGGCCGTCCAGCTCGGCGGCGAACAGCTCCCGGATCCGGTCGACGGCCTTCTCGTCCGAGGTGCCGGGTGGGAACTCCTCGCCCTCGGTGGCGTCGAAGCCGGCCCGGCGCCAGACGTCCTCGTGCATCTCCACGATGAAGGTCGAACCGGCGTCGGAGTACGGGTAGCCGTGGACCTGCACGGTGCCCCACCGCGTCTGCTTGACGAAGAACTGGAACGCCTCGAACACGAGGTCCGTGCCGAGCCACATGTACTTGTTGCGCCGGGTGTCCAGCGCGGGCCGGAACTCCTCGGCGAACGCCTGCCGCACCCGCGAGTTGGCGCCGTCCGCGGCGACCGTGAGGTCGTACGAGGCGAGCAGCTCGGCCGTGTCGGGCGCCGCGGTGCCGAAGTGCAGCTCGACGCCCAGGTGGCGGCAGCGGTCCTGGAGCAGGCGCAGCAGCTCCCGGCGGCCCAGGGCGGCGAAGCCCTGGCCGCCGACGGTGTGGCTGCCGCCGTCGAGGTGGATGTCGATGTCGGTCCAGCGCGCGAAGCGGTCGGCCATCGCGGCGGCGAACTCCGGGTCGGCGTTCTCGATGCCGCCGAGCGTCTCGTCGGAGAACACCACGCCGAAGCCGAAGGTGTCGTCCGGCGCGTTGCGCTCCCAGACGGTCACCCGGTGGGCCGGGTCGAGCTGCTTCATCAGGGCGGCGAAGTACAGGCCGCCGGGCCCGCCGCCGACGATCGCGATCCTCACGCGCTGGTCCTCTCAGTGCTCGGCGGCAGGCGCGGCGGCCTGCTCGTCGTCGACGATCCTGCGCAGCACGAAGCGCTGCAGCTTGCCGCTGGTGTTGCGCGGCAGGGCCTCGCAGAACCGCACCTCACGCGGGTACTTGTAGGGCGCCAGGATCCGCTTGACGTGGTCCTGGATCTCCTTGGCCTTCGCGGCGTCGCCGGTGACGCCCTCGCGCAGCACGACGAAGGCGCAGACGACGGAGCCGCGCTCGGTGTCCGGCTTGGCGACGACCCCGGACTCCACCACGTCCGGGTGGGTGTCGACGGCCGCCTCGACCTCGGGGCCGCCGATGTTGTAACCGGAGGAGACGATCATCGCGTCGCTGCGGGCCCGGTAGTAGAAGTAGCCGTCGGCGTCCCGGTGGAAGAGGTCCCCGGTGACGTTCCAGCCGTCCACCACGTAGTCGTACTGGCGCGGGTCGTCGAGGTAGCGGCAGCCGACCGGGCCGATCACGGCCAGCCGGCCGACCTCGCCGGGGCCGAGCTCGCGGCCGTCGACGTCGAGGACGGCGGCCCGCCAGCCCGGCACCGGTCTGCCGGTGGCGCCCGGGCGGATGTCGTCGCCGGCCGCCGAGACGAAGATGTGCAGCAGCTCGGTGGCGCCGATGCCGTCGATGACCCGCAGCCCCAGCCGGTCGTTCAGCGCCTCCCAGGTCGTCCGCGGCAGGTGCTCGCCGGCGGAGACCGCGGCCCGCAGCCCGGCGAGCCGGTGCTCCTGCCCGCCCCGCAGGATCGCCCGGTACGCGGTCGGGGCGGTCGCCAGCACGCTGACGCCCTGCTTCTCGACGAGCTCGGCCAGCTGCAGCGGCGTCGCCGACTCGGTCAGCAGCGCGCAGGCGCCGGCCCGCAGCGGGAAGACGACCAGCATGCCCAGGCCGAAGGTGAAGGCCAGCGGCGCCGAGCAGGCGACCGTGTCGCCCGGGCCGAGGCCGAGCAGCGGCCGGCCGAAGGTGTTGTCGATGGAGAGCACGTCGCGGTGGAAGTGCATGGTGATCTTCGGGACGCCGGTGCTGCCGGAGGTCGGGCCGAGCAGGGCGACGTCGTCCGCGGCGGTCGGCACGTTGGTGAACTCGCCGGACTTGGCGGCCGCCCGCGCCACCAGGTCCCCAGGGCCGTCGCCGCCGTGCGCCACCACCGTCAGCGAGGGCAGGACGGCCGCCCGGACGGCCTCGACGTCCTCGGTGAAGCGGTGGTCCACCAGCGCGACCGCCGGCAGCGTCCGCTCCACGACCGGCGACAGCTCCCGGGCGCGCAGCGCGGCCATGGTGGCCACGGCCACCCCGCCGGCCTTCAGCACGCCCAGCCAGGCCGCCACCGCCCACGGGTTGTTGGGGGAGCGCAGCAGCACCCGCCCGCCCGGAACGAGACCGAGGTCCTCGGTCAGCACCTGGGCGACCTGGTTGGCCCGCCGCTGCAGCAGGCCGTACGACCAGGTCTCGCCGTCCGGGGTGCGCAGCGCGGGGGCGTCGGGGCCGTGGGTGAGGACGGGCAGGTCGACGAGTTCGGCCGCGGCGTTCAGCCGGTCCGGGTACTGCAGCTCCGGCGTGGTGAACTCGAGCGTCGGCCACAGCTCCGCCGGGGGCAGGTGGTCGCGGGTGAAGGTGTCCAGGTGGGCCGACGGTGAAAGAGTCAACGGAGGAGTCCTTCCAAGGCGTTGACGCAGGGTCAGGCGGTGCGGATCATGCCCTCCTGGGCGACGGTCGCCAGGTGGCGGTGGTCCCGGGTGAAGAAGCGCCCGGTACCGAGACCGCGGCCGCTCTCGGCGGCGACCGCCTCCTGGACGTAGAGCAGCCAGTCGTCGACCGGCCCGCGCCGGTGGAACCACATCGCGTGGTCGAGGCTCGCGGTGACCAGCCCGGGCATCGCCCAGGGCAGTCCGAGCACCCGCAGCACCGGCTCCAGGATCGTGTAGTCGCAGACGTAGGCGAGCGCCGCCCGGTCCCGCTGGTCGTCGGTCAGCCCCTCGACGGGCCGCAACCGGTCGAACGGCCGCACCCACACCGCCTGGTGCGGCGTCTGCTTGCCCTCCACGGCGAGGTAGAGCGGGCCCGGCACGTGGCGCATGTCGAAGCTCCGGCCGCCCGACCAGTAGGCCTTGGACGCCTCCGTCATGGTGCCGCCGCTGCGCTCCGCCAGGTACGCCGCGGAGTCGGGCAGGGTCTCGGGGGCCGGCACCTCCAGGTCGAGGTCGGGGCCGGCCTCGAAGCTGCCGCCGGGCTCGCCGGCCGCGAAGTTCGCCAGGCAGACGTAGACCGGCCGGCCGTTCTGGTAGGCGCGCACCTGCCGGGTGCTGTAGCCGCGGCCGTCCCGCAGCAGCTCGACCTCGTGGCGCACGGCGGCGCCGATGTCGGCGGGCCGGAGGAAGTAGCCGTGCATGGAGTGCAGCGACTTGCCGTCGGCGACCGAGCGCATCGCGGCGGCCGCGGCCTGTGCCACCAGGTCGCCGCCGTACGCCTTCGGCCACGGGCAGGGCTGGGTGGTGGCGGTGAACGCGAGGTCGAAGTGCTGGGGATCGGCCGGGCTCAGGGTGACCGCCGCGGTGAAGACCGCGGAGGTGGGCGGGGCGGCGTCGGCGGTCATCGGTCCGTCCAGTCCCGCAGGTCGGCGTCGGCGACGTCCGGCAGGTTGACCACGATGTTCTCGGGCGTGCGGGTGGTCATCCAGACCAGCGGCTTCGTCCGCGACAGGTTGCACTCCACGTGCGGCATGAAGGGCGGTACGAACACCCAGTCGCCCTCCTCCATGTCGAGGTAGTCCGCGAACTCCTCGCCGAAGTAGATGCGCGCCCGGCCGGAGAGCACGTAGCCGCCGGTCTCGGCCTCGCCGTGGTGGTGGGAGACGGAGCGGTAGCCGGGCTCGTTGCTGACCTTGCCGAACCAGAGCCGCCGGGCCGGGGTGTGCTGGATGCTCACGCCGGAGACCCGGACGGCGCCGCCCGAGTCGGCCGTGCCCGGGTCCTCCAGACCGCGGCGCGTCACGACGGGCGCGACCAGGCCGCTCGGCAGCCGGTACATCGAGTTGTCGCCTTCGAGGCGGTACTTGCTGAGGTCGGGCTCCATTGCGGACGGCTCCGTTCCGTGCGGCGGACGTCGGCGCGCCGGTGGGCCGGCCGCGGCGCCCGGCGCCATGGTGGTGTCGAAGGTGTCTGCTGCCGGGCCGGCGCTGTTCCCGCCCGGCGCCCGGGCCGATCGGTCTCTCGTTTTTTTCACGGCCGTCATCTATTGTCAATACGCCCCGCGCGGCGGGGCGGAACCGGCCCGACGCAGCACCGACCGGAGGTCGCATGACGCCCGTCGCCGTGAACCCGGACACCCTTCCCGTGCCCAGCGGCTACTCGCACGGCACGCTGGCGGGGAACACCCTCTACCTCGGCGGCCAGACCGCCCTCGACGCCGACATGCGGATCGTCCCCGGCGGCATCGTCGAGCAGTTCCGCCAGGCGTTCGGCAACGTGCTCACCACCCTGCGGGAGGTGGGCGGCGAACCGCAGGACCTGGTCAGCGTGACCCTGTACCTGACCGACATCCCCGACTACCAGGCCCACGGCAAGGAGATCGGCAAGGTCTGGCGGGAGCTGGCCGGCCCCGTCTACCCCGCCATGGCCGGCATCGGCTGCACCGCGCTCTGGCAGCCCGAAGCCATGATCGAGATCCTCGGCGTCGCCGTCGTCCCGGACGACCGCCTGGTGCGCCCCGGCGGCCGCTAGGAGTCGTCTTCAAGGTGCTCGGGAGGTACCCCCGCGCGCCCTGAACCGACCACCCGAGCGCCCCCCTCGCATCGACATTCTCTGACGACCGGCACGGATCCTCACGAAGGGCAGGCATGAGACTCGCATCGCTCACCGTCGGGGGCGCCCGGCGCGCCGCGGCCGTCGACCGGACGGGGACGGCGGTGGCGGCGCTGCCCGCCTCGCTCGGAACCGTCGACGACCTCGTCCGCGGCGGCCCCGCCGCCCTGGACGCGGCCCGCGAGGCGGCCGAGGCGGCCCTCGCCGGCCCCGACGTGCTGCCGCTCGACGGCGTCCGGCTGGAGCCGCCCCTGCAGCGGTTCAACCGGGACATCCTCTGCACCGGCTGGAACTACCAGGACCACTTCGAGGAGTCGGCCGGCAAGCGCGGCGGCCAGGACCCGGCCGAGCGGCCGACCCGGCCCACCTTCTTCACCAAGGGCCCGGACACCGTCATCGGCCCGGCCGACGACATCGCCTACGACCCGGACCTCTCCGCCCAGTGGGACTACGAGGCCGAGATCGCCCTCGTCATCGGCCGCGACGGCCGGTCCATCCCCGAGGCCGAGGCACTGCAGCACGTCCTCGGCTACCTGGTCGCCAACGACGTCTCCCAGCGCGACCTGCAGCGGGCGCACGGCGGCCAGTGGCTCAAGGGCAAGAGCATCGACGCCACCATGCCGCTCGGCCCCTGGCTCACCACCGCCGACGAGATCGCCGACCCCGCCGACCTGCAGGTGCAGTGCGAGGTGAACGGCGTCCTGAGGCAGAACGCCTCCAGCGCGCAGATGGCCTTCCCGTTCGCCCGGCTGATCGCCGAGCTCAGCCGGGGCATGACCCTGCGCGCCGGGGACGTCCTGCTCACCGGCACCCCGAGCGGCATCGGCAGCGCCCGCGACCCGCAGGTCTTCCTCGGCCACGGCGACCTCGTCGTCACCCGCGTCGGCGGCCTCGGCGAACTACGCAACCGGGTGGTGGCGACATCCCTGGTCTGAGCCCGGCCGGCGGCCGCCCGGCACCGCACGGCGGCCGCCGGGAACGCCGCGATCATGCACCGCGGCGAGGCGGTAGGCTGCCCGCCGACGGGCACGACGGACGGCACCGGCCCGAGGCGAGGAGAACACAGCTGTGACGGCCGGGCCCGAGGAGTCCCCGGTGGCCGGCCGCGACACGCGGCACGGACCGCTGATCATCACCGCGTTCGGGCTGTACGCCCGCGGCGAGCAGAACTGGCTCTCGGTCGCCTCGGTGGTCCGGCTGATGGGCGACCTCGGGGTCGAGCCGCCGGCCGTCCGCTCCTCGGTCTCCCGGCTCAAGCGGCGGGGCGTCCTGGAGAGCGCCCGCCACGACGGCGCGGCCGGCTACTCGCTCGCCGCGCCGGTGCTGGAGACGCTCGCGGAGGGCGACGTCCGGATCTTCGAACGGGTCCGCGCCGTCGCCGAGGACGGCTGGATCGTCGTGGTCTTCTCCGTCCCCGAGTCCGAGCGCCAGAAGCGGCACGAGCTGAGGGCAGCACTGACCAGGCTCGGCTTCGGCACCGCCGCGCCCGGCGCCTGGATCGCCCCGGGCAACCTCGCGGCCGAGACCCGACGGACCTTGGAACGCCTCGGGCTCGCCGGGTACGTCGACCTCTTCACCGGCGAGCACCTCGCCTTCGGCGACCTGCGCTCCAAGGTCCGCCGCTGGTGGGACCTCGACGAACTCACCGCGCTGTACGCGGACTTCCTGCGCCGCTACCGCCCGGTGCTGGAGCGGACGGAGACGGCCGGGGTGTCCCCGCAGGAGGCCTTCCGGGTGTACGTGCCGATGCTCACCCAGTGGCGCAGGCTGCCCTACCGCGACCCGGGCCTGCCGCTCTCGCTGCTCCCGCCGGGCTGGAACGGCGTCGGTGCGGGCGAGCTCTTCAGCGCGCTCAACGCCGCCCTGGGCGCCCGGGCCCGCGAGCACGCCCTCGCGGTGATCCACGACGAGCGGTAGGGCGGGCCCGGTGCCTCCCCGGCGGCCCTGCGGCGGAACGGGTGTGCGGCCCCCGGCCTGCCCGCCGGGGACCGCACACGACGACCTCGGGGGTTACGCGAAGGTGAACCAGTTGAGGTTGACGAAGTCGGCGGGCTGGCCGCTGTCGAAGGTCACGTAGACGTCGTGCGTCCCGGTGGTCCGGGCGATGTCGGCCGGGACGGTCCGCCAGGTCTGCCAGCCGCCGGTGTTGGCGATCGCGAAGTTGCCGACCGGCGTGGCGGTGGGACTGCCGAGCCGGACCTGCACCAGTCCGCTCACCCCGGCTGCCGCGCCGGACGCCACCCGCGCGCTGAAGCGGGTCGCCCCGGCCGTACCGAAGTCGACGGCGTTGAACTTCAGCCAGTCGCCGTTGCCGAGGTTGCCCACGTCGGAGCCGCCGCCGGTGTCCGAGCAGGCCTCCGTCCGGGTGCCCGACTGGGCGTTGAACGCCTCGGCCTGGATGGTGGAGAAGGCGCTGGCCCCGCCGCCGCCGGTGGCGGTCGCGGTCGGCGTCGGGGTCGGCGTGCTGCCGCCGCCGCCCGCGGTGCCGCCGACCGTGATCGTCCACCGGGTCGGGCTGCCGGACTGCACCTTGCCCTCGAAGTCCACCCCGGACGGGTGCACGTCGTCGTACGGGAAGGCGTAGCCCAGACCGTCGGGGGTGGTGGTGTGCAGGATCCGGGCGTAGTGGTTGGTGCGCGGCTTGGTGTAGAAGGCCGACGGGTTCTCGGCGGTCGGCTGGTTCGGGTTGTCCAGCAGGGTGGTGCGGTTGAAGGCGGCGGCGAGTCGGGCGCTCAGGTTGCCCATCTCGTCGTTGCCGGTGGTGAAAGGTGCGTCGCTGCAGGAGAAGATCGACAGGGTGGAGGGCCGGGCGAAGCTGCCGACGCCGGGGAAGGTCAGCGTGTCGCCGTTCACCCGGCCGGTGACGGTGCCCCAGGTGAACTGGGTGTCGATCTTGAGGTCGGTGGTGCGGTACTTGGTCCACACCTGGTCGACGTAGCTGTCGAAGTAGCCCTTGAACAGCGTGCTGTTGCCGCGGATCGCCAGGTTGGGGCTGAGCACCCGCAGGTCCGCGCCGTTCTTGCTGACGATCAGTCGGCTCCAGTCGCTGCCGTCGGCCGCGGACTGCGCCCGCAGCGCGCTCGCGACCCGGGAGAGCCCGTCGGCGGGCAGGCCGCGTACGTTCTGGGTGCCCTGACCGGTTTCCAGCTGGAAGGAGATCGGCAGGCCGACCATGTCGACGAAGGTGATGTTGGCGTACAGCTGGTCGTTGTTGAACGTGAATTCGCAGAAGTCGTGGCGGATGTCGATGTTCGGGTCGGACGGGTTGCTCACCGACGGCAGGGCGAGGCCGCCGCCGCGGTTCATCAGGAAGGTGAGCTTCGAGCCGACGGCGAAGTAGATGCGGCCGCTGTCCAGACGCGGCAGGGTCACCCGGCGGGGGCCGGCGCCGGAGCCGTTGAGCGCGATGGCGCAGTCGACGCCCAGCGGCGTCTGGTCGTTGGCCGGGGACGGCGGGTGGTACAGGCTGCTGCCGTTCGCCTGCACGAAGGCCCAGTTGCCGCCCGCGGCGGGGTCGCGGCCGAGGACGTAGGCGTAGACGGTGTTGTTCCCGGTGGTGTTGACCAGGTCCAGCGGCAGGGTGACCGAGGTCGACGCGCCGGCACTGGACTGCAGCCAGGTCACCGCGGCGGGCACGGTGAGGGCCACGCCCGCCGTGGCGGCGAGGAGCTTGCGGCGTGATATCGGGCGCTGGTGACGAGGCGTCATGAGTGGGGGTTCCGTTCTCCGCGGGTCGGGTGGGGGAGCGGGGGAGGCAACTGCCGTACGGGGTCCGTCGGTTCGCGCATCAGGTTGTGCTCACCGACAGTAGTGAGAGCGCTCTCAGATCTGAAGCGGCGTCGTCCGTGGGCCTGAATATTACGGAGTGGCAACCGTCATGGCAATGTCAGGAGACCACGCCTCATGCGGCTCTGACCTGCAATAATGTGAGAAGGCTTGCGGCTTAACCCTCTCTTAAGCCTCCTTTGATGTGCAGAGAGGGCTCTCGGCGTGGTGACGGAAAAGATCCCTCCGTCGACTCGGCGGTGCCGGGACCTCAGTCGGGTTCGGCCGAACCGGAGAGACGGAGCTTGCGCTGCGCCCGCTGGTAGAACGTGGTGCGGCCGAGCCGGACCACCCGGGCCGCGGCCGGCAGCATGGTCACCTCGACCACGTCACCCGGCCGGACACGGCCGACCAGCCGGCCGTCCGCCTCCACGGCGAGGTCCCCGCTGTGCGCCAGCACCTCCAGCGACAGCCGCTCGCCCGCGGAGAGGAAGACCGAGCGGTTGAACACCGCGTGCGGCGCCACCGGCGTGATCAGCAGCCCCTCGGCGTTGGGCGACACGATCGGGCCCCCGGCGGAGAAGCTGTACGCGGTCGACCCGGTGGGCGTGGCGACCACCACCGCGTCCGCCGTGTACTGCACGAACGGCTGCTCCTGGACGCGCACGGCGACCTCCGCCGAGCGCTGCCCCGGACTGCGCACCAGCACCACGTCGTTGAGCGCCGTCTCGTGGCTCGCCTTGAACCCGGCCCGGACGCCGGAGCGCTGCTCGACGGTGAACCGGTGCTCGTCGATCGCGTCCAGCGCCGACGGCAGTTCGGGTATGTCGACCTCGGCGAGGAACCCCAGCCGTCCGACGTTGACCCCGAGAACGGGCGCGTGCCCGCCGACCGCGAGCCGCAGCGCCCGCAGCATGGTGCCGTCCCCGCCCAGGCTGATCAGCAGGTCCGCGGAGGCCGTCATCTCCTCGGCCCCGACCGGTATCGCCCGGCAGCCGATCCGGTGCACCTCCTCCGCCATCCCCAGCACCTTCGCGCCGCGCCCGTGCCCCCAGTCGAGGACGGCGTCCACGGTGGCCGCGCACTGGCGCTCCGGGTGGAGCACCAACCCCACCGTGCCGATGTATCCCATCCCGTCCACCTCGCTCTGTCGGTCGGGCCGCCCGGCGGCCGCTCAGGACGGCTGCTCGGCCGCGCCCGCCCCGGGCGCGGTCAGCGGCAGGCGCACCTGGAACCGGGTGTCGCCCGGCACGGATTCCACCCGCAGGTCGCCGTGGTGCTTGTTGACGACGATGCGCCAGGAGATGTCCAGACCGAGACCCGTCCCCTCGCCGACCGGCTTGGTGGTGAAGAACGGGTCGAAGATGCGGTCGCGGATCTCCTCCGGCACGCCCGGGCCGGTGTCGCCGAACTCCACGAGCAGCCGGTCGCCGTCCCGCGCCGTGCGCACCGTCAGCGTGCCCTCCCCGCCGTCGCCGTCCATGGCCGCGACGGCGTTGTCGATCAGGTTCGTCCACACCTGGTTGAGCTCGCCCGGGTAGGCGGGGATCGCCGGCAGCGTCCGGTCGTACTCCTTGACCACCCGGATCCGCGGGCCGATCTTGCCGGAGACCATCAGCAGCGTGCTGTCGATCAGCTCGTGCACGTCGGCCGTCCGGTAGGGCGCGCGGTCGAGCTGCGAGTACTGCTTCGCGGCGGTGACGAGCGCCGAGACGCGGTTGGTGGACTCCTCGATCTCGTTCATCAACAGCTCGGTCTCGACCGTGTAGTTGAGCCACCGCACCGCCCCCTCCAACAGGCCCTCGTCCACCCGCGCCGCGACCTGGTCGAGCCAGTCGGTGTCCAGGCCGGCCTGGACGAAGGTCGGGGCCAACTGCCAGCCGCCCGCGATGCCGTGGTCGTCCAGCCAGTCGGCGAGCGCGTCCTCGCGGTCCGAGGCCTCCAGCGGGCTGAGCGCGACCGCCTTGGCGACCCGCTCCGCCGTCCGCTCCTGGACCTCGACCAGCGACTCCAGGCTCTCCCGCCGGAACGGGCCCGCCGCGATCGCGCCCAGCTTGTGGCGCATCCCGGCGACCCGCTCGCGCAACGCCGAGGTCGCCCGGACGGCCGCCGCCGCGGGATTGTTCAACTCGTGGGTGAGCCCGGCGGACAACGCCCCCAGGGCGAGCAGCCGCTCCCGCTGCCCGACCGCGGCCTGCGCGCTCTTGTACCCGAAGAACAGCCCCTCCAGCAGGTGCACGGCCATCGGGAACCACTCCCGCATCACCTGCGCGAAGGTCTCCGCCGGCAGCACGAAGAACCGCGAACGCTCCGGCACCTGCAGCGAGCTGTTGTACACCTGCGCCACCCGGTCGCCCAGGTAGGACTGGAACGCCCCCGCGTACACCCCGCGGTCGGAGGTCCGGGTGACCTCCACGTCGGAGTCGCCCACCTTGCGCGAGAGCACCACCGTGCCCTCCAGCAGCACGTAGAAGCAGCTCGCCGGATCGCCCTCGGCGTACACCGGACCCGCGTCGAACTCCACCACCGAGCCCTCCCGGCAGAGCCGGTCCAGCTGCTCCGGGGCGAGCTCCTCGAACAGGAAGAGGGTGGAGAGCTCCACCGGATCGCAGGGCATCGGACGGCCGGTCATCGTGATTCCTTCGTGGATGCCCCGGTCTTCAGGTCGGGGAGGGAACGGAGGTCCTGCGGAGCAGGGCGGGGAAGGCCGAATCGTCGCCACGGTGATCGGGCGCCCACGGCCACCGGCCGACACCGGTTGCTCGCGCGGAAATTGATAGGCTGTGAGGTGTGGCGCAGCAGGTCAAGCGGGCATTCAAGTACCGCTTCTACCCCACGGGCGAGCAGGCGGCCGAGCTGTCCCGAACGTTCGGCTGCGTCCGCCTCGTGTACGACAAGGCGCTGGAGGAGCGCGCACGGGCCTGGCACGGCGAGCAGCGCCGGATCTCCTACGTGCAGTCGTCCGCCGCGCTGACGGAGTGGAAGAGGACCGAGGAGTTCGCCTTCCTGGCGGCGGTGTCCTCCGTTCCGCTCCAGCAGGCGCTGCGCCATCTTCAGACGGCGTTCGGGAACTTCTTCGCCAAGCGGGCCGAGTACCCGCGGTACAAGAGCCGGAAGAACTCCCGTGCGTCGGCCGAGTACACCCGCAGCGCCTTCACATGGCGTGGCGGCCGGCTGACCCTGGCCAAGATGGCGGAGCCGCTGGACGTCCGCTGGTCGCGCCCGCTGCCCGAGCGCACGGAGCCGGCCACGGTGACCGTGTCCCGCGACAGCGCGGGCCGCTGGTTCGTGTCCCTGGTGGTCGAGGACAGCGTCGCCCCGGCGCCCACCACCGGTGCGGCGGTCGGTCTGGACGCCGGAATCAATGCTCTGGTGACGCCGTCCACCGGGGAGAAGGTCACCAACCCCGGGCACGAACGGTGCGACCGTGCCCGGCTGGTCCGCGCGCAGCGCGAGCTGTCGCGGAAGGCGAAGGGCTCGGCGAACCGGGAGAAGGCCCGGCGCCGTGTCGCCGGGGTCCACGCGCGGATCGCCGACCGGCGCCGCGACTTCCTGCACAAGCTGTCGTCCCGTCTCGTTCGTGAGAACCAAACGATCGTGATCGAGGACCTCGCCGTCCGCAACCTGCTGCAGAACCGCAGGCTTGCGCGCGCCATCTCGGATGCGTCCTGGACGGAACTCCGCTCCATGCTGCAGTACAAGTGCGCCTGGTACGGGCGTGAACTCGTCGTGATCGACCGCGGGTTCCCCTCCAGCAAGCTGTGCGGGGCCTGCGGCGCGGTCGTGGCGAAGATGCCGCTGAACGTCCGCGAGTGGACGTGCGACTGCGGCGCCGTGCACGACCGCGACGTGAACGCGGCACGCAACATCCTGGCCGCCGGGCCGGCGGCGTCTGCCTGTGGAGACGGTGTAAGACCTCAACGGGAATCCTCCCGTGCGGGGCGGTCGTCGGCGAAGCAGGAACCCCGGCGGGCGACCGCCGGAATCCCCCGCCTCTGAGTGGGGGAGGAAGTCAAGACTGCTCCAGGTAGCGGTGGGCGAGCATCACGGCCATCGCGCCCTCGCCGACGGCGGAAGCGACGCGTTTGGCCGACTCGGCGCGGGCGTCCCCGGCGACGAACACGCCGGGGACGTTCGTCTCCAGGTGGTAGGGCGGGCGGTCCAGCTCCCAGCCGGCCGGCAGCCGGCCCTCCGGTGCCAGGTCCGGGCCGGTCAGGATGAAGCCGCGGGAGTCCCGGAGCACCGTGCCCTCCAGCCAGTCCGTCCGCGGCGCCGCCCCGATGAACACGAACATCCACTGCGCGTCGACGAGTTCGCTCCCGCCGGACTCGGTGTCGCGCAGCGTCAGCCGCTCCAGCTGGTGTTCGCCGTGCGCCGCCTCCACCACGGTGTTGGCGCGGACGGAGATCTCCGGGGCCTCCTCGACCTGCTGGACGAGGTAGTGCGACATGGTCGCCGCCAGCGAGGGCCTGCGCACCACCAGGGTCACCGACTTGGCGCTACGGGCCAGGTACAGGGCGGCCTGGCCGGCCGAGTTGGCGCCGCCGACGATGTAGACGTCCTGGCCCTGGCAGGCGGCCGCCTCGGTCAGCGCCGAGCCGTAGAACACCCCGCACCCGGTCAGCTCCGCCGCCCCCGGCGCGTCCAGCTGCCGGTAGGACACGCCCGTCGCCAGGATCACCGCGTGCCCGGCGATCGCCGAGCCGTCGGCGAACCGGACGACCCGCGCGGCGCCGCCGACCTCCAGCCCGGTGACCTCCCGCGCGGTGAGGATCTCGGCACCGAACTTCGCCGCCTGCCGTCGCGCCCGGTCGGTGAGCTGCGCCCCGGACACGCCGTCCGGGAAGCCGAGGTAGTTCTCGATGCGCGAGCTCTGGCCGGCCTGGCCGCCGGTCGCGGACCGTTCCACCAGGACGGTCCGCAGCCCCTCGGAGGCGCCGTAGACGGCCGCGCCGAGGCCGGCCGGCCCGCCGCCGATGATGACGAGGTCGTAGAAGTCGGCGGCCGGGGTGGTGGCCAGGCCGACCCGGGCGGCGAGGTCCCGGTCGGCGGGTGCGACCAGCGCCGTGCCGTCCGGGGTGACCACCAGCGGCAGCCGCCGGCCGTCCTCGCCCGCGGCGGCGAGCAGCCGCCGCCCCTCGGGGTCGTCGGAGGAGTACCAGCGGTAGGGCACCTCGTTGCGGGCCAGGAACTCCCGCACCGCGGAGGAGCGCGCCGACCAGCGGTGGCCGACGACCTTGGTGACGGCGACCCGGCGGTGGTCGGCGGCCCGCCACACCTCCAGCAGGTCGTCCAGCACCGGGTAGAGCTTCTCCTCCGGCGGCTCCCACGGCTTGAGGAGGTAGTGGTCGAGGTCGATCACGTTGATGGCGTCGATCGCCGCGCCGGTGTCCGCGTACGCGGTGAGCAGCACCCGCCGCGCATCGGGGTAGATGTCGATCGCCTGTTCGAGGAACTCGATGCCGCTCATCGCCGGCATCCGGTAGTCGGCGATGATCACCGCCACCGGGTCGCCGCGCAGCTTCAGCTCCCGCAGCGCCTCCAGCGCCGACTCCCCGGACTCCGCGCGCACCACCCGGTACGACTCGCCGTACCGTCGGCGCAGGTCCCGGGCGACGGCGCGGGACACCGCCGGATCGTCGTCCACGGTGATGAGAACGGTCCGCGGCGGACCGGCGGTCTGAGCCATGGGGACCCCGTCCCGAGCTGATCGGCTTCCGCCCTGGACGTCACCCGTCCGGCCACGCCCGAGCGCCGGTCATCCATCCTAGGGATGATCCGGGCACTTCACCACGAATGGTGCGGCCGGTCGCGCTGCCGCCCGCCGCTCAGCCGGTGAACCGCCCGTCCCGGGCGACCATCCGGCCCACCCGGACGGCCACGCCCCGCCGGGGCGGGTCGACCACCACCTGCGGCAGGAAGTCCGCAGGCGAGCCGGGCGCCGGGTCCGCGGCGGGCAGCCCCGGCAGCGCGGCGCCGCCGGCGGAGGCCGGCGCGAAGCACTCGGCCGGCTCGCCGTCCGTCCGCGCGTCGGTCGTCCAGCCGAGCAGGTGCGCGCGGTGCAGCACGTCCGCGTTGCCGAACGGGCTCCACGAGTCCCGGACGCCGTCCGAGCCCAGGCCCACCCGCACCCCGTGCTCCGCCAGCACCCGGAACGGCAGCACCTGGTGCGCCGAGGGCGCCACGGTCGTCAGCCCGATCCCGGCGTCCGCCGGCAGTTCCGCCGGGCCGGCCGGCGCGGCCCCGGACAGCTCCGGCACGCAGAACACGCGGCTCACCACCACCCGGCCCTGCATGCCCGCCGCCCTCGTCCGGGCGGCGATGTCCCGCAGCGGGGCCGGACCGCGCTCCCCGGCGTCGTGCAGGTGGACGTCGACGAGCAGGCCGTGCCGTTCGGCGAGGCCGAAGACCTGGTCCAGCTGGTCCGGGCCCTCGCCCGCCGCGCCCACCCCGTCGAATCCCGCCCTGTCGAATCCCGCCGGGTCGATCCCGCCCACCGCGTCGATCGGCCCGCTCGCCGCCGCCTCGGCCGGCAGCGCGCCCGCGCCGGGTGTCCGCCGCACCCCGTGCTGCGGGAAGGCCACCACCTGGACGTCCGGCGCCCCGCGCAGCAGCTCCCGCGCCGTCGCCAGGCCCTCGACGCCGGCCAGCCCGTGGGCCGGGGCCACGTCGACGTGCGCCGGGACCGCCCGGGTGCCCGGCGCCACCGCGTGCGCCGGCAGCCGCCGGGCCCGCTCGGCGACCGGCGTCCGCTGCTGCGCGTACAGGTCGACGTCGCCCTGCACGTACTCGGGCAGCCCGGCGGCCGGACGGCGGCTGTACCAGGGCTCGCCCCAGGCCGTCATGTCCGGGTGGACGTGGGCGTCCACCGGTGTCGGCAGGGCGATCCGGCCACCCCCGTCGACGACCTCCACCCGGGCGGCCTCGGGGACCTGAGCGGCCGGCAGCCCGTCCACGGCGACCAGGTCGACCGGCTCGCCGACGCCGAACGGGCGGACACCGCGGAACACGGTGGCGGTGGATGCGGTCACGGGTCCTCCTCCGCCGGGCCGGACACCGCTCCCGTCATCGGCCGCGGGCCTCCGGCCGGTGCGGCGTCACCGTGCGGTGCGGTGCCCGGCGAGGCGCCGTTCGAGGCCGGCCCGGACCTCCGGCCACTCCTGCGCCGTCACCGAGAAGATCGCCGAGTCGCGGAGGCTGCCCTGCTCGCCGGGTGCCCACGAGGCCGACCAGTTCCGCAGGACCCCTTCGAACCGGGCGCCGACGCGTTCGATCGCGGCCCGCGAGCGGCCGTTGCGCGCGTCGGTCTTCAGGTCGACCCGCGCCACGCCCCACTGCTCGAAGGCGTGCCGGAACAGCAGGTACTTGGCCTCGGTGTTCAGCCCGGTGCCCTGCGCGGACGCGGCCAGCCAGGTGAAGCCGACCTCGACCGCGCACAGTCCCTCGCCGTCCGGCCAAGGCCGCGGGTCCCAGAACGCGGTCGCCCCGACCACCCGCCCCGAGGCGCGTTCCACCTGGGCGAACGGGGCGAGCAGGCCGGCGGCCGCCCGGGCGAGCTGCTTGTCCACGTACGCCGTGG
The DNA here is from genome assembly GCF_040683455.1 of Kitasatospora sp. NPDC093679. NCBI lineage: Bacteria > Bacillati > Actinomycetota > Actinomycetes > Kitasatosporales > Streptomycetaceae > Kitasatospora > Kitasatospora sp. NPDC093679. Next base: position 22,996 of record NZ_JBFBDW010000011.1, read on the forward strand.
CCTCCGCCGCGGCCGGCACCCAGGTGAAGCCGTACGAGCCGCGGTCCTCCTCCGCCGCAGCGGCCAGGCCCGCCGCGTGGCGGTGCTCCAGCGGCTCCAGCCGCACCAGCGAACCCTCCAGCACCGGCGCCTGCAGTACGGATCCCACGGGCATCCCCCTTCTCGGACGGTCGAGTCGACCGGTATCCGACCACAGATCCGGCCGGGCCTCCCGCGATTTTCCGCCGGTCCGCAGCCGCCGGCCGCGGACCGGACGGGGCGTCAGGCGGGTTCCGTGCCGGGGACGGCGGCGGGGGCGGTGCCGGTGGTGCGCACCTCCTGCAGCAGGCCCCAGGTGAAGTCGGCGGTGCAGGAGTGCAATCGGCCGGCGGCGTCCGGGGCCGTGAAGTCGAGCTGCCACCGGGTCGGCGCACTGCCCTCGCGGGGCGCGGCGGGCGGGAAGGCCGCGCCGACGTCCGCCACGACGCAGCTCCACGGGAGGAGGTCCTCCAGGGTGCGCAGCCGCGGCGGGGACGCGCCGGGCGCACGGACCAGCCACTCGTTCCACGGCGGGGACGCGCCGCCGCCGGGCCCGAGCAGGATCTCGAACCGCAGGTCCGGCCAGAGCGGCAGCGCCCACTGCTGCACCGTGCAGTCCAGGTCGCCGATCCGGCGGGGCCCCACGGCCTCCGGCGGGCCGAGCACGGCGGCGTACCGGCGGGCGCCGTGCGGGAAGCGGGGCGAGCGGACCATCGCCTGCCAGCGCTTGTTCGCCTCCCGCATGCCGGCACGGGTGGCCCCGAGCCGGTGCAGGGCCGCTTCCACCAGTTCGGGGTGGAAGTCGGCCATCCGGCGCAGCAGGACGAGCTGGAACTCGGTGGCGGCGAAGCCGTGCACCGTCGTCACCCCCGGCCGGCCGGGTCGCCGGACGGTTTCCGTACGAGCTTCACCCGAACAACATACGTGCCGCTCACCGAAAACGGCCGCTGGCGGCTTAAAAACATATTGGCACTCAGTTGCCCGGCGGCACCGGCCGACCGGTGCATCAGGGCTGGGTCCCCTCACCGAAAGGAAGCACCCTCATGGGATACGGGCACTCTCTTCCGAAGACCGGCTTCAGCGGCCTCGCGTACGTGGGCGTGGCGCTGGTGCTGGGCGCGTCCGGCCTGATGATGAAGTTCTTCGGCCGACGGACGGCGGGTCACTGACGGAGCGTCGACGACTCCGAGGAGAACGCACCGAGGTGCCCGGGCCCACCCCGCGAGGGGCGGTGCCGGGCACCTCGCTCGTCGTACCGGGCGGTGTCGAGGCCCGCTCGTCCGGGCACGCGGCGGCCGGCCCCGCGGGCGTGCCGGGGCCGGCCGGAGTACCAGGACTCAGGTGGTCGTGGCGGGCTCCCCGGATTCGACCCCGGCCCGGGCGGCCGGCGCCGGGACGGCGGGCGTGTCGGCGCGGCCCTTCTCGTAGTTGACCAGGCCCTTGGAGAGCCGCAGCGGCACCAGGACCAGTTCGACGACCAGCGCCTTCCACTGGTAGCAGAAGTCCACCAGCTTGGTGAGGAAGACGTACGGCAGGTTCCGCAGGACGCGCCTCAGCGGGATCTTCCGCTTCCGGGCGGCGTAGACCAGCGGCAGGCCGATCATCAGGGTGCTGGTCGACAGCCACCACAGGAACCACCAGAGGAAGGCGTCCCCGATCGAGAAGCCGACGCCGGGCACCACCAGCGGCAGGACCAACCACAGCGGGACGGCGATGGTCTCCCACAGCTTGAGGACCACCCAGAACGCCAGCATCGGCTTCTTGAAGATCATCCGCGGCAGGTGGATGCGGACGTTCTGGAAGTACCCCGCCGCCCAGCGCCAGGTCTGCTTGCGCAGGTAGGTGAGGTCCTCGGGGTCGGCCGCCCAGGCGACCGCCGCGCTGACGTAGACGGCCTTCTTCCCGGCCATCTGCACGGACCAGGTGTAGTCCATGTCCTCGACGATCGTCCGCTCCGGGAACCCGCCGAAGTCGACCAGCGGCTGGAGCCGGAAGACCGAGCAGCAGCCGGAGCAGACCACCGGCGAGTTGGCCATGTTCTCGATCGGACGGTTCCAGTGGAAGCCGTAGAGGTACTCCACGGACCGGCCGCGCTCGGCCCAGGTCCGCTCGAACCGGCTCTGCACGCAGCCGGACGCGATCAGCACGTCCTCGTCGTCGAAGGCCGGCTTGATGTGTTCGATGTAGTCGTCCGCCAGGACGGTGTCGGCGTCGACGGCGAGCACCAGGTCGGTCGTGCAGAACGGCAGCGCGTAGTTCTGCGCCTTGGCCTTGCTGCCGAGGTTCCGGGGCGGGCGCAGCACCGTCACGCCGTACCCGGCGGCGACCTCGCCGGTGCGGTCCGTCGACCCGTCGTCGATCACGATGATTTCCTCGGCCGGGACTGTCTGGCGCAGCAGGGATTCGAGCGTGGCCGGGAGGCCCTGCTCCTCGTTGTGTGCGGGAACGATGACCGTGAGGGTCAGCGGCCGGGTGGCAGTGGTCATGGCACATGGCCTCCTCGCCGGAGAGGGGATCGGTGGTGGGGGCTCGTATGACAGTCAGAGTTGTAATGGCCCGGGGCACGGTGTCGGCCGGAAGGCACGCATGCCGTTCGAGTGAAGAGGCCCGCAGGCCTTCCCCGACGGGTCGTCCGGCGGGCCACGCCACCCGAATGCCGCGTGCCGTCTGCGCCGATCGGCCGTCCCCGGTCGGCAGACTGTCGGGGAACGGACAACTCCGGGACGGACGGCCCACCGCGGCGGACGGAACCCGGACACGGACAATCGGCGCCGCCGCAAGCCGGTCTGACGGATCTTCGGACGTCGGACCGACGAGGCGACCGGCAGGCGCCCGGCGGAGGAGGACCCGATGGACCGGGCTCCGGCAGAGGACGCGCGGCGATCCCCGCGCCGCAGGTGGACGAACGCCTTCGGCAACCTGATGCTGACGATCGCCCTGGCGGCCGCGCTGTTCGCCGCGTACTCGCTCTGGTGGACGGACGTCCTCGCCGACCGGCAGGCCGACCGGGCCGGCGACCGGCTGCGGCAGAGCTGGGCGGCACCCGGCCCCTCCGGCGCACCGAGCACCGTGACCACCGGGCAGGAGGTCGGCTTCCTGCACGTCCCCGCGATGCAGCAGGACCCGGTCGTCATCAAGGTCGGCACCGCCCCGGCCGTCCTCGATCAGGGCGTCGCCGGCGTCTACCAGGAGCCCCGCGCCGCGATGCCCTGGGACCGGTCCGGCAACTTCGCGCTCGCCGCCCACCGGGACGGCCACGGCGCGAAGTTCCACGACCTCGACGCGGTGGACGTCGGTGCGCCGATCGTCGTCGAGACCCGCGACAGCTGGTACGTCTACCGGGTGGACGGGATCCTGCCCGAGACCTCGCCGGAGAACGTCGGCATCGTCGCGGCCGTCCCCGCGGGTTCCCCGTACCACGCGCCCGGCCGGTACATCACCCTGACGACCTGCACCCCCGTCTACACCTCGCTCTACCGGATGGCGGTCTGGGGCAGCCTGGTGCGGGTGGACCCGATGGACGCCGAGCGGACCCCGCCTGCCGAACTGCACCGCGACGCACCGCAGTCCCCGGCCGCCTCCCCCGCTGGCTCTCCGGTGTCGTCCCCGGCGCCGTCGCTGTCACCGTCCTCCCCGTCCTCCCCGTCGTCCTTGTCCTCCTCGACCTCTCCGGTCCCGGCGAAGGCCTGACGGGCCGGCAGCCCGGGCCCGCCGAAACCGGCCGATAGTCTGATCCTCGTACGGCGGCGGCCCGGGTGGCGGCCGGGACGGGGGAGCGGCAGTGGACGACGAGGACGAGATCCTGGCCGAGGCCGTCGGCGCGCTCGGCGGCAGGCTCTCCCGGCTCGTCGCCCTGCGGCTGCCGAAGAACGTCCACGAGATCACCCTGACGCTCCCGCTGTCGCCCGCCCGCGCCCGGGCCCGGGTGTCCGCCGTCCTCGACCGGCAGGGCCGGCGGGTCCCGGCGGGCCGCTCCGCCCCCGCCGGGCGGCGCAGCACGATGCGGGTGCTGACCGGAGGCGGCGCCTGGAGCATGAACCCCGTCCTGGTGACCGCGGTGCTCACCGCCGGGGAGGGCGAGGACACCACCGTCGTCCTGCTGCGCGCCGCCGCCAAGGAGGGGCTGATCAAGCAGCGGGCCGGCGAGAGGACGGCGAAGCGCCTCGCCGAGCTGCTCACCGACTGACCCGCGGGCCCTGCCGGGCCGCCGCGGCGGGAACGGTGCAGGAACGCTGCGAGTAGCCCGTGAACCGGCCGGGCCGAGAGGGTCGCAGCGTGACAGCCGTCCGTGAGCACCCCCTCCCCGCAGACCCCGTCGACCGCGTTCCGGTGCAGCCCGGCACCGGCGCCCGGGACCTGTCGGGCCTGCTGCCGCGCATCGCCCGCGGCGACGAACGCGCGTTCGGCGTGCTCTACGAGGCAGTGTCCGGCCCCGTGCTGGGCCTCGCCCACCGGGTGCTCCGGGACCGGGCGCAGGCCGAGGAAGTGGCCCAGGAGGTGCTGCTGGAGGTCTGGCGCACCGCCGCCCGCTACCGGCCGGACCGCGGCGGGGTGCTGACCTGGGTGCTCACCATCACCCACCGCCGCGCCGTCGACCGGGTCCGCTCCGCGCAGGCCTCCGCCGACCGCGACCGGCGGGCCGCCGCCGCCTCGCCCGCCCCGGTGTTCGACGAGGTCGCCGAGGCCGTGGAACGCCGCATCGACCGCGACCGGGTCCGGCGCTGCCTCGGCGCACTCACCGAACTCCAACGCCAGTCGCTCACCCTCGCGTACTACGGCGGCTACTCGCAGTCGCAGATCGCCGCGATGCTCGGCGCCCCGCTCGGCACCGTCAAGACCCGGATGCGGGACGGGCTGATCCGGATGCGGGACAGCCTCGCCGTCCACGACTGACCCGCCGCCGGACGGGCCGCGGCCCCTTCCGGTGCGCAACCGCTGCGAGCGCCCCTCCGCGTGCGGGTTGGCCATGCTGGACGGGCAGCGATCCCGCGGCCACCGGAGTCGCCGCCCCGACCAACAGCCCGTTCGACCGCCGTCCGTGAGGAGGAGACCGTGGGAGCCCACTCACCCGCCGCCGGCCCGCCCGGCACAACCGTCACGGCCCCCGCCGCTGCTACGGCTTCCACCGCTGCGCCGGTGCTCGCCGAGGCCAGCCTCACCACCGGGGGAGTGGCCCGCAGGCTCGGCGTCTCACCGACCACCGTGCGCTCCTGGGAGCGGCGCTACGGCATCGGGCCCGCCCGGCGCGAGGAGGGACACCACCGGCGCTGGACCCCGCAGGACATCGCCGTCCTCGAAGCCATGTGCCGGCTGACCGCCCGCGGTGTCCCGCCCGGCGAGGCCGCCCGGCTGGCCCTCGGCGCTGCGGCGCCCGTCCCCTCCGGAGCCGGTGCCGCCCTTGGCGACGGTGCCGGGGAAGGCCCCGCCGAAGGGTTCCCCGACCGGACGGACACGGCGAACGCCCCGGCGGCCGGGCCGGTGAGCCCGGAGTGCCGCGGCCTCACCCGGGCCGCCGTCCGCCTGGACACCGCGGAGGTCGCCCGGCTCCTCCGTCAGGTCGTCGACGACATGGGGGCGGTGGCCGCCTGGACGGAGGTCATGATGCCCGCACTGCGGGCGGCCGGTCGCCGGTGGGCCGGCGAGGGCGAGCGGTACGTCGAGGTCGAGCACCTGCTCTCCTGGCACGTCTCCACGGCGCTCCGCCGGGTCGCCGACCGGCCGGTGCCGCCCCGTCCCGGCCCGCCCGCCCTGCTCGCCGGCATGCCCGCCGAACTGCACACCCTCCCGCTGGAGGCGGTCGCCGCCGGTCTGGCCGAACGCGGCCTGCCCTACCGGATGTTCGGCCCCGCCGTACCCGCCGAGGCACTGCTGGAGGCGGTCCGCAGGACGGGCCCGGCCGCCGTGATGATCTGGTCCCAGGCCAAGCACACCGCCGACCGGGTCCTCGCCCGCCGGGCCGCCGAGACCGCCTGGGGCGGTCGAGGCTCGCGGGCCCGCCCGGTCGTCCTCACCGCAGGCCCGGGCTGGGCGGGCCACCAGCCCGGCGCGGGCATCCTCCGCCCCCGCGACCTGCCCAGCGCCCTCGACCGCATCGAACAGCTGCTCACCTGAGTCCCGTGAGCCGGGCCGGAGACCTCCGGCCGGCCGGCGGGTCGGCCGCCGGGCCGATCGGCGGGACCTTCGGCCCTCCGGGCGACCGGCCGGTGTGCGGCACGGTGGAGGCACCGGTGAAGCAGTCCTGACGATCCGTCCACGGACCGGACCCCTCGTCCGGACCCGACAGGACCGCCGAACCGGCGGCGTCCGCACCAGGGGTGGGCGGACGCGGCCCGGACTGCCGTGGGGGCCGGCCGGGCCGACGCACGGAACCCGGGGACGGCGTGGGGGCCGTCCCCGGGCCTGCCACACCGACGCAGGCGTCAGGGGCGCGTGGGGCACCTCCCGGCCGAAGGCCGGGGGAGAGCTGCGCGGTCCGTGACCGGTGCTCCTGACGGATCCGGCGTACGCACGGTCCCCGCAGTGTCCGCATCCGGGTCGCGCACTTCTCCGGGCCCATGAGGCATCCGTACGCCGTGAAGACACGCCTGTCGCACGACCGGGCGGTTGGCGGCCGAGTACTCGTCCGCGACGGTGTAGAGACAGGCGCAGACCGGGCATTGCGCACGGCCGAAGAGGTGGGCGATGCCGTCGGCGAGCACCTGCTGTCCGTCGCGGACGGCGAGCCGGTGCATCCACCGACCCGTGCCGGTGAGTTCCTCGGCGGCCGCGGGCCGCAGGTCCCGGCGCAGTTCCTCGTCCCCGTCCCAGACCTGGGAGTAGCAGCCGAACCCGCCGACGGCGATCGTCGTCGGCGCACCGCAGTGCGGACAGTCGACGTGCACGATCTCGTCCGTGAAGTCCTCCAGGGTGTTCGCCCAGTGGTACTCCTCCTCGACGGCGAGCAGCGCCCGGAAGGCCACCAGGTAGTCGGCCGGCCGTGACCGCAGGTGCGCGTGCAGCACCCGGCCGAACTCGGCGACCGCAGGGGCGCAGTCCGCCCACAGGTCGTCGCAGCCGTGGTGCCCGGCGGCCCGTGCGAGGATCCTCCCGGCCAGGGCGCGCGCCTGTGCGCTGCGCGGGGCGAGGCGCACCAGGCGGGGCAGCGCGGCGAAGCCCGCCGGGAAGACCAGGTCGTGTTCCAGGACGAGCCGCAGGCCCAGCTCCTGCCACGCCTCGGGGTCGTGCCGGCGTTCCACCCGCGCCAACAGTTCCGGCACGCCGTCGACCTCGAACCTGCTGTCGTACATCCCCGCCCGCTCCGCCATCCCGGCATTGAACCCCGTGGAGGCGGTCCTGCGCACCGGCGCTGCCCCGCGTCGCTCGCCGTCAGCCGCGCGCCGTCAGTCGTGCGGGACGACGACGACCGGGGCCTGGGCGTGGTGCAGGACGGCGTGGGCGACCGGGCCGAGGTGCAGGCCGACCCGGTGGCGGCGGCGCCGGCGGCCGACGACCACCAGGGCGGCGTCCGCGGCGGTGTCGACGACGGCCTGCGCGCCGCCGGCGATCCGGCAGTCCTGAAGGACGGTCACCTCGGGGTACTTCTCCCGCCAGCCGACGAGGGCCTCGTCGAGCAGCTCGGCCTCGACGGCACGGAACTGGTCGGCCTCGACCTGCGGGGCGATGCCGCCCGCGTAGCCCCACACCGGCGGCGGGGTCCAGCCGTGCACCGCACGCAGCACCAGCCCGCGCCGGGCGGCCTCGCGGAAGGCGAATTCGAGCACCTCGGGGGAGGGCGAGCGGGTGTCGACCCCGACCACCACGGCGGCCCCCTCGGGGTGCGGGCCGTCCTGTGCCCCGGCGGACCGGACCAGCACCGTCGGCGCCTCGGACCGGCCGGCGAGGGCGAGGCCCACCGAGCCCACCACCAGCCCGGCGAAGCCGCCGAGCCCGCGGGAGCCGACCACCAGCAGCTCGGCCCCGGCAGCGGCCTCGACCAGCACGTCGACCGGGTCCCCGCCGCCGACCAGCTCGGCCCCGACCTCCAGCGCCGGGTGCGCGGCGCGGACCTCCTCGCGGGCGTCGGCCAGCATCCGCAGGGTCAGCCCGCGGACGTCCGCGGGCTGACCGGCGTCGGCGTGGATGTCGTCCAGCCAGGTCTGCGCGTGCACCAGGCGCAGCGGCAGCCCGCGGCGGACGGCCTCGCCGGCCGCCCAGCGGGCCGCCGCGGTGCTCTCGGGCGAGCCGTCGATCCCGGCAAGTACGTACTGGGGCATGGCAATTCCTCTCCGAGGTGAGCTGCGCGGCAGTGGCGCAGGTCCATCCTCGGCGCCCCGGACGGTACGTCACCAGGTCCGGCCGGCTCCGGCGGGCAGGGACCAAGGTCCCTGCCGCGGTCAGGCGCCCAGCGCTGCCTGCACCGAGTCGGCGAGCGGGGTGGTGGGCCGGCCGATCAGCGCGGAGAGCACCCCGCGGTCGCGGTCGAGCTCGCCGCGGCGGACGGCCGCGTCGACGTCGACCAGGATCGCCGCGAAACCGGCCGGCAGCCCGGCGCCGACGAGGGCGTCCAGGTGCTCCTGCGGGGCGACGTCCCGGTACGCGACGGGGCGTCCGGAGCGGGCGGCGAGTTCGGCCGCGTACTCGGCGAGGCTCCAGGAGGTGTCGCCGCTGAGCTCGTAGGCGCGGTTCTCGTGGCCCTCGCCGGTGAGCACGGCGACGGCCGCGGCCGCGTAGTCGGCCCGGGCCGCGGTGGCGAGCCGGCCGTCGCCGCTGCTGCCCAGCACCACCCCGCGCTCGACGGCGCCGGCCGCGCCGGCGGTGAAGTTCTCCGTGTACCAGCCGTTCCGCAGGAAGGTGTAGGGCAGGCCGGAGGCGAGGATCGCGGCCTCGGTCGCCCGGTGCTCCGCGGCGAGGTCGAAGGTGGCCTCGTCGCCGCCGAGCACGCCGGTGTAGACGAGCCGGGCGACACCGGCGGCCTCGGCGGCCTCGACGACGGCGGTGTGCTGCGGCACCCGGGAGCCGACCTCGCTGCCGGAGACCAGCAGCACGGTCTCGCCGGCGCGGAAGGCGCCGGCGAGGGTCTCCGGGCGGCCGTAGTCGGCCTCGCGGACCTCGACGCCGCGGGCGGCCCAGTCCGCGGCCTTCTCGGGCGAACGGACGGCCACCGCGACCTGCTGCGCGGGCACCCGCTCCAGCAGGCCTTCGACGACCAGGCGGCCGAGCTGTCCGGTGGCTCCGGTGACGACGATCATGACGCGCTCCTCAGATGGTTTCGACTTCAACCACCACGGTAGGCGTCGCACTAACCGATCGAAAGTACCCACTTTGAAGTACGGTACTGATATGAAGGTAAGCACCCCGCTCGACAGCGCTTCCGCCCCTGCCGCCGTCATCGGAGACGTCACCGACCGGATGTGCCCCTCCCGCGGGATCCTGGAGCACGTCACCAGCCGCTGGGGCGTCCTGGTGCTGATCGCCCTGCGCGAGCGCGGCTACCGCTTCAGCGAGCTGCGCCGCGCGGTCGCCGGAGTGAGCGAGAAGATGCTGGCGCAGACCCTCCAGACCCTGGAGCGGGACGGCTTCGTGCACCGCGAGGCCCACCCGGTCATCCCGCCCCGGGTCGACTACAGCCTCACCCCGCTCGGCGAGCAGGCCGCCGACCTGGTCGGCGGCCTGGGCCGCTGGGTCGAGCGCGCCCTCCCGGCGGTGGAAGCGGCCCGTCGGGCCTACGACAGCCGCTGACCACCGCCCACCATCCACCACCCACCACCGGAGCCGCCCCGGGACCTGCGGTCCGTGGGGCGGTCCGTGACGCGGTCAGCGCCGGAAGACGCTCGTCAGCGCCGTCCACCAGCTGCGCCGCTGGCGCGGCACCACCGCCGCGACCGGCTCCGGGGCAGGGGCTGCGGCCGGGACGGCCGGTGCGGCGGGTGAGGCCGGTGCCGGGACGGTCGGTGTCGCCGGTACCACCGGCGGGGCGGCCGCGGCCGTCGGCGCGGACTCGGCCGTGCGCGGGGAGAAGCTCACCGGCAGCTCGACCAGGTGCCGGGAGATCCAGGCCGAGGTCCAGGTCAACTCGGCCTCGGGGACGGCGAGTCGGAGGTCCGGCAGGCGGGTCAGCAGGATGTCGATGCCGGTCTCCGCGATGGCCCGGCCGATGTCCTGGCCCGGGCACTCGTGCGGTCCGCTGCCGAAGGCCAGGTGGGAGCGGTTGCCGAAGAGCGGCGTCGACAGGTCCGGGCGGACGGCCGGGTCGGCGTTGCCGGCCGCGAGGCCGAGCAGGAGCATGTCGCCGGCCTTGATCTGCTGCCCGCCGAGCTCGGTGTCGCCGGTGGCCCATCGGCCCGCGACCAGCAGCATCGGCGGGGAGTCCCAGAGCACCTGGTCCAGGGCGTCGGGCAGCGTCATCTGGCCGCCGGACAGGTGGGCGCGGAACCGCCGGTCGGTGAGGACCATCTTCAGCCCGTCCGCGATCAGGTTGACGGTGGTCTCGTTCGCCGCGAGCAGCACCACCCGCAGGTGCTCCAGCACCTCGTCGTCGGTGAGCCCGGCCTCGTGCTGCATCAGCCAGCTCACCAGGTCGGCACCCGGCGCCTCCCGCTTGCGTTCCATCATCCGGCGCAGCGTCGCCACCACGTAGTCGTTGCTCGCGATCGCCGTCTCGGTGCCCTTCATGAGGTCGCGGGCGGCCTCGACCAGCCGCGGTCCGTACTCCTCGGGCATGCCGACCAGCTGCGTCATCACCAGCATCGGCAGGTGCTCGGCGAACTGGGAGACCAGTTCGGCCCGGCCGGACGCGCCGAACTCCTCGATCAGCTGGTCGGCGAAGCGGGTGACGTAGCGGCGGATCCCGCGCCGGTCGAAGCGGTTCAGGCCGTCCGTCACCGCGCCGCGCAGCCGACGGTGCTCCTCCCCGTCGGCGAACACGCAGAGCGGCTGCCAGGCGATCACCGGCATCAGCGGGGACTCCGGGGTGACCAGGCCGTTCTGGAAGGCCGTCCAGCGGCGGGAGTCCCGGGAGAACCGGGACGGGGTGCGCATCGCGGCGAGGTTCGCCGAGTGCCCGAGGACCAGCCAGGCGGGGATGTCGCCGTGCAGCAGCACGGGGGCCACCTCGCCGTGCTCGGCGCGCAGCTTCTCGTACAGGCCGGCCGGGTCGGCCTCGGCCTCGGGGCCGTAGAGGCGGCGCAGACCGTCGGGGCCGAGCCCGTGGGCGGGGCACCCGGGCGGCGGGGTGGCGGAGGTGTTCTCGGGGAACGGCGAGGTCACGATGGCTCCGGGGTCGTCGCGTGTGGCGGTTCGTCGGGGACGGGCGGGCGGTGCTGGGACGGGCGGCGGAGTGTCAGCCGGGCGGCCGGGTCACCGGGCCGCCCGGGCGGAGAGGCCGTACAGGTAGTGCATCAGCGTGAGCAGGACGTCCTTGCTGGACTCGCGGGTCCGGGCGTCGCAGGCGACGATCGGCACCTCGGGGTCCAGGTCGAGCGCGGCCCGCAGGTCCTCGGTGGGGTAACCGGGGGACTCCGGGAAGGAGTTGACGGCCACGACGAAGGGCACGCCGCGGTCCTCCAGCCGCCCGATCACGTCGAAGCTCACCTCCAGGCGCCGGGTGTCGACCAGCACGACCGCGCCCAGCGCGCCTTCGAACAGCCCGTTCCAGAGGAACCAGAAGCGTTCCTGGCCGGGCGTGCCGAAGACGTACAGCACCAGTTCGTCGGTGATGCTGATCCGGCCGAAGTCCATCGCCACCGTGGTGGAGGTCTTGCGCTCGATCCCGGCCAGGTCGTCGACGCCCGCGCCGGCCTGGGTCATCGTCTCCTCGGTGGTCAGCGGCCGGATCTCGCTCACCGATCCGACGAGGGTGGTCTTGCCGACGCCGAAGCCGCCGACGATCACCACCTTGACCGCCATGGTGGCCGAGTCGGGCAGCAGGTCCGCGCTCGCCGGTCCGGCGAGCGTGTCAGAGCCTCTGTAGTCCATGGATCACCGCCTCCAGCAGGGCGCGGTCGGGGAGGATCGCCTGCGGGACGGGGGAGCGCGCCTCGATCCGTCCGTCGGCGAGGAGGTCCGCCAGCAGCACGGTGACCGCGCTGGTCGGCAGCCCGAGGTAGGCGGAGATCTCGGCCACGGAGAGCGGCGAACCGCAGATCCGCAGGATCGCCGCAAGTTCCGGCTGCATGGTGGGCGCCGGTTCCGCGCGGGAGACGATCAGGGTGACCAGGTCGAACGTGGCCTGCTCGGCCAGGCCGCTGCGGCCTCGCGTGATCACATAGAGACGTTCGGGGATGCCCTCGTCCCAGTCCTGGTCGCCTGCACTCATGCGACCTGCTCGCCGTTGCGGGGCGGTGTACTGAGATGCTCGCCGATCCGGGCGACGAGGTCCCGCATCCGCTGGCCCATCAGGCCCGCGTCCACGCCCTCGTCGGCGAGCACCGCCAGGTAGGCCCGGGCGCCGGCGGACATCAGGTAGAAGAAGCCGCCGCTCACCTCGATCACCACCAGCCGCATCCGGCCGTCGCCGTGCGGGAACTCGTGGCCCACGGCGGTGGCCAGGCTCTGCAGGCCGGCGCAGGCGGCTGCCAGGCGGTCGGCGGTGTCCGGGTCGGTGCCGTACTGCGCCATCCGCAGGCCGTCCGCCGACAGCACGATGATGTGGCGGGTGTGCGGGACGCCGTTCGCCAGCTCCTTGAGCATCCAGTCCATGTTGCTGCGCTGCTGAATCACTGCTCGCCCTTCCCTGCCGACTCTTCACTGGTGGGGCCGGCCGTACCGGTGGACGGCGTGTGGCCGTTCACCCCCTCGTGGAACGCGGCCAGCCACATGCCGGGCTGTACCGGTGCCTGGGCCGGCTCGGGGACCCGGGAGACCTCCGGGCCGGGCCGGGAGGGCCTGGCGTGGCGGCGGCGCTGCGGCAACCCGTTCGGGGCCCGCTCGGCCACCACCGGAATCTCGTCGTCCGTACGGCCCGACTCCGCGAGGACCCCCGCGTTCGACCCGAACGACTGGCCGGCGGAGAACGCGCCCGCCGTCGTCCGGCCGTACGGCCGGGGCTCGGAGGCGGGCTGCGGGATCGCGCCCGGGACCGGCCGCAGGCCCGCGGCGGCGCCGATGCCGTGCGCCCGGCCGGTGGCGGGGGCCGTGGTGATCAGCTGCTGCGGCACGATCAGCACCGCGCGCACCCCGCCGTAGGCGGACGGGCGCAGCGAGACCTGGAAGCCGTACGCCTGGGCGAGCCGGCCGACCACGGCCAGGCCGAGCCGGGGGGTCTCGCCGAGGTCGTTGAGGTCGATGCCGGCCTGTGCGTCCCGGAGCATGCGCTCGGCGCGGGCCCGGCCCTCCTCGCTGAGGCTGAGGCCGCCGTCCTCGATCTCGATCGCTATCCCGGCCTGCACCTCGGCGGCGGACAGGTGCACTCTGGTGTGCGGCGGCGAGTAGCGGGTGGCGTTGTCCAGCAGCTCGGCGAGCGCGTGGATGAGCGGTTCCACCGCGGGGCCGACCACGGCGACCTCGGAGACCGGGTGCAGTTCGACGCGGCGGTAGTCGAGGATCCGGGAGATGCCGCCGCGGAGCACCGAGTACAGCGGCACCGCCCGGCTCCACTGGCGGCCGGGCCGGGCGCCGCCGAGGACGGCGATGCTGTCCGCGAGGCGGCCGATCAGCGCGTTGCCGTGGTCGAGCAGCAGCAGGTCGTCGAGGACGGCCGGATCGTTGCCGTGCCGGTCCTCCATGGTGCGCAGGTCCTGGGCCTGTCGGTGGACGATCGCCTGGACGCGGCGGGCGATGTTGACGAAGGCCCGCTGGGCGGACTCGCGCATGCCCTCCTCGTTGTCGACCGCGTCCAGCACGGTGCGCAGCACGGCCTCCCGCGCGGCGCGGAACTCGGTGGCGGCGCCGGCCTCCCGGCGCTCGAACGCCTTGAGGACGTCCTCGGGGAACTCGCCGCGCTGGAGCCGGGCCACCGCCTCGGGCAGGGCGACCGTGGCCAGTTCGAGCGTTTCGGCCTGCTGCCGGGCCAGCCGGGCGTGCAGTTCCTCCTCCTGCCGGGCGCACTGCTCCCGCAGGGCGGTCAGCGCGCGCCCCCGGCGGGCCGCCTCGGCGGCGGCCGCGGCCACGGCCGCCGTGCACGCCAGCCCGCACCAGAGGACTCCCGCGCGGGCGCCGGACGAGACCGCCGAGACGGCGGCGACCACGGCCGTCGCTGTCACCACCGTGGGCAGGAGCCACCCGAGGACGGGAGCGGAGACCCGGTTGGCGGGGGGCGATCCAGCACGAAGCATCGGCATCCTCAAGCGATCGAGCGGGTGGCGGGGGACGGACGGGCGGCGGCCGCTCCGGGGGACGTGGGGGCTGCGTCTGGCGTGCGGCGCGGCACCCGCGTCGGTCCGGGTGACCTGGTGCGACGGCGGTGCGGCGGGCCGAGCCGGAAGAAGCATAGCTGGTTTCCGGACATGTCTGACGAGTCCTCAAAAACACTACTGCGCAGGTGAATCAGTGCATTCATGTGGAACGTGCCAGGGTTTCGGCCAGGTATTCGCACGCCGGTGCCCGGCAGCCGTGCGGCGGGCCCGTCGGTCCGCCGGTCGCTGCCGCCAACCAGACTTGCCGCACCGGGAGTTGTCATGGAGGGGTCCGGAGCCGGATTCGCTCGTGCGGGCGGACTTCGGGTTCAGCTCCGCACCGGATCGAGATCTTCTGCTATGGCGTGACGAACGGCGGGGCGGGCACGGACCGGCGGGAGCGCGCCCCTCCGGGCGCGCTCCCGCCGGTCTCGACCCGCTGCCCCGCCGACCCCGTCGGTCGGTCGCGGCGGTCCGTCCCGCTCAGCCGTCCGCGGCCTCCCCGGTCGACCACTTCAGCTCGATCTCCACCTCGATCTCGCCCTCGCCCGACTCCACCTCCAACTCGGTGCGGAGCTCGTCGGGGACGCGCAGCGTGAGCACTCCCGGGCCGAGTTCCAGCTCGGCCGATCCGCCGTGGCGCAGCGCGGCCGCCAGCGCCTCCAGCTGCGCCGCCGCCTCGATCCGCGACAGAGAGCGCTTCTGCTCGAACTTCAGGTCCTTCACGGCTGTCTCCGATCGGCCGACTGCGGTTCGGCGGACGCCCCGGCGAGCCCCTCACCGGCGCGGGCGGCGGAGCCGTCGGGGGACGGTGCCCCGCCGGGGCCCGCGGCCGGCTGCGCCGAGATCGGGACGCCGTTGCTGCGCAGCACGTCGCGGACGTCCAGGATGAGCGGGAACACCTCGTGGTTGCGGTCCGCGCCCTGCTCGTCCCAGGCCCGCTGCTCGGCCTCCACCGCCATCCGGTCCTGTGCGAAGACCCGCTCGGTGAACCGCCGGATGAACGGCCACGCCACGTGCAGCGCCCCGGGGACGGGCGGCTTGGCGATCATCAGCAGGCCGTAGGCGTGGTTGGTGCGCTGCTCGGCGTCCTCCGGCACGTACGCCGCCCAGAGCGAGAACGCCGGGAGTTCGGCGTCCTCCGGCACGTCGTGCAGGGTCTGGTACGGGTACTCGGTGCGGATGGTGATGACGTCCGGGCGGTCCTTGCCGCCGAAGCCCTCGGCGGACAGCAGGCCCGCGCCGCGGTCCTTGCGGCCGCCGGCCGGCACGAAGAGGTAGCGCGCCTCCACGGACCGCGGCCCGCTCTCGTACCCGAGCAGCTCGGGCCTGATCCGGCCCAGCACGCCGCGGTGCAGGAACTGGTGGTTCATGTCGAGCAGGTTCTCGTGCATGAACGAGTAGTGGCACTTCACCGTGCGGGAGAACGTCATGGTGCGGTGCGTGGGCGAGCCGAACTCCGGCAGCACCGGGAACGGCGCGGACTCGGCCTTCTCCGGATCGCCGGGGAAGACGAACACCAGCCCGAAGGCCTCCCGCACCGGGAAGGACCGCACTCCGCGCGGCGGCCGCTCGCAGCCCTTCGGCAGGTACGGGATCTGCGAGATGCGGCCGTTCCCGCGGTAGGCCCAGGCGTGGTAGCAGCAGCGCAGGATCTCGTCCTCCACCACGCCCATGCTGAGCGGCACCTGGCGGTGCGCGCAGCGGTCCTCCAGGGCGTAGACCCTGCCGCTGCGGCCGCGGTAGAGCGCGATCCGCTCGCCCGCGAAGACGGCGGCGAAGGTGCGCTGCCGCTTGACCTTCCGCGACACGGCCACCGGGTACCAGAAGTCCGGGTTGACGCCGATCCGCCGGAGGTCCGCGGCCGACTCGCCGCGGCGGCCGTCCGGCCGGGCCGGGGTCGGCGGCGCTCCGGCGGAGGGCTGCCCGTCGACTCCGGGTCGGGCCTCGGTCATGTCCTGCTCCCTTGCGCTCGGGCCGGCAGGGTGCCCCGCGGACGCGGAGGTCCGGGACGCACACCCGCGAACCGGCCGGCGTGCTCGGCGCATAGCCGCTCCGGCGCTGATCCGCCGGACCCGGGACCCGTCCGACGGGCCCCGGCGGCACTCCACCTCCCCACGGTCGCCGGAGCCCGCCCGGACGGCAACTCCGCGGGTGCGCCCACCGGTTGTCCCGGCGGGGCGACGGCGCTGCGGACCGCCGCCGACCGGGTCGTCAGGAGTGCTCGACCGCGTTCTTGATCCGCTCGCCGAAGGCCGGTGCGTCCTTGCGGGCGGCGTGCAGGGCCGGGCCGAGCAGCAGCCGGCCCAGGCCGTGGCCCTCCAGCTCGTTGAAGATCCGCACCCTGGTGCGGCCGTCCGGCAGCGGTTCGAGGTCGTAGCCGCCCTCGGCGGTGATGAGGTTCTTGCTCTGCTCGGCCCAGCGGACCGTGCGGGGTGCCTCCAACCGGGTGATGCGGAACTCGCGGGCCGACTTCATCCCGGCGTCCTTCACCGTGCTGCGGAAGACCGTGCCGACGGTGGTCGGGCCGTCCGGCGACTTGGTGATCCGCTGGACGCGGGGGCTGAACTCGGGGTCGTGCCGGCCGTCCGCCAGATAGGCGAAGACCTGGTCCACCGGCCGGTCGATCTCGACGGTCGCCTCGAACTGTCCGGACATGTCCGCTCCTCGCTGGGCGTGGGGGCGTGGTACGGCCAGGATCCCAGAGGTCCCGGGCCGGTGCCTCCCCCGCTGCCTCCGGGCCGGAACGGGTGGGCGCGTGCGGTCGTCCGGGTTGCCGGACGGCGGGCGGCGCCCGACGATCCGGTAGGTCACGTCCCCCGTCCGGCCTCCGGCCCAGGCTTGAGCGGCAGCGGCAGCGGTCAGCCGATCGCCCGCGCGTAGGCCTGCGCCTGCTCGGGCGTCAGCAGGTGCGACACCCGGACGACGACCACGCCCGAGCGGTACACGTAGTCGGGCCGGGCACCGCCCGCCCCGGGCTGCTGCCGGCCGGCCAGGTCGTCGGCCCGTGCCCCGGCGTCCTCCGGGGCGGTGAAGACCTCCACGGCGCCGCCGTAGGAGACGGCGTCGCGCCGGCGTCCGGCGGCCTCCTCCCTGGCCAGCGGGCTGTCGGACACCCGGGTGTCGTCGAAGGCGGCCTTCGACGTGTACCGGCCGGGTCGGCCGAGCAGCCCGTCCGGGTCGTCGGCGCCGGTGTAGGTGACGGTCAGCCTCACCGGGAGTCCGGCGGCGAGCAGGCGCTTGGTGACGGCGGCCGCGTCGCCGACCGCCCGGGTCGGGCCGGAGACCGGAGCGGCGGCGGGCCCGCCGGCCGTGGCCCCAGGACCGGGGTCGGCGCAGGCGGTCGCGGCCGCGAGGACGGCGGTGCAGACGAGGGCGGTGGTGCGGACGCGCATGGGCTCCCCAGGGTCGGCGGTGCGAGGCGCGCCGACGCCATCGCCGCGGCGGGGCGGCCGGCCCGGCACGTCGTGGAGCCGTGATCCGCCCGTCGCCCGACCAACACCCGGCCGGCGCTTCGGAGTCGTCCGAGTGCGGCGTCATCGTGCGGGGCGGTGCCCTGCCGGGCCGGACGCGCGCTGCGCTCCCGGCCCGGCAGGGGCGACCCGTCAGACGGCGGCGGCCACCGTCCGGATGCGCCGGTACAGGTACACCCCGGACGCGCCGGCCGAGACCAGCGACAGGCCCACCACGCCCAGCAGCACGGCGGAGGAGGCCGAGCCGGTGGCCGGCGTGACCGGGGCCGCCGCGAGCTCCGCGGTCGCCGCGGCCGCCGCCGCGCCGTGGTCGTGGTGGCTCACGGTGGACTTGGGTGCGTCGGCGACGAGCTGCTGCTCGGTCGGCGTCCCCGGCGCGATCGGGGCGGCGAGGCCGGCCGCGGCCGCCGAACCGCCGAAGTCGACGTCCGAGCAGCCGTAGAACGCCTCCGGGCTGTCGGTGCGCTGCCAGACCAGGTACACCAGCTGGCGGCCGGTGCGGCTGGGCAGCGTGCCGTTGAAGGTGTAGTAGCCGTTGGTCGCCGTCCGCCCGGTGGCGTACTGGGCGACAGGGTTGGCCAGGTCGAGGTCGGACCACTTGAGCGGCTGGGTCGGGTTGTAGCCGCTCTTGGTGATGTAGAGCGTCATGACGCCCTGGTGCGGGGCGGTGACGCGGAAGTTGAAGGCGTTGCTGCCCGCGGTGACGGAGGTGGCCGGCCAGTCGGTGCGGGCCATGTCGAGCGCCTTGTACTTGTCGCGGTTGGCCGAGCACAGCTTGCCGTCCGGAATGATCTGCTGGCTGCGGCCGTTCGCGTCGGCGATGTTGACCTCGTTCCAGTCGTACAGCGGCTGGGTGCCGCTCATCGCGACCAGGTCCTTGCAGACCTGGGACTGGGGGTGCTCGGGGCCCTCGGCGTAGCAGGCCGCCACCCGGCTGGTGGGGCCGAACAGCGAGCCGTGCGCACCGGCCGTGCCGGCGGTCGCGGCCAGTGCGCCGGCCGTCAGCACGCCGGCGGCGAGGACTCTGCGGGTCCAGGACATGGTTCTCCTCGTACGGATTCGGGCCGGTTGTGGGGGAGAGGTGCGAACCCGGGGAGCCTGCGGGCGCGGCGGTGTGGACCCGACACACCGTCAGCCGCCCTGGAGCCTACGATTGGCCTATACCAATTGGCAAGGGGTCGGTGCGGCGGCCGGATCGGAGGGGCGCGCCGGGGACGGGGGAGGCCGGGTCAGCGCTCGGCGGATCCGGGGAGGACCGGCTTGACGTCCAGGACCGGGGTGCCGTCCAGGGCCTCCAGGCCGCTGACGCGCAGACGCAGCCCGTCGACGGCGAGGATCGTGACGCGGTGCAGCCCGATCGGGTTGGGGCGGTCGGGGGAGCGGGTGGCGAAGACGCCGGTCTCCGGACGGGCGAGGTCGCCGCGCGGGTGCACGGCGAGCACCCCGCGGTCGGCGCGGTCGAGCCAGGTCAGCAGCAGGACCTCCTGGCCGGCCGCCAGTTCGCGCAGCCCCCCGGCCACCTCGGGCTCGAAGACCAGACAGGCCTCCGGGGCGCCCTCGTCGCCCTGCCTCGGGGCCTCGGCCCGGGACCGCAGCGCCGACTCCACCCGTCCGATCGCCCGCACCGTGAACTGCGCGTCCGCCATGCCTTCGAGCCTACGCCGCGACCGTGCGGCCACGGGGGAGGGCGGGCCGCGGCGGCGGGCCGGAGATCACGGGACCTTCACCGGCAACCCGGTTGATGGATCATCGGATTCCGGGTGAGGGTGGGGCCTCACGATCCCACCGGTCCGGAGGCGAGCAGTATGCGGAGAATCCTCAACACGGCGCACGTCTACATGATCCTCGGCGTGGTCAGCGGCCTGTACTACCGCGAGCTGACCAAGGCCGAGGACTTCACCGGCGACTCCCAACTCGGCGTCGTCCACACCCATCTGCTGGCCCTCGGAATGCTCTTCTTCCTCGTCGTGCTGGTGCTGGAGAAGCAGTTCGGACTGACCGGCAGCAGACTCTTCCCCTGGTTCTACTGGATCTACAACGCGGGCCTCGCCCTCACCGTCGGCATGATGACCGTGCACGGGACGCTGACCGTGCTCGGCCGCGAGAGCGGCGCGGCGATCGCCGGGATCGCCGGCCTCGGGCACATCCTGCTGACCGCCGGCCTCGTGCTGCTCTTCGTCGGCCTGGGCAAGCTCCTCCCGGCCGGCGCCGGGAAGGCCCCGGCGGCCGCCGCCGGGGGCGAGCCGGCCGCGGCCGCACCGGCGCAGCCCCCGGCGGCCTGACCGCCGTACCCGTCGAACGGGGTGGGGCCGGCGCCCGTCCGGACGCCGGCCCCACTCGTTCCCTCCGGCCCCGGTCAGGGGCCGAAGACGCCGACCTCGTACAGCGAGTAGCCCCAGCCGGTGGCGCGCTTGACGCCGTGCACCCGCACGTAGCGGGCCGGGGCCGGGTCGAAGAAGGCCGTGTCGATGCCGCCGTTGCCCGCGGCGGTCGACCAGGCGGTGTGCCAGGTGCCGCCGTCCGCCGACAGCTCGATGCGGTACTCCCGGCCGTAGGCGCGCTCCCAGTCGAGGGTGACCCGGTTCACCGTCCGCAGCGAACCGAGGTCCACCTGCAGCCACTGGTCGTCGCTCCAGCCGCTCGCCCAGCGGGTGCCCCGGTCGCCGTCCACCGCCCGGCCGGGCCGGTAACTGGTGAACAGGGACCACTCGGACGAGCTGGCGGCGGCGGTCCGGCCCGCGGCGAGGTCGGTGCCCGGCCGGTGGCCCTCGGTGGCCTTCCAGGTGTCCAGGTAGGACTGGGCGCCGTGCATCAGGTCGTCCACCACGTCCTGGCCGCCGCTGAGCCGCATCTGCTCGATCCAGTCCGGCACGAGGCCGTCGTGCGCCATGCCGTCCTTGTTGTAGTCCCAGGTGCGGTCGCCGGTGACCTGCCGGTCGACCACCGATCCGCCGTCGGCGGTGCGGAACGGGTAGCGCACCGCGTTGGGGGCGTCCTCGCCGACCGGACCCGGCCAGCCGCCGACCCCGTTCAGGTCCGTGCCGTAGCCGTACCCGACGTGGTACCGGTCGCGCAGCGCCTCCGTGCGGTGCGCCTCGGCGACGAAGCCCTCCGCGGAGTGCGCGTACTGCGCGGCGAACCCGCCGAGCCGGTACAGCCGCTCCGTCCACTGCAGGTCCATCCAGCTGTGGCTGGAGATCACACCCGGGTACGCCTGCGACTCCAGCAGCTCGAAGGCGCGGTCGGCCGCCTTCACGCTCATGTGGTCGACCTCCAGCATCATGTGACGCTGCATCATGCCGCGCACGGCGTACTCGCCGAGCCGGGTGAGGCCACGGGTGTTGCACTGGGCGTCGCCCGCGTACGTCGGGATCTGCACGCCCTTCGGCAGCAGCGACGCCGCCTGCGCGGTCGGCAGACCGATCGGGTTGTCGTGCTGCGGGCCGGCGCACTTCTCGGTCTTCCAGAACGTGCCCGTCGACAGGAACTGCCCGGCGTTCACCGCGACGCCGATGGTGCCCTCGTCGAAGCGGACGCCGCACAGCGCGTTGTCGAACTTGTGGCACAGGAACATGCTGCGCACCCCGAGCTTGTACAGCTCGTCGAGGCCGCGGTCGATGTCGCCCTCGTTGCACTGGGCGATGTCCAGGATCTGCTTGCAGCCGAACGGCTCGGAGGTCTCCACCCCGAGGACGACCGCCAGCTTGCCCTGCTCGATCACCTGCCGCGCCTGCGCGCTGTCGGTGACGATCCGGAACCAGCCCTTGCCCGGTCCGCCGTACATCCGGTCGATGTACGCCTGCAGGTCGTAGCTCTTCTGCGCCTCCAGCCGGATCGCCGTCATCTCGTCACAACTGCGGTCCTTGAATGGGTAGATCGAGCACAGCAGCCCGTTGGTGACGAGGTCGTTGACCAGGACGCGCTGGCCGCCGCGCCAGGCGCGCTCCACCCAGGCGTAGTAGTTCTGCTGGTGGCTCAGCGAGTCGTGGGCCGGCCAGTCCTTGAAGGTCGGCCAGCCCACCGGGTCGTGGTGGCCGTCGGCGCCGCCGGTGACGTTCTCGAACAGGGCGAGCGCGCCGTCGGGGTAGTGCTCCGGGCAGTCCTTGAGCGCGTCCGCCGCGCCCTTCTCGGAGAAGGTCGCGCCGCAGATGATGCGGCCGCCGAAACCCTCGTTGGACATCAGGTGGTTGTGCGCGTCCACGAAGCCGCGGACGTTTCCGTCGGCGTCGGTACCGGTGAACGGCGCCCCCGTCACGTTGATCTGCGAGTCGGGCGCGGGTCGGGCCGCGGGCTCCCACCAGCCGCCGGCGGCGTGCGCCGCGGGGGCTCGGACGGCGCCGAAGGCACCGGCGGTGAGGGCGAGAAGCAGCGCCACGAGGGCGGTGGCCGTGCGGCTTCTGCGGCGGTGATGCGTGGTCAAGGAATCGCACCTCGCTTCATCGGGAGGCGGTGGGGGGATTTGTACTGCGCATGCCGTGCGGGATCCACCCGAGAATCGCGAGCGGCAAAGCACCCGTCAAGGCTCCGGGACGAATTGGCTACTGACCGGTAAACGGACGGATCTCCTTGTCGGCGGCGGACGGTGGCCCTCGCGGGCGTCCCGGTGTTGCTGACACCGGTATCAACACCACCCGTCGAGGGCTGTTCGGACCGCCGCGCGGCGGCCTAGGGTCGGTCAGGACGAATCGCCCTCGGGAGGAGCCGGAATGGTGGAGAGCAGCGGACACGCACGGGTCGCGGAGCGGTTCCTCGCCGCGTTCGGGGCACGCGACGACGCGGGGCTGCGGGCACTGCTGGCCGAGGACGTCGTCTGGTCGATGCCGGGCAGCGGAACGATCTCCGGCGCCGTGCACGGCCGCGACGCCGCCGCCACCCGCGCCTGGGAGATCGCCGGACGCGGCGTCCGCACCGAACTGCTCCACGTCCTCGTCGGCCAGCACGGCGTCGCCCTCTCGCTCCACAACACCGCCCTCTCCGCCGACGGCCGCGAACTCGACGAGCACCTCGCCACCGTCCTCACCGTGCGGGACGGCGTGATCACCGCGATCGACAGCTACCTCTCGGACGTCGACGGCATGAGCGCCTTCTTCGCCCACCGGGAGCCGTGAGGGCTGCTCCTGGTGCTCCGGCTGTAGATCTTGATCACGACCGTTGGAGGGCCTGACGTCGGTGGTGGCTGCTCCGTGCACGGGCCCGGTGTCGTCGGCGCCGGCATGACCGACTGATGCCCTCCCGCTCGATCGGAGCCTCCTCGACATCGAAGTTGCCGAAGGCCGGGGACTCGAAGACCCCGTCGGGACCACCCTCCGCGACAGCAGCGGCAGCTTCGGCGTCCGGTGCCACGAAGAACTTGATGACGGTGCTCACCGGGGGCGTGGCGCCTGCTCCACCGGGCCCGGTCTACCTGCCGGCGGCCGGCAGAAGCCGACCTGCCGACCCGAGATGCTGTCCGCCCACAGGCCAAGATCAAGATCTGCAGCTGGTACTAGGTTCACCATGAAATGGGGTGCAGGCTTCATGGCGCCGTCCTCCTGCGGTGCCCTAGCGTCGTGCCATGACGATTCCAGCCGGGCTGAGACGCTCGGCCCTCCGGGCACGGCGGGACACCGGCTTTCTGGCCGCCGGTGTGCCGCCGCACCTGGCGCTGGTGCCCGTGTGGGCCTGGGCGGCGACGACCACCGCCGAAACGGGGAACCGGCTCCTGACGGTGTCCGTGTCGGCCGCGCTGATCCTGCTCGGCACCCCGGTGCTGACGGCCGTTCAGCGGGCCCGCTACCGGGCGCTCATCGGTGTGGGCGTCCCCCGGCTCACCCCCGCCGCGCCGGAACGACGGACGTGGGCCTCGGCCGCCCGGTGGCTCACGGTGACGCGGCCTTGGCGCAAGATCGGCTACCACCTCCTGCTGGGCCCGCTGCTCGCGCTGCTGGAGCTGCTGGTGCTCGCGCTGGCGGCGGCGGGCCTGGCGGGCGTCATCGTCTACGCCTGGGCATGGGCGCTGCCGACCGGAATCCGCCAGGACCGGTTCGGCTACCTGACCCAGCTGCCGGTCTACACAGCGGCTGGACTCCTCCTCCTGTGCGCCCTGCCCCGGACCGCACGGGCAGTGGCCCGGGCCGAGACGCGGCTGGCGTTGGGCCTGCTCGGGCCCAGCCGGGCGCAGCGGCTCCAGGAGCGGGTCGATCAGCTGGCCGTGAGCCGGACCGACTTGATCGAGGCCGTCGACGCGGAGCGCCGCCGGATCGAGCGTGACCTGCACGACGGCACCCAGCAGCGGTTGGTGTCTCTCGCGGTCAACCTGGGTCTGGCCGTCGCCACCCGGCCGGACCTGCCGAGTGATGCCCGCGAGGTGATCGCGAGAGCGCACCTGGAGGCGAAGGAGGCGATCGCCGAACTCGATGACCTGGTGCGGGGGCTGCACCCGGCCGTGCTCGAAGACCGGGGCCTGGACGCGGCGCTGTCCG
Organism: Kitasatospora sp. NPDC093679; assembly: GCF_040683455.1. Lineage (NCBI taxonomy): Bacteria > Bacillati > Actinomycetota > Actinomycetes > Kitasatosporales > Streptomycetaceae > Kitasatospora > Kitasatospora sp. NPDC093679. Next base: position 47,257 of record NZ_JBFBDW010000011.1, read on the forward strand.
GGCTGGCTGCCCGCACGCCCCTGCCGGTGCGGCTGCGGGTCGGTCTGGAGGAGCGGGTGGCGCCCAGCGTGGAGTCGGTCGCGTACTTCGTGATCTCGGAGGCGCTGACCAATGCGACGAAGCACGCCAACGCGATGCGTGCGGAGGTGACGGTTCGTCGGGTCGGCGAGGTGCTGCGAGTGCGCGTCACCGACGACGGGCTGGGCGGTGCCGACGCCGCCGCCGGCACGGGGCTGACCGGACTGGCCAAGCGGGTCGGCTCCCTCGACGGGGCCTTCCACGTCAGCAGCCCCGTCGGCGGGCCCACCACCATCACCGCGGAGCTGCCGTGCGCGCGGTGATCGCCGAGGATTCGGTGTTGTTGCGGGTCGGCCTGATCAAGGTGCTGGAGACGGGCGGGTTCCAGGTCGCCGCGGAAGCCGGCGATGCGCAGGGGCTGCTGGCGGCGGTGGCGGAGCACCGGCCCGAACTCGCCTTGATCGACGTCCGGATGCCGCCCGGCTTCACCGACGAGGGGGTGCGGGCGGCGATGGAGATCCGTCGGTGCTGGCCGGGGACGGCGGTGGTGCTGCTTTCGCAGTACGTGGAGGAGCGGTACGCGGCTGACCTGCTGTCTGCGAACACCAGCGGTGTGGGCTACCTGCTCAAGCAGCGGGTCGCCGATGTCGCCGACTTCGTGGCGGCGGTCAGGCGGGTGGCGGACGGGGGAACGGCCCTGGATCCGCAGGTCGTCGCCCAGTTGTTGCTGCGGCGCGACAGCGACCCGCTCGCGCGGCTGACCCCCCGCGAACGGGAGGTGCTCGGCCTGATGGCCGAGGGGCGCTCCAATGCCGGCATCGCGCAGGCGCTGGTGGTCAGCGAGAGCGCCGTGGCGAAGCACATCAACAACATCTTCGCCAAGCTCGACCTGCCCGTGGTCGACGCGGACCACCGCCGCGTCCTGGCCGTGCTGCGGTTCCTCGGAGCGCCCCGGGCCTGACCTTCCCATCCGTGACCACGATCCACGGCCTGGAACGGTGGTTCCTCGGTGCAGCCGCCGCTGCCCTGCTCGCCCGGACCACCACGTCCAGGTGCCCGTGTGCGAGGAGCGGGTCCACCACCCGGGGCGGAGCCCCACCGAGGTCGACCGCCTGCCGTGCGAGATCGTCGACGTCCACCCGGCGCAGCCCATGACCCGCCGCCGTCAGCGGGGTGGCTGCTCGCCGGCCGCCCGGGGCGGGGAGCGCCGCCGCGGGCGGAACCGGTTCGGTGAAGGCGGTGGTGGGCGGGCGGTGGGGGACCGTAGGATCCCGGCATGGACATCTCCGGGCCGCACTGACAGGTCGACTCCGGCCGCCCCTCGCCCCTTCCTCGGGCGGGACGGGGCGGCGATCCGTCGACCCGTCATGTCCGTTCCCCGTACCGGAGATCACCCGTGTCCCGATCCTCCCGGGGCAGCGTCGGCTATCGCGCTGTCCTCTCCCTTCCGCATGCCCGTGCGCCGTTCGCCGCGGCGCTCCTCGCCCGGCTGAGCTACGGCGTCCTCCCGTTGCCGCTGCTCCTCGCGCTCCGCGACGGCACCGGCTCGTTCGCGGCGGCCGGTGCGGCCGCCGGTGTGTTCGGTCTGCTCTCGGCGCTGCTCGGCCCGGCCCGCGCCCGGCTGGTGTCCCGGCGGCCCGCCGCACTGATGGCCCTGACGTGCTGTTACACCCTGTTGCTGTTCGCACTGGCGACCGGCTCCGCCGTCGGCCTGCCGTCCTGGGCGGCCCTGTTGCTGGCCGCGGCGGCCGGCGTCTTCCCGCCGCCCGTCGGGCCGTTGATGCGCACGGTGTGGGGCGGGCTGACCGACGGCGAGGAGCAGCGCCGGTGCGCGCTGAGCCTCGACACGGTGGCCGAGTCGACGATCTTCGCCTGCGGTCCGGTCCTCGGCGGACTGCTCGCGGCGCACACCACGGCCGCCCGGGCGCTCGCCGTCTGCGCCCTGCTCGCATCGGCCGGATTCGCCGCGTTCGCCCGGGCGCTGCGCGGCCGGCCGGCGGCCCTTCCGGAGCCCGCGGCGGGCGGCACGGTCCTCGGTCCGCTGCGGGCGCCCGGCTTCGCTCCGCTGCTGGCGGTGGTGTGCGCCGTCGCGGCGGCACTCGCGGTCGACGAGCTGGTGGTGGTCGCCGCCTGGGGTGCCGGCGCGGCCGGGCCGTTGCTCGCGCTGTTCTCGGTGGGCGGCGCGGTCGGCGGCCTGGTGTACGGGCGACTGGCCTGGCGGGCCGCACCGGGACGGCGGCTGCTGCTGCTCGCGGCCGCGGCGACCGTCTGCTACGGGCTGCCGGCGGTGCTGTTCGCCCCGCCGGGTGCCGCGCTCGGCCTGTTCCTGGCGGGCGCCTGCACGGATGCCCTGCTGGTCACCGGCTACCTGCTGGTCGAGGACCTCGTCCCGGCCGGCGCCCGCACGGAGGCCGGGGCCTGGGTGAACACCGCCTACAACCTCGGCGGCGCCCTGGGCTCGGCCGCGGGCGGCCTGCTGGCGGACCGGGCCGCCCCGGCGGCGGCGTTCACCGCGGCGGCCGTGTTCCTCGGTGCGGTGACGGCCCTCGTCGCGCTGCGTCCCTCGCGGCTGCACGGCCGCGCCGAACCGGCGGTGGTGTAGCGGGGTCCGGTTCCCGGGTGCGGGCGGGTGGACGGAGTTCGGGCAGACAGGACGACGGCCCCACCCGCACCGTGCGCCGGCGACACCGCGATCCCTGCCGTGAACGCGGCGAAGCGCATCCCGGTGGGACCCTGGAACGAGGTGGTGTACGAGGAGTTCGAGGACGTCCCGGGACCGGTGCGCAACCCGGGCCCGAGGGCTTCCTCCGGCAGACGAGGAGCGCCCGGTGGACGGTGACCGTCCCGGACCGGCGGGTTTGCCGCGGCGGCCGCACTACGTGCGGACCGGTGGCGGCGCGCCCGCGCCGTCACGGTTCCGCCGGGTGCTGGCCCTGCTGGTCGGGCGGTTCCACGCCGACCGGCGGGCCGGGGGCGGTGCGGACGCAGGAGCCGATCCGACGGGTGTGCACCCCTTCACCGGGTTCAACGCCAACGGGCGGGAGCACTCGGGTGGCGCCGGCTGAGCCCACTGCCCGGAGCCGGATCCGGGCGGGTCAGGCGAGGTGGGCGTCGAGGAGGGCGAAGGTGGCCTCGGGCTGCTCGACGTGCGGGAGGTGGCCGGCGGCGGGGACGAGGGCGAGGCGGGCGTCGGCGAATGCGCGGGCGTAGGCGGCGCCGTACGCGGGGGTGACGATCCGGTCGCTCTCGCCCCAGACGAGCAGGGCGGGGACCTCGACCCCGCCGAGCCGGCCGAGCAGCTCGGGGTCGTGCATGTAGGGGTCGCCGGCGAGGGCGCGCATGGTGGCCGTGTTGCCCTGGCGGCGGGCGAGTTCGGCGGCGGGGAGCCCGGCCGGGTCGACGTGGTACCGCTCGGCATCGTGCCAGGCGTGCTCGGCGAGGCCGCGGGCGTCGAGGGTGAGGACGTCGCGGATCGGCTCGCCCTCGACGTGCACGCCGACGGCGTTGACCAGGACGAGGCCGCCGACCGTCCCGGCGGTGTCCCGGACGGCCATCTCGGCGGCGATCCAGCCGCCGAGGGAGGAGCCGACCAGCAGGACGTCGGTCAGCCCGCGGTCGCGGAGCAGCCGCAGGTAGACCTGCGCGAGGTCGGCGATGCGGGTGAGCCGGTCGGGGCGGTGGGTGCCGTCCCAGCCGGGGTGGACGGGGGTGAGGGTGTGCAGGGTGCGGGCGAGGTGGGCCGAGAGGCCGGCCACGGTGGCGGGCCCGCCGCCGCCGTGGAGGACCAGGGCGGGGCGGCCCGTTCCGTTCTCGGTGAGGGTGATGGTCAGGTCGTCGTCGAGCGCGACTGCGCGGTTCGTGGTCATGGGCCGAGCATAACTAAGGATGCTTATATAAGCTAGCTTGGTCATGGCCTAGAATCGGCCCATGCACAGTGAGCTGCAGGAACTCGGCAGAGCGGTCAAGCAGGTCCAGTACCGTCAGCACCGGGCGCTGGAGACCGGACTCGCCGCGGTCGGCACCACCCTCGCCCAGTGGGACGCGCTGCGTGCCGTCGGCCGGCAGCCCGGCGCCTCGGCCCGCACCCTCGCCGCCGAGACCTTCCAGACCGAGCAGGCCTTCGGCACCCTCGCCGGCCGGCTCGTCGCCCAGGGCCTGATCGAGCGGACCCCCGGCCACGGCCGGCGCATCGACCACCGGCTGACACCCGCCGGCGAACGGATGCTGGAGGCCGGCCGCACCGTTGCGGAGGAGGTCCTCGCCGAGTGCTACGCGGACCTGCCGGCCGCCGACCGCACGGCCCTGCTCGGCCTGCTCCACCGGGTGCTCGGCGAGGAGCCCGTCTGACGGTCCGTCCGGCCCGGGCGGCTCAGCGGTTACGGGTGTCGACGACCCGGCGGAGCTTGCCGACCGAGCGCTCCAGGGTGTCGGGCGGCACGACCTCCACGGCGACGCTCACGCCGACGCCGTCCTTGACGCCCGCGGCGATGGCGGCGGCCGCGGCCTCGCGCTGCTCGGGGGTGGCGTCCGGGCGGCACTCCACCCGGACGGACATGTGGTCCATCCGGCCGCGCCGGGTCAGCTCCAGCTGGAAGTGCGGCGCGACCGCCGGGGTGCGCAGCACGATCTCCTCGATCTGGGTGGGGAAGACGTTGACCCCGCGCAGGATGATCATGTCGTCGGAGCGGCCGGTGACCTTCTCCATCCGGCGGAACGCCGGGCGGGCGGTGCCGGGCAGCAGCCGGGTGAGGTCGCGGGTGCGGTAGCGGACGATCGGCATCGCCTCCTTGGTGAGGGAGGTGAAGACGAGTTCGCCGCTCTCGCCGTCCGGCAGGCTCTCGTCGGAGAGCGGGTCGACCACCTCGGGGTAGAAGTGGTCCTCCCAGACGTGCAGGCCGTCCTTGGTCTCCACGCACTCGGCGGAGACGCCGGGGCCGATCACCTCGGACAGCCCGTAGATGTCGACCGCGTGCAGGTCGAGGCGCTCCTCGATCTCGCGCCGCATCTCCTCTGTCCACGGCTCGGCGCCGAAGATGCCGACCCGCAGCGAGGTGCTGCGCGGGTCGACGCCCTGCCGCTCGAACTCGTCCAGCAGGGTGAGCATGTACGAGGGGGTGACCATGATGATCTCGGGCTCGAAGTCCCGGATGATCTGCACCTGGCGGGCCGTCATGCCGCCGGAGGCGGGGATCACCGTGCAGCCGGCCCGTTCGGCGCCGTAGTGCGCGCCGAGGCCGCCGGTGAACAGGCCGTAGCCGTAGGCGATGTGCACCTTGTGGCCGGGCCGGCCGCCGGCCGCGCGGATCGAGCGGGCGACGACGTCCGCCCAGACGGACAGGTCGTTCTCGGTGTAGCCGACCACGGTGGGACGGCCGGTGGTGCCGCTGGAGGCGTGTACCCGCCGGACGTCGGCCATCGGCACGGCGAACATCCCGAACGGGTAGTTGTCCCGCAGGTCGGCCTTGGTGGTGAACGGGAAGCGCGCCAGGTCCGCGAGGGTGCGGCAGTCCTCGGGGCGGACGCCGGCCGTGTCGAAGGAGCGGCGGTAGAACTCGACGTTCGCGTACGCGTGCCGCAGGGTCTGCTGGAGGCGGCGGAGCTGGAGCTCGGCCAGCTCCTGCCGGTCGAGGCGCTCGCCGGCGTCCCGCAGGTCGGCGGGCAGCGGCTCGCCGAGGCGGTGCGCCCCGTCCCGATGGTGCTCCGTGCCGCTGCCGCTCATCACGCCTCCAGCCAATGCCCACCGACCGTTCGGTCGGTGCCGGGAATCCCAGTAATCCAGCCACGGACACGCATGTCAAGGGCTGTCCGCAGCCCGGACGGCCGCCCCGGCGGCAAGCCGGACGGCCGCCCGGGCGGGCCGCTCGGGCGGACACCCGGGAACAGTCCGGAAGCAGCCCGCAACCGGCCCGTCCGGGGCCGGGCGCTTACCATCCCCGGAGCGCCCGTGGGCCCGGTTTGCCGGATTACGGTCTGCGGGGCCGCGGGAGTCGCTAGCCTCTCCTGCTGTACGGGGCGGGCCGGCTGCATGGGGTGACGGGCGTGGCGAGTGACCTGGCGGCCTTCCGCGGCATGGAACGCCACCTCCGGGGCGAACCGGATCAGGCCGACTACCTGATCGACCTCTCCAACATCGTCCGCGAGACCGCGCTCGGCGGCGGCACCCGCCGCTCCCTGGATCGGCTGCGGCTCGTCCTCGCGGCGCTCTGCCGGACCACCGGCGACCCCGACGTCACCGCCCACGCGATCGCCGACAACAGCCTGCTCGACCGCAGGTACGACGACGAGTTCCCCGACCCCGGCGAACCCGGCCTGCTGCGCGAGTGGCGGGACCGCGGACTGATCGCCGCCATCGGCAAGGCCGACCCGGACCTGCTCGACCACGCGAAGGTCTTCGGCACCCCGGTCGTCAGCAGTGACAACTTCACCGGCCACCGCGGCGACCACCCCTGGATCCAGGGCGACCGCGAGCACTTCCTCAGGCCGGAACGCCCCGCCCGGGGCGGTCCCGTCCGGCTGGTCCGGCGGGACATGCGGGTCGTCGCCGACCGGGAGATCTCCCGCGAGGGCGAACGCGACGACCTCAAGGCGCGCAACCTGATGCTCGGCGGCCGTCCCCGCGCGGACATCCTCGAACGCTCCTGGCGCTGCCCCCGGCAGGCCTGTAACCCGGGCCCGGCGATCCGCGGCGGCAAGGTCGTCTGCCGCAGCCACGGCACCCTGCTCGCCGACGCCGGCCCCCGGCGCCCCCGCCTCCAGCTCAAGATCCTCGTCGACGGGCAGTGCCAGGCCTGGGAGAACCTCGCCGAGGACGAGGGCCGCGAATTCGCCCTCGGCCGCGGCCACCTCGCCCGGATCGACCCCGAACTCCTCGCCGAGCGGCGCCGCCTGGCGGTCAGCCGCCACCACCTGGTGATCGTCGCCCACCGCGGCACCCTCCGCGTCCTGGACACCAGCAAGGGACGCAGCCGGATCCGCACCCTGCGCCCCGGCGGCGCGGCCTCGCCGTGGCGGGCGCTGCCGCACCGCGACGACCTGGCCGCGGGAGGGGCGGACGTCGCCCGGTACGGCGGGTTCGGCCCGGACGACGAGATCGAGCTGGTGCCCGGTGTCGTCCTCCGCCGCAGCGGACAGCGCTGGCCGGGCGAGCGCGCCGAGGGCGTCCGGGCCCGCCCGCCCCGGCGGCCGGGGAAGGACGACGAGCTGACCCGGACGGACTGAGTCGGGCGGACGGATCCGGGCGGACCGATCCGGGCGGACCGGCCCGGACGGGCGGATCCGGACAGGTCGAGAACGGCGGCGGCACGGGCAGAGGGGGGGCGAGTGGAGCACCTGCAGCAGGACGATCCCGAACTGATCGGCCGCTACCGGCTGTTCGCGCTGCTCGGTCGGGGCGGCTGGGGCAACGTCTACTTCGCCCGCACCGAGTACGGCCGCGCGGTCGCCCTCAAGACCGTCCGCCCCGACCGGCTCGCCGAGGCCCCCGAACGGTTCCGCACCCGGTTCGCCCGGGAGGTGCAGGCCGCCCGCGCGGTCGGCTCCGAGTACACCGCCGAGGTCGTCGACGCCGACACCGACGCCCCCGAGCCCTGGTTCGCCGCCCGCTACATCCCCGGCATCGACCTCGCCGACGCCCTCGACCTGCACGGCGCCCCGCTGCCCCAGCGGACCTGGCGGGTGCTGGCCACCGGCCTCACCGACGCCCTGCGCGGCATCCACGCCGCCGGCCTGGTGCACCGCGACCTCAAACTGGCCAACGTCCTGCTCGCCGGCACCGGGCCCGCCGTCATCGACTTCGGCATCGCCCGCCACCTCGCCCCCGCGCACGGCGGCACCCTGACCGCCACCGGCGTCGCGCTGCGCACCACCACCTTCGCCTCGCCCGAGCAGCTCCGCGACGAACGCGTCGGCCCGGCCAGCGACATGTTCGCGCTGGGCCTCGTCCTCGCCTACACCGCCCTCGCCCGGCACCCGTTCGGTCCGGGATCCGCCATGCAGATCGGCGCGAACATCCTCCAGGGCAGGCCGCAGCTCGACGGCATGCCGCCGACGCTGGAGCGGATCGTCCGGCCCTGCCTGGAGCCGAAGCCGCAGAACCGGCCGGACCCGGCGGAGCTCGCCGGTCTGCTGCCCGCCGACGCCCAGCCGCGGGGCCGGGACTGGCTGCCGCCGGTGCTGCGGGAGGCCGTCGACGAGCGGTCGGCGATCGCCCTCGACCTGGCCGAGCCGATGCGCAGCGGGCGGGCGTGGTCGGTGCGGTCCGGTCCGGCGACGCCCACGCCGACGCCCGCTCCCGCACCGGCGGCCGACGGCCTGCCGGCGGCGGGTGCACGGGCCCTGCGGGAGCGGAGCCTCGCGTCCGCGCCGACCGGTGGACCGGGGGAGGAGTCGACGACCCTGCCGCCGACCGCTCCGGCGAAGGTCAAGGTGCCCCCGCCCACGCCCCCGCCCGCCGCCGCGGTGAAGGGGCGGCCGGGTACCCCCGGCGCGAAGTTCCTGGCGGACGCCGAGGCCGGCGACACCGAGGCGATGCGGCGGTTGGCCGCCTCCCTCAAGCAGGCGGGTGATCCCGAGGGGGCGCTGCACTGGTTCCGGCGGTCCGCCGAGGGCGGCAACCCTACCGGCGCCCGCGAGGCCGCCCTCCTCATCGAGCAGCGGCTGCCCCACCACCTCCCCAAGGTGGCGGCGCTGTACCGCCAGGCGGCCGAGGCCGGAGACCTGCACGCCGCCATGCGGCTCGGCGAGCTGATGGAGAAGGAACCCGGCGGGCTGGCCGACGCCCTGCAGTGGTTCGAGAAGGCCGCCGAGCGCAACCACCCGAAGGCCGCCGACGCCGTCCTGCGGGTGAGGGCCGCCGAGGCGCACAGCACGGTGCCCGCCGCCGAGCGGGCGGCGCTGCGCCAGCACCGGGCCGCCGCACTGGACGGCGACAGCAACGCCATGCTGGCGCTGGGCACCTGGTACCACAAGGAGAAGCGGCCCCAGGAGGCGCTGGTCTGGTACTGGCGCGCCGCCGAGGCCGGCCACGCCCACGGCATGCTGCTGACCGCGCAGCTCCTGAGCAAGGACCCGCAGCGGCAGGCCGAGTCGGCGGACTGGTACCGCCGGGCCGGGGCCGCCGGAAACACCGAGGCGCTGCACGTCGTCGGACGGCGCCTCCGCGAGGAGGGACGGACCGCGGAGGCGATCGACCACCTCCGCCGGGCCGGCGAACGGGACCACCTCCCGTCGATGGTCGAAGCGGCCGCGCTGCTGGAGAGCACCGGCCAGCGGGTCCGGGCCCTCGAGTGGTACGACCGCGCCGCCGCGAAGGGGCACGCCGGGGCGGCGCAGGAAGCCCGCCGCCTCCGGGCCGCCTCCGCACCCGCGGCCGGGAAGACCGCTCCGCCGAAGACGGCCGCTCCGCCGAAGACGGCCGCTCCGCCGAAGGCGGCAGCGCAGCAGGCCGCGGGCCAGAAGGCCGCGGGCCAGAAGGCCGCGGGCCAGAAGGCCGCCGCGCCCAAGGCCACGGCGAAGGCCGCTGCCGCGCCCGCGGAGAAGCCGTCGGCGAAGGCGGCCCGAACCGCGGACGCGGACGCCCGGGCCGCCGCGCGGGCGGAGGCCGGCGGGCACGAGCGGACCGGCCGGCTGCAGGAGGCCCTCCGCTTCTACACCCAGGCCGAGGCCCTGGGCGACAAGGAGGCCAAGCACGAGATCGCCCGGATCTGCCTGAAGCTGCGTGACCGGACCGACGATCCCGAGGAGCGCCGGCGGCTGCGGAAGCGCGCCGTCAAGCGGTACCGCGAACTGGCCGAGGCCGGCGACCCCAGGGCGATCCACGCGATGGCCGAGCTCGACACCACCAACAGCGAGAAGTGGCAGCGCCAGTCCGCGCTGGCGGGCAGCACCAAGGCCATGCGTGAGGTCGCACGGACCCATCTGGAGGCCGACGGCCCCGGCGACGTCCGCACCGCACTGGACTGGCTCCGCAGGGCCGGCCAGGCCGGGAACAACGCCGCGATCATGGACGGCGCCCGGGCGTGCGAGGCCCGCGGCGACATCCGGGAGGCCATCGACTGGTACCGCTGGGCCGCGGAGTGCGGCAACGAGCGGGCCGCCCGGGAGGCCGACCGCCTGGAGACGAGCCACGTCGGGACGGCCATCTGGCGCCGCCTGTCCGGTCGGCTCCGCCGCACCCTCGGGTGACGGGCGAGCCACGGGCACGGTGCGGAGCGGCGTCGTGCAGTGCTGTGCCGTGGTACGGCGGCGTCAGGAACGCGTCAAGGCGGGGCCCGTCCGCGTAGGCCGTGCGTCAAGAACCGGTGCCCGGGGAGGGCGGAGGGAATCCACTGGTGGAGCGGGACCCGGGTAGCCGGGCCGCCCGTCCGACCACCGGAAGGAAGCACCTGCCGTGACCGACCGCCATGTCCTCGCCGCCGTCCCCGCGCCGTCGAGCAGCCGCCGAGCCGTGCCGCCGGCCGAGGCGCGGGGGACCGCCCTCACCCTCCGCCGGGCCGCCGCCGACGGCCCGGGGGAACCGCGGGCAGACCACGCCCGCACCACCGGCAACTGCCGCACGGCACTGCAGTACCTCGACTGACGGCACCTCACCGACCCTCCCGACCAGGCCACCCGAGGACGAGCGATGACCACCGACACCACCGTGCCCGACGAACCCGACGAACCCGAGGAACCCGGTGCACCAGGGGCACCCGGCGGACCGGCGACGCATGCCCTGCGCTTCGTGCCCGTGCGGACCACCGGCCCGGTGCAGGTGCTGCGGCTCTTCCGGCACCGCGACGGCAGCCGCTGCGCCGTCGCCTTCAGCACCGCCGCCGCCCTGCACGCCCTGCTCGGCCCCGACCAGGAGGCGGCCGAGCTCACCGAACCCGCCCTGCGCGGCCTCACCGCCCCGCTCGGCATCGACCGCCTCGTCCTCGACCCGGGACTGGTCGCGCCCCACCCCGGTGACACCGGGTTCCCCGCCGACGCCACGCTCCGCGGGCTGCCCGCCGCCGAACGGCCGCTGGAACGGCAGTGGTGACGCCGCGTCCGCTGCAGGCCGTCGTCCGGTTCTGCCACGGCCCCGTGCCCCTCGACTTCGACCACCTGGCGGCGCGCTGCCCCGCCGTGCGGTCCGGCCTGGCGCTGGCCGGAGAGGCCGACCTCGAACTCCTCCTGGCCTGCACCGGCCCCCGCGAACTGCACGCCGTGGTCGCGGAACTGCGCCGGGCCGGCGCCACCCGCCTCCGCGTCGAGCTGGTGCTCCGCACCCTCGCCCCGGCCGCCGTCCCCGCAGCGCCGCCGTCCCCGCCCCTCCTCGTCAGGAGCGCCGCGCCATGACCACTCTGTCCGCCCACCCGCCCACCGGTCGCCCGTCCGCGGGCCCCCGTCCGCCCGCCGGCCCGGCCGGCACCCGGCCGCTCGGCAGCCCCTGGCCCGCCTCCGCCCGGCCCGGCCCCGGCGGCGACCTGCTGATCGGCGGTGTCGGCCTCGCCGAGGCCGCCGACCGCTTCGGCACCCCGCTGTACGTCCTGGACGAGGCCGAGGTCCGCAGCCGGGCCCGGGCCTGGCGCCGCGCCCTGCCGCACGCCGACGTGCACTACGCCGCCAAGGCCTTCCTGTGCAGCGCCATGGCCGACTGGATCGCCGAGGAGGGCCTCGGCCTGGACGTCTGCTCGGCCGGCGAGCTCCGGCTGGCCGCCGCCGCGGGTTTCCCGGCGCAGCGGATCCTGCTGCACGGCAACGCCAAGAGCCCGGAGGAGCTCCGGCTCGCCCGGCGGCTGCGGGTCGGCCGGATCGTCGTCGACGGCCTCTCCGAGATCCCCCGGATCGCGGCCCCGGCCGACGCCGCCACCCCGCAGCGGGTGCTGCTCCGGGTGGTGCCCGGCATCGCCGCCGGCCACCACAGCGCCGTGCGGACCGGCACCGACGGGCAGAAGTTCGGCTTCCGGATCGCCGGCGGGGACGCCGCCGAGGCGGTCGCCCGCATCCTCGGCCAACCCGGCCTCGACCTCGCCGGACTGCACTGCCACCTCGGCTCGCAGATCACCGACACCGCGCCCTACCTCGCCGCGGTGGACCGGCTGGTCGCCCTGCTGGCGGCGGTCCGCGACCGGCACGGCCGGGAATTCCCCGAACTGGACCTCGGCGGCGGCCACGGCATCCGCTACCTGCCCGGGGACGGCGAGCTGGATCCCGCCCGCTTCGCCCGCGCGGTCGGGACGCGACTGGCCGAACGTTGCGCCGCACACGGCCTCGCCGTGCCCCGGCTGATCGTCGAGCCCGGCCGGGCGATCGCCGGGCCGGCCGGTGTCGCCGTCTACCGGGTCCTGTCGGTGAAGCACACCGCCGACGGCCGGCGCTTCGCGGCCGTCGACGGCGGGATGAGCGACAACCCGCGCCCGGCGCTGTACGGCTCCGCCTACCAGGTCCGCCCCGTCGGCCGCAGCGGCAGCGGGCCCGCCGCCCCGACGGACGTCGTCGGACGGCACTGCGAGGCCGGGGACGTCCTCGTCCGCGGCGCCGCACTGCCCGCGGACCTGCGGGCGGGCGACCTGCTGGCCGTCCCCGCCGCGGGCGCCTACCAGCTGTCGATGGCCTCCGGCTACAACCTGGTCGGCCGCCCCGCGGTGGCCGCCGTCCGGGACGGCCGGATCCGGCTGCTGATCCGCCGCGAGACCGTCGAGGACTTCCGCGCCCGCGAGGTCGGTCGGTAGGAGTCGTCTTCAAGGGCGTACGGCTGCCCGCCCAGGGGCGCGTGGGGGGCACCTCCCGGGCGAAGGGCCGGGGGAGAACCGCGCAGTCCGGGGGCGGTGCTCCCGACGGATCCGGCTCACCCCTGGTCCGTGGGGTGGCCCGGATCCACCTCGCTCAGTCCGGGTCGCGGAGCGTCGAGCGGAGGGCGACCTCGAGTTCGAAGCGGGCGTCCGGGCTGGCGAGTGCGTCGCCGAACAGCTCCTGCACCCGGTGCAGTCGCCGGCGGGCCGTCTGCGGATGGATGCCGAGCCGGGCCGCCACCTCGGGGGCGCTGCCGTGGTCGGTCTGCAGCCGGGCGAGCAGGGTCTCGGCGAGCCGGTGGCTCTGTTTGGCCGTCAGGCCGGCCAGCGGGGCGAGCCGCCGCTCGGTGATCAGCCGGACCAGCGGGCGGTCGGCGAGCAGCAGCAGGTCCGCCAGCCGGTCCCGGCAGTCCACGGGCTCCGGCGGCGGGCCGGGCAGCCGCTCCCGTACGAGCCGCGCCCAGCGCAGCGACTCCGCGGCCTCGGCCAGCGGCACCGGCGGCCCGATCACGGCGCCCCGGCCGCGCAGCGCCTCCTGGACCTGGCCGTCGCGCAGGTACAGCTCCGGTTCGGGCACCAGCAGCCGGGGCTCCGGGCGGTCGAGGTCGGCGAGGACGGGATCGGGCAGCCGCGGCGGCCGGGGCCGGGCGGCGGGCGGCGGGTCCAGCGCCACGCAGGCCACCCGTTCGGGCAGTGCCCAGTCCGCCGCGGCGGCGGCCGACCGGATCTCCTCCGGGCCCGCGCCGCCCAGCAGCGCGCCGAGCAGCTGGTGGCGGGAGCGGCCGAGCGCACCGGCCCGGTCGGCGCGGGCCTCCACGTAGCCCTGCACGCTGGCGGCGGCGATCTCGTCGATGTGCGCGAACACCGCCTCCGCCAGGGTCACCAGCGGTTCGGGGCCGAGCCCGCAGCGGCGGGCCACCCTGGCGTAGCGGCGCCAGGCCACCCGGGCGCCGAGCCGGTAGGCGGCCTGCAGCGCGTCGAGGCTGCGCCCCTCGGTGAGTTCGCCGCGGCCGAGCGAGCGGTAGACCCGCAGCCGTTCCGCGCCGAGGCCGCCGGCTCCCTCGATCCGGTCGGCGAACTCGGCGAGCGCGGTCTCCACGCCGTGCTGGATTCCGGCGCCGAATTGTCCGGCGAGCGGGCGGGAGAATTCCGGAATGGCGGCCCTGATCTCCCGGATGATCTCGACCGCGAGACTCTTCTCCTCGGCCCTGAGTTCTGTGGAGAAATTGCGCGGAAGGGCCTCTCTGGGGCGTGTCACAGGGGGAGTATGCGGGCGATGTTACCGACGGGTCAATAGGCCCGGCGCACCGTGATGGCCTGCGGTGGAACGAAGCTGACGGAGAATCGCTCGTCCGGGTGACACTTTCTGCAAGGGGGCGGGGGGATTCCTGGCATCCGCCGAAGGATTTCCGTCGGCGGGCTGCCGCGTGTGTTGACGCACCATCGGGCCGCACTTAGCTTCTGGTCCCGTCCGGATGTCAGGGAATTCCGGCGGAATCGGAAGGTGTGCAATATGGGAGCGAGACGTGCACGGTCGTTCGCGGTGGCGGCGCTGGCTGCGGCCGGTCTGCTGGCGGCCGGTGGACAGCCGGCCGCGGCGGCCGCGTCGTACCCGGTCGAGTACCACTTCGGCGCCGGCTTCGTGAAGGGCTTCTTCACGCCGGACCGGCCGCCCGCCGGGGCGAACGACTGGTCCTGCCGCCCCGGGGCCGACCGCCCCGCCCCGGTCGTGCTGGTGCACGGCACGCTCGAGAACATGAACGACAACTGGGGCGGCGCGGCGCCGCTGCTCGCGAACGCCGGGTACTGCGTCTACGCCTTCAGCTACGGCGGCGCGGCCGGGTCGCCCGTCCAGGGCACCGGCCCGATCGCGGACTCGGCGCAGGACCTCGCCGCCTTCGTCGACCGGGTCCTCGCCGCGACCGGAGCCCCCGAGGCCGACCTCGTCGGCCACTCCCAGGGCGGCGGCCTGATGGCCCGCTACTACCTGAAGAACCTGGGCGGCGCCGCCAAGGTGCGCAAGCTGGTCGGCATCGCGCCCAACAACAGCGGCACCACCCTGGACGGCATCACCGAACTCGGCCGCCAGCTGCACGTCCTGGAGCCCGCCAACGAACTGCTCGACGACCTCTGCGCGGCCTGCGTCGAGCAGGAGGTCGGCTCCCCGTTCCTGGCCGCCCTCGACGCCGGCGGCCAGACCGTCCCCGGTGTGGACTACACCGTGATCGCGACCCGCTTCGACGAGGTCGTCACCCCGTACACCAACGCCTTCCTGCCGGCCGGACCGCACGTCACCGACCTCACCGTGCAGGACCAGTGCCCGCTGGACGCCACCGACCACCTGGAGATCGGCTACGACCCGATCGCCCTCACGGACGTGCTGAACGCCCTGGACCCGGCGCACCCGCGGCCGATCCCCTGCCAGGTGGTGCTGCCGGTCACCGGCCCGCTGCTCTGACCCCCGGGGCCGGCGGCCCGGCGACCGTCCGCCCCGCCCCGACCCCGCCCGGTGCGGCGCCTCTCCCGCCGCACCGGGCGGACCACCCCGGCTGCACCCGGCCGAGTGGCCCCCGGCGCGGCCCGCTGGCAGCACCGGCCGCGCTGCGCTGCGATGGGCAGCATGGACCTCCCCACCCTGAACCGGGCCGACGACCGGCAGGCCGCGCGCTGGTGGACGAAGGTGCCGCCCGCCGCCGGTTCCGCGGTGATGGCCACCGGCATCGTCTCCGTGGGGTTGCACCTGGTCGGCCGGGAGACCTCCTCGCAGGTCCTGCTGGCGCTGGCCGCCGCAGGCTGGCTGATGCTGGCCCTCGCCTTCGGCCTCACCCTGCTGCGGGACCGCGACCGCTGGGCCGCCAACGCCGCCACCCCGCCCGCGCTCACCGCCGTCGCCGCCACCGCGGTGGTCGGCACCCGCTTCTCGCTCGCCGGCTGGCAGGGCACCGCCGCGGTGCTGCTCGCGATCGCCGCGGCCGCCTGGCCGCCGCTGCTGATCTCCGTCCTGCGGCACTGGAAGCACCACCTGCCGGGCGTCGCCTTCCTGGTCTGCGTCGCCACCGAGGGGCTCGCCGTGCTGGCCGGCACCCTGGCGCTGGCGGGCAGCGGCGACTGGCTCGCCCCGGCGGCCCTGGCCGCCTTCGCACTCGGCCTGGTGCTCTACGTCGCCGCGCTGCTCCGCTTCGACGTCCGCCAGGTCCTGACCGGCGCCGGTGACCAGTGGATCTCCGCGGGGGCGCTGGCCATCTGCGCCCTGGCCGGCTCCAAGCTCACCGCCTGGCCCGAGTGGACGGGCGCCGGGCACACCGTGCTGCGCGACGCCACCCTCGTCCTGCTCACCCTCGACCTGGCCGGCTACCTCGTCCTGCTCGCCGCCGAGATCCGCCACCCCAGGCTGCGGTACAACATCCGCCGCTGGGCCACCGTCTTCCCGCTCGGCATGAGCGCCGTCGCCACCCTCTCCACCGGCTCCGCCGCGCACCTCCCCTGGCTGAACGGGCTCGGCCACCCGCTGCTGTGGGTCGCCGCCGGCGCCTGGCTGATCACCGCGCTCGCCCTCGCCCGCGACCTCGCCCGGGCCCGCCGGGCGGCGCCCTCCGGCGGTACCTGAAGGACCGGGCCCACGGCACCCGGCGGCCGCACCCGGCAGGGGTGCGGCCGCCGGGCGGTCCGGGCGGTCAGCGGGCCGCCAGCAGCGCCTCCAGGGCCTCGGCGGTGCCGGGGTGGCGGCCGAGCAGGGCCGCGCCACCGGGGACGGCGTCCACGGACTCCCAGCCGTCCTCGCAGCCCAGCAGACCGGCCAGGGCGTCGCAGGCCGCGGGGTGGGCCGCCAGCAGGGCGGCGGCGCCGCCCCCGCGCCGGGCGGGATTCGGCAGGGCGGCCGGGCCGGGCTGCGGGGCGCGCCACGGCGGCACCCAGGTGTCCAGCGCCGCGAGCCGGCCGGGGAAGATCCGCCCGGCCTCGCGGATCAGCAGCGGCGCCAGTTCGGTGCCGTCCGCCCGCAGGCCGGTGATCAGTGCGGGCAGCCAGGGCAGCAGCACCGCGTCCGGCAGCTGCCCGAACGCCCGGGACACCGCCTCGACCACGAAGTCGGCCAGGCCCGGCACCGGCTCCAGCGCCTGCACGAATCCGCTCAGGTAGCGCGGATAGGCGGGCAGCGCCAACGGGTTGGCCAGCAGGTCCGCGCAGCGCTCGCGCAGCTCCGCCCGGGAGAGCCGGCCGAGCTGCAGCTGGGCGGCCCACAGCAGCGCCACCCGGGACGGCTCCTCGGGGTGGGACTGGGCCACCGCCAGCTCCAGCTGCGTCCGGTCGCAGCCCAGCGACAGGGCCAGGCCCTCCATGCCGAACAGGAAGCCCAGCGTCGCGGCGACCTGGCGGACCGTCGCGTCCTCGTCGGTGAACGCCGTCGGCAGCAGGGTGCAGTAGTGCGCGTACCCCGTCCGGACGAAGGACTCGATCCAGCCGGGCAGCACCGGTTCGCTCGTCCGGTAGTGGGCCAGCAGCCGGCGGACCCGGCGCAGCACCTCCGGTGCGCCGTCCACGCTCCGTTCGGTGGCCAGCACCTCCAGGGCGTGCCGGCCGAGTTCGTCGGCGAGCCGGCGGCTGCCGAGGTAGAGGACGGCGTCCTCGACGGCGCCCAGCACGTCCGCGGTGGTGGCCTGCGGCCCGTAGGCCTTGCGCCGCAGCCGCTGCTCCAGCACCTGTTCGATGCTGACGCCCTCGTAGCCGAGCTCGATCAGGGCCCGCTGGTGGGTGCCGAGGGCCAGGTCCCAGGACTCCTGGAGGGACCGCTCGCCGAACGTGCGCTCACCCATGATCGGCCGTGCGGCGCCGTGCGGCAGCAGGTAGCGCA
Source organism: Kitasatospora sp. NPDC093679 (assembly GCF_040683455.1). Lineage (NCBI taxonomy): Bacteria > Bacillati > Actinomycetota > Actinomycetes > Kitasatosporales > Streptomycetaceae > Kitasatospora > Kitasatospora sp. NPDC093679. Next base: position 64,879 of record NZ_JBFBDW010000011.1, read on the forward strand.
GCCGCCACAGCACGTCGGAGCAGGTGTTCAGCTCCGGCCGGGCGGCGAGGTCCAGCAGTGCCCGCTGCACCCCGCGCTGCTCCAGCCGCAGGCCGAGCGGGGCGAGCCGGTCGTGCACGTCGCGGGCGAGCGGCGGCAGCGCGTCGTAGCCGACCCGGCCGATCCGGTCGCCGCCCATCATGATCTCGACCAGTCGCCGGACGTCGCGCCGGCCCGGCACGGTGTCCTTCTCGATGCAGGTGACCGCGGCGTCCTGGAAGTCGTACGGGGTCGGCCGCGCCCGGTCGCGCATCCCGGCCAGCAGCACCGAGGTCTGGAAGACCGCGATGGCGTCGGCGGTCGAGGCGAGGTAGCCGTTGCGTCGGGCGGCGCGCACGACGTCGACGGACCAGCCGAGCAGTTCGGCCTCGTCCAGGGGGTCGAGCGCCGGCGGCCGCTGCAGGAAGCCGGACAGCCGGTCGGAGGGCGCGGGGCCGACGGCCGGCACGGGCGCCGCGGCGGCCCGGTCGGTGCCCTTCGCGCCGCCGGCCTGGCCCGCGAGGCGGTACGGCCGGACCCCGGTGCGCTTCAGGTTCTTCGCCCACACCGCGGCGGCGATCGACACCGAGCCGGCGGCCAGGCCGAACTGGGCCTCGATCGCGGTGTGGCTGGACGGGATCAGGCCGTGCTGCCAGCGGGTCGCCGAGCGCGGCGGGATCGCGAAGCCGTCGCTGCCGTCGACGCCGAACTCGGCGACCCGGCTGGCCGCGTGGAAGGCGCCGCAGACGTACAGGCAGTCGGCCGGGTCGGTGCCGGTGGCGGCCAGGTGCTCGCGCATCCTCGTCCACATGTACCGCTCGCGGTCCTCGTCGACCGCGACCCGGCGCGGGTCGCCGGGCGCCAGCCGCCGGAAGAGGCTGCCGATCAGCAGCATGACCTGGCGGTAGGTGTCGTGGTCGCTGTCGCCGAGCGGCACCTCCACGTACTGGTGCCACCACTCGGACCAGTGCCGGACCTTGCCGTGCCGGAGCAGGTGCTCCTCCAGCTCGGCGAAGCGCGGCCGGAGGTCGCCGATCTCCACGCCGACCGCGTCGCCGTGCAGCGCGGCCTCCCCGTCGTCGGCGGCCGCCTCCGGTTCGGCACCGGCGTCGGCCGGCGCGTCCGGTTCGCCGTCGCGCGGCTGCCACTGGAAGACGTGGTCCGAGGAGCGGTCCACCAGGACGAGTTCGACGCCGGGCGTGTCCAGCGCGTACGCGATCGCCTGGTACTCGGCGGAGGCCTCGGTGATCGGCGCGACCACCGAGAGCGGCGCCCAGTCGGCGGGGAAGCCGTCGACCTCGGTCGCGAACGCCTGGACGGCCACCGGCAGGCGGCAGTTGCGCAGCTCGGTGAGGAGCGGCGCCATGTCCTCGCACAGCTCCAGGTACACCACCTTGGGCTGCTTCTCGCGCAGCCGGCGCGCCATCGCGACCGCGGAGGCCGGCGAGTGGTGGCAGACCGGGAAGACCTCCAGCGGCTCGCGCACCGCCCGGTCGACGTCGTCGACGATGCCGAGCAGGATGCCCTCCAGGGCGTCCGGACCGTCGGCGAACTCGGCGGCCGCCTCCTGGAGCCGGGACCGCAGCGGGTCGAAGGCGCCCGCGGGTGCGGCCGTCACGACAGGGTGGCGATCGCGTCGCGGCCGCCCTCCAGGAACTCCGGCCACTCGCCGCCCTGCTCCTTGCCGCGCGGTTCGACCACGCCGTGCAGGTACTTGTTGAGGATGGCGAGGTCCTCCGGCTCGCGCCGGGCCAGCGAACCGACCAGCGAGGAGGCCAGGGTGCGGGCGGTCAGCGTCCGCTCGCCGAAGAAGTTGCCGTGCAGCACGGCGTCCTCCAGCACGCCGATCTGCTCGGCCGTCGAGAGCGCCGACTCCAGCTTCTCGTCGTCGCTGCCGGCCGCGGCGGCCGAGGCGCGCAGGTCGGCGAAGGACTGCAGCAGCACGTCCAGCAGGGTGGGCGGCACCTCCAGCTCGATGGAGTGGCGGCGCAGCAGTTCCTCGGTGCGGAAGCGGACGATCTCCGCCTCGCTCTTCTTGTTGGTGACCACCGGGATGCGCACGAAGTTGAACCGCCGCTTCAGCGCCGACGAGAGGTCGTTGACGCCCCGGTCGCGGCTGTTGGCGGTGGCGATGACGGAGAAGCCCGGCTTGGCGAACACGATGCCGTCGCCGTCGAGTTCGGGCACCGAGACGTACTTCTCGGAGAGGATCGAGATCAGCGCGTCCTGCACGTCGCTGGTGGCGCGGGTGAGCTCCTCGAAGCGGCCGATCGCGCCGGACTCCATCGCCGTCATGATCGGCGAGGGGATCATCGACTCACGGGACTGCCCCTTGGCGATCACCATGGACACGTTCCAGGAGTACTTGATGTGGTCCTCGGTGGTGCCGGCGGTGCCCTGGACGACCAGGGTGGAGTCGCGGCAGACCGCCGCGGCGAGCAGCTCGGCCAGCCAGCTCTTGCCGGTGCCGGGGTCGCCGATCAGCAGCAGGCCGCGGTCGGAGGCCAGGGTGACGATGGCGCGCTCGACGATGCTGCGGTCACCGAACCACTTCTGCGCGACCTCGCGGTCGAGGCCGTCGGAACGCTCGGAGCCGAGCACGAACAGCCGCACCATCTTCGGCGAGAGCCGCCAGCTGAACGGCTTCGGGTTGTCGTCGATCGACTCCAGCCAGGCCAGTTCCTCGGCGTACTTGAGCTCGGCGGGGGCGCGCAACAGGTCGGACATGGCAGGGCCTTTCGGGAAGGGATCGAGGGGGGTGTGCCGGCCCGGGGGCCTAGGCGAGGAAGTTCTTGAGCTCGTGGACGAGCTTGCCGACGTGGCCGGAGATCACCGGTGTGCCGAGCGCCTTGAAGCGCTCCCGGAACCAGGGGTTGACCTCCTGGCGGCCGGAGCTGGTCACCGAGCCGACCGGGATGAACCTCACCCCGGAGCGGTGCACCGCCTCGATGGCCTCGAACAGCGGCTGGGACCGGTCGAACTCGTAGAAGTCCGAGATCCAGACCATCACGGTGTCGGCGGGGTCGGTGATCTTCGGGCGGGCCATCGCCATCGCGACCGGGCCGTCGTTGCCGCCGCCGAGGTTGGTCCGCAGCAGCACCTCGAACGGGTCGCCGACCCAGGGGGTGAGGTCGATCGCGCGGGTGTCGTACGCGACGAGGTGCACGTCGACCTTGGGCAGGCCGGCGAAGATCGACGCCAGGACGGTGCAGTTGACCATCGAGTCGACCATCGAACCGGACTGGTCGACCACCACGATCAGCCGCTGCGGCGTGGTCTTCCGGGCGGTGTGCCGGTAGTGGAGGCGGTCGACGTAGAGCCGCTCCTCCTCCGGGCTCCAGTTGGTGAGGTTCTTCCAGATCGTGCGGTCGAGGTCCAGGTTGCGGAAGACCCGCTTCGGCGGCACCGAGCGGTCCGGCCGGCCGGTGGAGGCCTTGGCGACCCGGGTCCGCAGCACCTCGGCGACCTCGTCGACGAAGCGGCGGATCAGCGCCTTGGCGTTGGCCAGCGCGACGCCGGAGAGGTTGTGCTTGTCGCGCAGCAGCTGCTCGATCAGCGACATGCTCGGCGTCAGCTGCGCGGCGAGCTTCGGATCGGCGAGCACCTCGCGCAGCTGCATCCGCTTCACCAGGCCGGCCTCGACCGCGCCGAGTTCGGGCCCGAGGCCCTGGAAGCCGGCGGGTGCCGGGCCACGGCCCGCCCGCAGCTCGCCGGGCCGGCAGCCGAGGGCGCGCTCCAGCCAGCCCGCGTCGGACTGCCAGCGGGCGAGCTGCCCGGCGGTGACGGTGCCGCTGCCGGTGGCGAAGACGTTCAGCAGCACCTTCGACGCCAGGGCGGCGCGGCGCACCTCGGCGGCGCCGTCCCGCCGGCTGTCCTCCCGGGGGCCGCCGTCCTCGCCCGGCACCATCAGTCCGTCGATCTCGGCGGCCAGCTCCGGGTGGCGCTGGACGACGGAGTCGACGGAGGTCTGCGGGTCGAGCAGGGCGGCCGGCAGGCCGATGTCCTCGACCACGGCGAGGCTCGCGGACTCCAGGGCGTGCTGCTCCTCCGGGTCGAAGAGGCGGGCGAGCAGCCGCCAGTAGAGGACCTGACGGCGGTTCTCGTCCGCGTCCGGGACCGGCTCGGCGTTCGGCTCGGCGTTCGGCACGGTGGTCGGCTCGGTCATTTCCGCAGCAGCCTTCCCGCGCGCTCGCGCAGCACCGCGACGGCGTCGGTGGCGGCCTTCTCCGCCTTGACGCCCAGCTTGTCGGTGGTGCCGCCGGCCCAGGCCCCGGCGTGCAGGGCGACGGCCTTCTTCCGCACGGTGGTCTCGACGGCGATCGGCTGCAGCAGGTACCGGCCGGCGTCCCAGCGGAGCAGGCCGATGCAGGCGGCGGAGGCCGCGACGGCCTCCGGGGTGAGCGGGCCGGCCGCCGGGATCCGGTCGGTGTCGACGGCGAGCGGCTGCCCGGCGAGCACGAACTCCAGCGCGTCGCCGTCCTGCCGGGCGGTGTAGCCCTCCAGCAGCACCGGCACCGCGATCGCCGCCGGGTGCCGGTCCAGCGGCGCGGTGGCGGCCGCCTCGGCCGCGGCCAGCACGACCCGGGCGGTGCCGAAGGCGTCGGCGGGGGCGCCCGGGCGGGCGTGCTCCTCGCTCCAGAGCAGGTCGCCCCCGGCCGTCGCGGGCATGTCGGTCAGCTCCATCGAGCGGCCCTCGCCGACGGCGGCGAGCAGTGCCGTGTGCGGGCGCAGCAGCTGCCAGACCCCCGTCCCGACGACCGTGTCCGGCTTGGGCACGGAGACGGAGGCGCGCACCAGCCGCGGCGTGCCGCCGTCGACGGGCTCCAGCACGGCGTGCACCTGGGCCTGGACGGCCGTCGCGTGCTCCTGCAGGTCGATGCCGAGCGGCAGCAGACGGCCCGTCACGGCCTCGGCGGGCGGTGCGTCGGCCGCGCCCGGCACGGTGAGCACCAGGGCCCGCGACCACAGGTCGGCCCAGCGGCGCAGCGGCACCCGCTCCAGGGTGGCACCGGGGCAGGAGGCGGCGAGTTCGGCGGCGAAGCCGTCCAGCAGGGTGGCGAGGCGGCGCAGCGCCGGGTCGGGCAGCATCGCGCTGACCACCGGGGCGGCCCCGGCGACGAGGTCGTGGTCGATGCCCTGCCAGCCGGCGCGGGCGAGGTCGGCGAGCCAGGCGCGGGCGGCGGCCGGCAGGTTGGCGGCCTGCGGGGCGCCCGGCGCGGTGGCCGGGAAGGCGGTGCGGTCGCGGCCGGTCGCCCCGTCGATCCGGGCGGTCAGCGCGTCGTGCACGGAGCCGAGCAGGGCGCAGCGGGCGGCGGCCAGGGCGGTGAGGTGGCCTTCGTCCCCGATGCCGGCGGCGGTCTTCTCGGCGGCCTCGGCGACCCGGGCGGCGAGCGGCGAGCCAGCGACGGCCGCGGCCAGGGCGAGCAGTCCGGCGGCCTGGTCGGGTCGGGGCCGGAGCACGCCGGCGGCGAGCACCCGGTCGAAGCCGTCGACGGCGGCGAGCGCCTCGTCGAGGCCGTCGACCGGGTCGGTGAGCAGGTCGGCGCGCATCAGGCCACCGCCGCCCGGGTCGGCGGGAACCACTGCATCTCGGGCAGCGGCGCGGTGGTCGGCGCGAGTTCCAGGTACGCCAGGTGGCGCAGGAACCGGCTGAACACCTGGGCGGCGGCCGCCCGGTCCGCGGCCGGCGGCAGGGTGGCCCGCATCGCCCCGGCGATCGCCGCCGCGTCGTCGGCGGCCTCGACCCGCAGGTAGCGGGCGACCCGCTCGGCGCCGTACTGCAGCACCGCCTCGGTGACCAGCGCGCCGATGTGGTTGCAGAACGAGCCGCGGGCGCCGCCGCAGGGCCGGTTGTTGTTGGTGCTGCAGGCGAACGCGAAGTCGCCGGCGGCGACCGAGGACACGTAGACCCGCTCGATGTCGGAGCCGCTGGACACCACGCCCTGCAGCCGGCCGTCGGCCAGTTCGACGAACGGGACCTTGGCGAGCTTGCGCGGCCGCGCGGGCGGCACCACGCGCGCCGTGCTCGACCCCTCCCAGGCAGACAATGCACCTTCTCCTTGCGTCCGGGGGTGTGCCGCGCCGGATCGGCGGGACGCTGAGAAAGCTAGTGGCGATCACTGACAGCCCCCGGTGCGCCGGCCGGGCGCACCGGGGGCCGCCGGTGTCAGCCGGCCAGGTGGACGAGTTCCCCGCCGACGTAGGTGCGTTCGACCCGGGCGTCGGCGATCTCCGCGGGCGGTGCGGTGAGGATGTCCCGGTCCAGGACGACCAGGTCGGCGAGGTGACCGGGGCGCAGGCTGCCGGCGTCGTCGTGGCCGTTCACGTGGGCCGAGCCGGCGGTGTACGCCGCGAGGGCGGTGACCACGTCGAGGCGCTGCTCGGGCAGGAAGACCCGGCCGTCGGTGGCGCCGGGCTCGGACCGGTTCACGGCGACGTGCAGCCCGGCGATCGGGTCGGGGCTGCTGACCGGCCAGTCGCTGCCCGCGGCGAGCGTGGCGCCGGCGCGCAGCAGCGAGCCGAACGGGTACTGCCAGGAGGCGCGTTCGGGTCCGAGGAAGGGGATGGTGAGCTCGTCCATCTGCGGCTCGTGGGCGGCCCACAGCGGCTGGACGTTGGCGATCGCGCCGAGCCGGGCGAAGCGCGGCAGGTCGTCGGGGTGGACGACCTGGAGGTGGGCGAGGTGGTGCCGGTTCCCGCGCCGGCCGTTGGCGGCGACGGCGGCCTCGACCGCGTCCAGCGCCTCGCGCACGGCGCGGTCGCCGAGGGCGTGGAAGTGCACCTGGAAGTCGAGGGCGTCGAGGGCGGTGACGTGCTCGCGCAGCCGCAGCGGGTCGACGAAGCTGATCCCGCTGTTGGCGGTGGCGCAGCCGCAGCGGTCGAGGTAGGGGCTGGTCATGGCGGCGGTGAAGTTCTCCGCGATGCCGTCCTGCATGATCTTCACCGCGCCGGCGCGGAACCGGCCGTGGCTCAACTCCTCGCGCCGCGCCTCCAGTTCGGGGATCTGCTCGGCGCCGCGCCCGCGGTCCCACCAGAGGGCGCCGGTGACCCGGGCGGTGAGCGTGCCGTCGAGGGCGGCCGTCCGGTAGGCGTCCGAGACGTCGGGCTGGCCGTTGAAGACGCCGAGTAGGGCGTCCTGCCAGCCGGTGATGCCGAGCGAGTGCAGCAGCTCCTGGGCGCGCAGCAGGCCGGCCAGCCGGTCGGCGGCGGTGCTCGGCGGGACGTGCCGCGAGACCAGGCCGGTCGCGCCCTCCTGCAGCACGCCGCCGGGGGTGCCGTCGGCCTCGCGCTCGATCCGGCCGTCGGCCGGGTCCGGGGTGTCGGCGGTGAGCCCGGCGAGCTCCAGGGCGCGGGTGTTGGCCCAGGCGCCGTGGTGGTCCCGGTTCAGCAGGAACACCGGGCGGTCGGCGCAGACGGAGTCGAGCAGCTGCCGGCTCGGCAGGCCGCCCTCGAAGCTCTCCATCGACCAGCCGCTGCCGGTGATCCACTCCCGCTCCGGGTGGGCCGCCCCGTAGTCGCGGACGCGGCGCAGGTACTCGTCGACGCCGGTGGTGCCGGACAGGTCGCACTCGGCGAGTTCCGTCCCGCCGTACACCGCGTGGACGTGCGCGTCCTGGAAGCCGGGGATCAGCAACCGGCCGTGCAGGTCCACGACGTGGGTGCGCGGACCGATCAGTTCGCGGACCTCGTCGTGACCGACGGCGGTGATCCGCCCGGCGGTGACGGCGAGGCCGGTGGCCCGGCTGCGGGCCGGGTCGTTGGTGTGGACGGGGCCGTTCGTGAAGACCAGATCGGCCTGGGCCATGGGTGGTGCTCCCGTGCTCGGGCGGCGGCGCCGCGGGTGGAGAGGGGGTGTTGCGGTCCGGGCCCGCGGCGGGCAGGCCCGGACCGGGATCAGACGGTCGGTTCGAGGACCGGCTCGGCGGCGGGGTCCGGCGAGCGGCGGTCGAAGTACGGGGAGCGGCGCACCCAGCGCGCCCACGCGGCCGCCAGCAGGCCGGTGCCGACCATCAGCCCGGGCACCAGCAGCTGGAACCAGCCGTTGTCGGCGCCGATTTCGAGGTGGTCGGCGGAGGACCAGAAGGTCCACACCAGGTGGCCGCCGACGGCGAGCAGCACGACCGCGCCCAGCAGCGGCGCCACCACCGCCCGCAGCCCCTCCCACGGCGCGGTGCGCAGCAGGCCGCGGAAGCGCACCGCGGCGGCGAGCGCGGTGAGCGCGTAGTACAGGGCGACCAGGATGCCGCTGGCGTTGACCGCGGCCGAGATCAGGTCGCTGACGGTGGGGATGGCGGTCGAGAGCACGGCGAGGACGGTCGCGACCGCGGCGATCAGCACGGTGCCGACGGCCGGGGTGCCGTGCCGGGGGTGCAGCCGCGTCCACACCGGGCCGAGGGTGCCGTCGCGGCCCATCGCGAACATGCCGCGGGCGGTGGGGATGATGCCGGCCTGCAGCGAGGCCGCGGCGGAGAACAGCAGCGCCACCAGCGGCAGTGCGGCCAGCGGCTGGTCGGCGAGCTTCGCCCCGAAGTAGGTCAGCCCCCGGGCGCCGTTGTCGGCCAGCTCGGAGAGCGGCAGCACCCGCTGGAAGGCCGTTCCCGCGAGCAGGAAGAGCAGCATGACGACGGTCAGCGCGATGAAGCCGCCGCGCGAGGCGTCCCGCGGGTCGCGGACCTCCTCGCCGATGCTGAACACCGACTCGAAGCCCCAGTAGCAGAACACCGCGAGCACCATGCCCTGGGCCAGCGCGGAGAGCGAGGGGATCGTGAACGGGTTGTACCAGTCGAGCGAGAACGGCTGGTCGCCGGCGAACAGGCCGTAGCCGCAGAAGACCAGCAGCACCGCGTACTCGAAGACCAGCAGGTACTTCTGCAGCCGGGCGGAGAGGTCCAGCCCGCGGACGGCGACGGCGGTGGCCGCGGCGAGCACGGTCAGCCCGATGACGGTGGTCTGCGGCGTGGAGTCCGGGTCCAGGGCGAGGCCGCCGATCCGGTGCAGCCCGGCGAGACCGAGCAGTTGCAGCACCGCGGAGCCGGTCACGGCGGTGGTGTAGGCCAGGAAGACGACCGTGCCCACGATGTTGACCCAGCCGGAGAGGAAGCCCAGCCACGGGTCGAGGGTGCGGCCGATCCAGCTGTAGCTGTTGCCCGCGTTCGGCTCGACCCGGTTGAGGCGGCCGTAGCCGCCCGCGATGGCGAGCACCGGCAGGAAGGCCAGCAGCATCAGCGCCGGCAGGTGCAGGCCGACCACGCCCGCCATCAGGCCGAGGCCGATGCCGATGCTGGTGGTCGCCGCGGTCGTCGAAGCGGCGATGACCACGCCGCCCTCGATGCCGACCGACTTGCGCATCGTCGTGCGGGGGGCGGCCGCGGCGGGGGAGCCCGCGGTGCGGCCGGGGGGCTTGAGCGGTGATGCCAAGGGAGAACCGCCTCAACTGTGGGGGTGTGACCGGCGGGGAGGGAGGACGCCGGAGGGTCGGGAGAGCCGGTGGCCGGTGGCGCTGTGCCGGTGGCCGGAATGAAACCGGCCGGGCACTTCACACGTCAATGCTGTTGTCATAAGCTCCCCGGCCATGACCGAACGCGTGGTACCGGAAGACCGCCGCCGGCGCAGGCGCCCCACCCGCCAGGGCACCGTGCTCTCCGAGCGGGCGATCGTGGAGACGGCCCTGCACCTCGTCGACCAGCAGGGCGCCCAGGCCCTCACCGTGCGCAAACTCGGCGCCGCCCTCGGCGCCGACCCCAGCGCGATCTACCGCTACTTCCACAGCTCCGACGCCCTGATGCTCGCCCTCACCGACGAGATGATCGGCCGCGCCCAGCAGGGATACCGGGCCACCGGGGACTGGCGCGCCGACCTGCGGGAGATCGGCCGCCGGATCCACGCCTGCTACCAGGCCCATCCGCAGGCCGCCGTGCTCGCCGCCCACCGCACCACCGGCCGCGAGCACGAGGTCCGGGTGGTCGAGGCGATCCTCGGCGTGCTGCGCGCCGCCGGACTCCCGGACGGCGAGGCGGTGCGGATCTACCACGCCTTCGTCGACCAGGCGCTCGGCTTCGCCGCCCTGGACGCCGCCGCCCTCGCCCTCCCCGCGGCCGCCCAGGCCGCCGACCTCGCCGTCTGGCACGCCAACTACGGCACCCTCTCCGCCGACACGCACCCCAACATCGCGGCGACCGCGCCCCTGCTCGCCGTCGAGATGCGGCGCAGCGGCTACCCCACCGCGCTCGAACTCCTCCTCGACGCGATCGCCGCCCGCCTCGACGCCGCCGCCGGCTGAGGCCGGCCCTCCGGGTGCGCCGGTGCGTCGCGGCGGAACAGCGCCGTCCACAGGAAGGCCTCGCCGAACAGCGGCGAGTCGGCCGGTTCGTCGTTCATCCGGCGCAGCTCGACCTCCGTCAGGTCCGCGAAGATCCGGCGCAGCGACTCCTCGGTGTACGCGAGGCCGCCGCCCAGCCGCCCCTCCCGGTAGAGGTCCGCGTCGGAGAGTTCCGAGCCCATCGCGCCGGCGGCGAAGCAGGTCAGCGCGAGGTGGCCGCCGGGCGCCAACACCCCGGCGAGGAGCGCCAGATAACTGACGCGGCGGTGCGGCGGCAGGTGGTGGAAGCACCCCGAGTCCACCACCAGCTCGTACGGGCCGGTCATTTCCGTTCCGGCGAGCCGGAAGGCGTCGCCGCGGAGGAGGCGGACCTCGACGCCGGCCTCCCGCGCCCGGTCCCCGGCCCACGCCAGGGCGGCGGGGGAGAGGTCGACCGCGTCCACCTCGAACCCCCGGGACGCCAGGAACACCGCGTTGCGCCCCGGCCCGCACCCGAGGTCCAGGGCCCGGCCGGGAGCGATCAGCCCCCGGTCGACGTGGGCGGCCAGGCTCTCGTCCGGCTTGTCCGCGAAGAACGGGACGGGCTTCGACCGGTCGGCGTAGAAGCGGTCCCAGTAGCCCGCGCCGTCCCCGGTGGCCAACCGGCCGTCCCGGCTGGCGAACAGCCCGTCCAGGAGAGCGAGAACGTCATCGACAGTACGTACGGTCCGGTCCATCCGGCCCCCTTCCGACAGGTCGTCAGATTACCCCCGTGGGCGGAGAAAGGCCAGGTCACGGCTGGTTCGGCGGGGCCGCGCAGGCCCCGTGGCGGGCCCGCGGAGGGGCCGGACGGGGCGGCACCCCACCGCGCCCGCCCGCTGCTGTTCACGCCCCCGCGAGGGGCCGTGAAAGGGCCCTCCGGGGTCGGGCCGGGCGGACTTCTTCGAGCGGATTTCCGGTGCTGCGGGCCCCGCGGCGGAGGGGTGGGAAACCGGTGGGCCGGGCAGCGGTGCGTGCCCTGCGGTGATGCCGGCAAAGGCGCAGGTCGGACGCGGGGGTGGGACGTGGGTTGGGACATGACGATCGAGCGGCCGGAGGGTGCGGGGGATCCCGAGTTCCGGTTCGACATGTCGAGCATGGGGCCGGCGTTGCGGGCCATGGACCGCCTCGGAATGCTGTCGTACGGTCACGAGCCGCCTGCGTGGCCGAAGTCGGCCGACTTCGGTCTGACGTCCGCCGACTTCGTCGGTGCGGCGGACGGTCGGGTCTCGGAGACGATGCGCACCTACGAAGCCGCCTGCCGGGCCGTGGCCGCGTGGCATGCGGAGCCGCCGACCGGCATCCCGGACCACAAGATCGGTGGCACGAACGACGGCTGGATCGTGACACCCGCCGAGATCCGTGCAGCCCTGGCCGCCCTCGCGGCACAGCCCGAGGAGGCCAAGGCCGGGACGTTCGCGGAGCATCCCCGCTGGGACGAGTGGATCGACTACCTGACCCGCGCCGCGGCCCACGGCGGATTCCGGGTCGAGTAGCGGGACGGGCCCGTGTGCCGCCCCCGGTGCCTCAGCGGCAGATCCAGTGGCTGTCGCGGGCCGGATGCCTGCGTTGCTCCCCGGAGGGACGGGTCACCACGAGGTCGCCGTCCTCGTGGGCGAGCCGGTCGCCCGCCGCGACGAACACCGCCCGGTCCGGTGCGACCCGGAAGTCGGGTCGGAGCAGGAACTCGCTGATCAACATCGCTCGCGGCACCGGGGTGACCCCGTCGGGTTTCAGGTGCACGGGTCGAGCTTCCCGGCCGGTCCGCGGTCGCCGCGACCGGTTTTCGCGTTCCGGCCGGGTGGGGCGGCTCAGCCGAGGGGGATGTCCTTCTCGCGGAGGGCGGCCAGGGCGGGGCCGTACATCCGGGTCTTGATGGTGCCGACGGTGGGGCCGGCCTTGGTGGTGTGGGTGGCGGCGAGGTCGAGGGCGGTGCGGCGGAGGGAGTCCTCGTCGGCGGTGCGGTCGACGATGCCGGCGGCGAGGGCGTCGCGGCCGCCGTAGCGGCGGGCGGTGACCATGGCCTCGTGGGCCGTCCCCGGGTGGAGGCGGGCCTGGATCAGGGCCGACATGCCGGCCGTGAAGGGGATGTTGATCTCGGCCTCGGGCAGGCACCAGTAGCCCCGGTCGCCGCGCATCACCCGGAAGTCGTGCGCCAGCGAGAACATCGCCCCGGCCGCGAAGGTGTGCCCCTGCAGCGCGGCGACGGTGACCACGGGCAGGGTCAGCATCCGGGCCAGCAGTTCCTGGACGGAGGAGACGTACTCGAGCGCCCGGTCGGTGTTGGCGAACAGCCAGTCCAGGTCGAGGCCGTTGGAGTAGAACTTGCCGGTGGCCGTGGTCACCAGGGCGCGCGGGCCCTCGGCCTTCTCCACCTCGTCCAGCAGGCCGTCGACGGTGGCGACCCAGTCGGGGTGGAAGCGGTTCTCGGTGTCGCCGAGATCGAGGACGAAGACGTCGTCGATGCGCTCGAGTGCGGGCATGGCATCTCCTTCGGGCAGCCGCGGTGGACCGAGCCGTACGGGACCGGGCCGGAAGCTACTGGCTGGTAACTACGGTGTCCGGGATCGTACCCGGCGGTGGGCGCGCTGTCTGCCCCCGTGCCCGCGGTGATCGGCCGGCGATCCGTGGGAACCCGGCCCGGGGCGCGTCCGCGAAGGTCGCGGGTGCACCACGAGGGGCGCGGGTCAGGCCGGCCCCGCGGCGAACGCCCGGCGGCACGCGCGGACGGCCTCGCGGACGGCCGGGCCGTGCGCGGGCCGCCAGACCAGCGCGAGCAGGGCCGGTTCGGTGGCGTCCTCGATCGCCAGGGCGGTCAGCCGGTCCGCGTGCGCGGCGGCCATCGAGGCGCTGAGCACGGCCACCCCGAGGCCCCGCGCGGCCAGGTCGGCCACGGCGTCCGCCGCCCCGGCCTCCAGCGCGATCGCCGGCCGGACGCCGGCGGCGGCGGACGCCCCGTCCAGCACCGTGCGGATCCCGGTGCCCCGCGGCATGCAGATCACTGCGTGCTCCGCCAGGTCGGCCAGCGCGAGGCGGCCGCGCCCGGCCAGCGGGTGGCCCGCGGGGACGGCCGCGACCAGCGGTTCGCTGACGATCGTCAGGGCCTCCAGGCCCTCCGGCGCGGCGGTCGCCGTGCCGACCAGGGCGAGGTCTACGGTGCCGCTGCGCACGGCGTCGGCGAGCCGCTCCGAGTTGTCCTCCTGCAGCGTGATCTCCACCCCCGGGTGGGCCCGGTGGAAGGCGGCGAGCGCGTCGAACAGCGGGGTGACCGTGCAGCCGACGACCATGCCCACCGTGAGCCGCCCCCGGATCAGGCCGGTCACCTCGCCCACCGCCTGCCGGACGGCCGCCGCCGACGCCAGCGTGGCGCGGGCGTGGTCGAGGGCCGCCTTGCCCGCCACGGTGAGCGTCGCGGCCCGCGCCGACCGGTCGAAGAGTTCCGCGCCGAGCGCCCGCTCCAGCTGTCGGATCTGGGCGCTGACCCCGGACTGGCTGATGTGCACCCGTTCCGCCGCCCGGGTGAAACTCTGCTCCTCCGCCACCGCGACGAAGTACTCCAGCTGCCGCAATTCCATGACTGATGATTCTAGCTTCCATCAGATCCAGCTGTTGGACTTCTGATCACCGCGGGGCGAGGCTGGAAGCACCGGGCCGGAGGGCGGCCGCGGAACCCAGGAACGGATCGATCGCCGGGAGGGCGTCATGCCGGAGAGCGAGCAGCAGCGGACCGACTACGGGCGCTACGAGAAGGCCGCGCGGCCCGAGGACATCACCCGTCTGTTCGTCGAGCGCTCCAACGCCGGCGACGCCGCCGGGGTCGCCGCGCTGTACACGGAGGATGCCGTGCTGGCCTATCCTCCGGGGTCGTTCACGGTTGGCCGGGAGGCGATCCGGGCACTCTGGGAGAAGGTGTTGGCGAACCGCCCGCACTTCGAGCCGGAGGCGCCGCTGCCGACCCTGGTCAGCGGGGACGTCGCCCTCACCTCGACCCCGCCGCGGGACGGCGCCGGGGCGCGCGCCCAGGTGGTGCGCCGCCAGCCCGACGGGAGCTGGCTGCGCGTCCTCGACCAGCCGGAGTTCGTCAACCCGGCCGGCTGAGCGGCCGCCGGGGCGGTCTGTTCCGGTGATCGGACGCGACCCTCTGTCAGAAGTGTTGACCGTCCGTCACAGTAGTGCTCTGATCGGCGCAACACTCCCGGGAGGATGCACATGGACCTGAAGGACACCTGGTGGGCCTGGGCGCTGGCGCTCATCGGACTCGTCGTACTGGCGATTCTCGGTTCGACGAGCTGACCCGCCGGACCGGCGCCGAGCGGGGCGGCGCCGGCCCCTGACCGCACCCGCCGGACCGATCCGGGCCGGCGGGAGGGCGGCGTCGCTCCCCGGAATGTCCGGTTCGCGCCCCTATGTTGGGTCGGGTGACCAGTACTCCCGCCCCGACCGGGCGGCCCGTGCACAAGGAACGGCCCCACGCCGGACGGACGGACTACGCCGGTGCGGTGTACGGCTCTCTGCTCGCCGCGTCCGTCGTCGCGACCGCCGGTACGGCCGGGGAGTTCCCCCGGCTGCAGCTGATCGGACTGCTGCTGGTCACCGGCGTGGTCTTCTGGGCGGCCCACGTCTACGCACAGGTCGCCGGCGAGCGGATCGTCGGCCAGGCCATCGACCGCCGGGAGCTGCGGCGGGTGGCCGGGCACGAGTGGTCCATCGTGGAGGCCGCCGTGCTGCCGGCCGCGGCGGTGGCGGTCAGCCCGCTGCTCGGCCTCGACCTCGCCGGAACGGCCTGGCTCGCGCTCGCGGTCGCGGTGGCGCAGCAGGTCACCTGGGCGACCCTCGGCGCCGTCCGGGCCGGCGCGTCCCGCCGGATGGCGGTCGGCGAGGGCGTGGCCAACCTGCTGCTCGGCCTGATCATCGTCGCGGCCAAGGCCGCCCTCGGGCACTGAACCCGGGCACCGGACCGGGGATCCGGGCGGGAGCCCCCGCGCGGTCCGCGGGCAGCCGGGGCGTCAGCCGGCGGAGTCGCGCGGCGGGAAGGCGATCTCCCGCAGCCGCTGCCAGTCCAGCGGCGGCCGCGCGCTCGGCACGCCGGGCCGGTGCCGCGGCACCCGCACCCGCAGCGCGGCCGGACGGATCCGGCAGACCACCGGGGTCGGCAGGACGAGCGCCTCGCCGTCCACCCCGACCGGGATCTCGGGGGCGTCGGCGTCGACCACCACCTCGCGGGCGGCGAGCGCCGTCAGCCCGGTCGCACTGCCGCCGCGCAGCAGGCCGACCGCCTGGGCCGCGTTGTCGACCTTGACCCCGAGCACCCCGAGCGCCCCGGTGTCCAGCCGCGGACGCCGCCCCAGCCCGCCCGCGTCGCCGGGCGCGTACGGGTTGTTGCTGACCAGGACGGCCTGCGGGGCGTCCACCGCGGTGCCGCCGGCGCGCAGCACCAGCCGGGGCCCGCTCTGGTGGGTCAGCAGGTCGGGCAGCATGTCGAGGACGGTGCGCACCTTGTCGTCCCGGTAGGCCGGGCTCTGCACCACGGCCGCGTAGGTGCCGAAGGACGCGTTGTTGACGAAGACCCGGTCGCCGATCAGGCCGAGGTCGATGCGCACCTCCACGCCGTCGGTGAGGGCGTCCAGGCAGGTGCCCGGGTCGGTGCGGTCGAGGCCGAGGTCCATCGCGAAGTGGTTGCGCGTCCCGGCGGAGATCACCAGGAAGGGCACGCCGTGCTCGGCGGCGACGCCCGCGACCAGCGCCTGGGTGCCGTCGCCGCCGGCGACCCCGAGCAGGTCGGCCCCGCGGGCCACCGCGGCCCGGGCCAGCTCGGTGACGTCCTGGTGGTGCCCGGGGTCGAGCAGGACGACCTCCGCGCCGAGTGCCCGGGCCCGCTCGGCCAGCCCGAACCGCTCGACCTTGCCGCCGCCGGAGCGCGGGTTCATGATCAGGAACGGCCGGGCGGGCGCCGGCGTGCGGTGCTCGACCGGCTTGCTGGTGCCGCGGGACAGGGCGGACCTCCCGGCCGCCACCGCGACCGCCCACAGCGCCAGCACCAGCAGCACGGCCCAGAGCAGGTCGACCAGCGCGTACCCGACCAGGACGGCGGTCACCGCGCCGACGGCCAGGCCGATCGCCAGCAGGCGCCGGGTGCCGCGGTGGGTGAGCGCCCACCAGAGGCCCGCCACGGCCACCGCCAGCGCGAGGAGCCCGGCGATCAGCAGACCCAGCGACTTCAGGCCGCCGACGATCAGCAGCACCGCCATGGCGCCGCCCACGGCGGCGAAGGCCAGGCGTGCCGCCCAGCGCCGCCGGGTGCCGTCCCCGTGCCCGATCGCGTCCGGTGATCCCGTCATGACCCGATGATGGCACCGCCGGGCGCCGGAGGGGTGGACTCCGCGGCGGTGTCCGGGCCCCGGCGCGGCCGCGGCGCGGTGGCCGCGGAACGGTCATAGGGTGGCGGCGGACTCCTCGTGCGGCGGGCCGCCTCCGGTGCCGCGGGAGAACTCGATCCGGGGGGCGGTGTCGAAAAGGGTCCCGGACGAGATATCTTGACGTCGAGACGTTGTACACGTGAAGCGGAGTACCCGGTGACTGACTCGACCATCATCTACACGCACACTGACGAGGCCCCGGCCCTGGCAACGTATTCCTTCCTGCCCGTGGTCCAGGCGTACGCCTCGACGGCGGGCGTCAAGGTGGAGACGCGCGACATCTCCCTCGCCGGGCGCATCATCGCGAGCTTCCCGGAGCGTCTCGAGGAGGGGCAGCGCATCGACGACGCCCTCGCCGAGCTCGGCGAGCTGGCCAAGACCCCCGGCGCCAACATCATCAAGCTGCCGAACATCTCGGCCTCCATCCCGCAGCTCAAGGCCGCGATCGCCGAGCTGCAGGCCCAGGGCTACGCCCTGCCGGACTACCCGGACGACCCGAAGACCGACGAGGAGCGCGAGACCCGCGCCCGCTACGACAAGGTCAAGGGCAGCGCGGTCAACCCCGTCCTGCGCGAGGGCAACTCGGACCGCCGCGCCCCCGCCTCGGTGAAGAACTACGCCAAGGCCCACCCGCACCGCATGGGTGCCTGGAGCGCCGACTCCAAGACCAACGTCGCCACCATGGGCGTCGACGACTTCCGCTCCACCGAGAAGTCCGCGGTCGTCGCCGAGGCCGGCGACCTCCGCATCGAGCTGCACGGCGACGACGGCTCCACCACCGTGCTCCGCGAGAAGGTGCCGGTGCTCGCCGGCGAGGTCGTCGACGCCTCGGTGATGCGCGTCGCCGCCCTGCGCGAGTTCCTGACCGCCCAGGTCGCCCGCGCCAAGGCCGAGGACGTGCTGTTCTCGGTGCACCTCAAGGCCACCATGATGAAGGTCTCGGACCCGATCGTCTTCGGCCACGTCGTGCGCGCGTTCTTCCCGAACACCTTCGCCACCTACGGCGCCGACCTCGCCGCCGCGGGCCTCAGCCCGAACGACGGCCTCGGCGGCATCTTCAAGGGCCTGGAGGCGCTCGCCAACGGCGCCGAGATCAAGGCGTCCTTCGACGCCGAGATCGCCGCAGGCCCCGCGCTGGCGATGGTCGACTCCGACCGCGGCATCACCAACCTGCACGTGCCGAGCGACGTCATCGTCGACGCCTCCATGCCGGCCATGATCCGCACCTCCGGCCACATGTGGGGTCCGGACGGCCAGGAGGCCGACACCCTCGCCGTCCTCCCGGACAGCAGCTACGCCGGCGTGTACCAGGCCGTCATCGAGGACTGCCGCGCCCACGGCGCCTTCGACCCGGCGACCATGGGCTCCGTCCCGAACGTCGGCCTGATGGCGCAGAAGGCCGAGGAGTACGGCAGCCACGACAAGACCTTCGAGATCGCCACCACCGGCACCGTGCGCGTCGTCGACGCCTCCGGCGCCGTCGTGCTGGAGCAGGTCGTGGGCGCCGGCGACATCTTCCGGATGTGCCAGACCAAGGACCTCCCGATCCGCGACTGGGTCAAGCTCGCCGTCACCCGCGCCCGCGCCACCGGCGACCCGGCCGTCTTCTGGCTGGACGAGGGCCGCGCGCACGACGCCCAGCTGATCGCCAAGGTGAAGGCGTACCTGCCGGAGCACGACACCGAGGGCCTGCAGATCGAGATCCTCTCGCCGGTCGAGGCGACCAAGTTCTCGCTGGAGCGCATCCGCCGCGGCGAGAACACCATCTCGGTCACCGGCAACGTGCTGCGCGACTACCTGACCGACCTCTTCCCGATCCTGGAGCTGGGCACCAGCGCCAAGATGCTGTCGGTCGTCCCGCTGATGAACGGCGGCGGCCTCTTCGAGACCGGCGCCGGCGGCTCCGCCCCGAAGCACGTCCAGCAGCTGGTCAAGGAGAACTACCTGCGCTGGGACAGCCTCGGCGAGTTCCTCGCCCTGGCCGTCAGCTTCGAGCACCTCGCCACCACCACCGGCAACGCCCGCGCCCAGGTGCTGGCCGACACCCTGGACCGCGCCACCGGCACCTTCCTCAACGAGGACAAGTCGCCGAGCCGCCGCCTCGGTGGCATCGACAACCGCGGCAGCCACTTCTACCTGGCCCTGTACTGGGCCCAGGAGCTGGCGCAGCAGACCGCCGACGCCGAGCTCGCCCAGGCGTTCGCCGGTCTCGCGAAGGCGCTGTCCGAGCAGGAGCAGACGATCGTCGACGAGCTGATCGCCGTCCAGGGCTCGGCGGTCGACATCGGCGGCTACTACCAGCCCGACACCACCAAGGCCGCGGCCGTGATGCGCCCGTCGAAGACCTTCAACGACGCCATCGCCGCCCTCGGCTGAACCATCCCGCACTCCCCGGAGTGACCGAAGGCCCCGCCGTTCCGACGGCGGGGCCTTCGCTGTGGAGGCGGTCGGCGCGCACGGGGACGGGCCCGGAGGCGTCCGCACCGGCGAGTGGTCCGCGACCGAGTGGCCGCACGTCCGAGGAGAGCAGTGCTGCAGCGAGTCGGCCCGCGCACGGCGGTACCGAGCTCATCCCCCGTCCCGAGAGGAACCCGGCGGCGCTCGAGGCCGCCCCGGCCGTGGTCGCCGCCGCCCGCCTGCCCGACATGATCGACGGTCAGACCCGGGCCCTGGCGGAGGCCGTCGAGGCGGGAGGCGTCGAACCGATCCGTTCGTTGGTGTCCCACCGGCGATCGACGCCCACCGCCGGCAGGGCGGGCCGAGGCCGTAGAGTCGTCGTCGCAGGCCGCGCCGGTGGCAGCGGCGCCGAACCCACCCGCGGAGGCCCCCGGTGAGCACCCCACGGACGCCGCAGCGCACCCGCTCGTCGCACGACCGGGCGGCGACCGAGGAGGCCCTGCGCAGCGCGGCCCTGGACCTGCTGCAGAAGCAGGGCGTGCTCGCCGGACTCAACCTCCGCGAGGTGGCGGACGAGGCCGGCGTCAACCGCGGCCTCGTCTACCAGTACTTCGGCTCCCGCCGCGACCTGCTGCGCTCCGCCCTGTGGTCGCAGGGCCAGGAGAGCGTGCAGGACGCGGCGGCCGCCGCCTCCGAGGAACTCCCGCTCCGCAAGCGGCTCTCCCGGTTCTTCTGGACGGCGCTGCGCCGCCCCGGCCCGATCCGGCTGATGGCCCTGCTCGTCCTGGACGGCGACGAGCGGCCCCGGCCGATGCCCGGCCGGGCCCACGAGCACCGGCTGCTGGAGGCCGAGGCCGCCCGCGGCGAACTGCCCGTCGACGACACCGACGCCCTGCAGGCGGCCCTCGCCTCCGCCGTGTACGGCTACGCGCTGTTCCGCGAGCACCTCGCCCGGGAGATCGACGTGCCGGTGGAGGAACTGGACGGCCGGGTGGCCCGCTGCCTGGACGCCATGGTGTCCAGGCCGCCCCGCCCCTGAGGCCGACGCCACCCGGATTTCTAGCAGAACGCTGAAAGCCACCCGGGAGCGCGCGGCACCGGAATCGCCGGGGCCGGAGACAAGCGGCCCGATGTGGTTTATCGTTCCGCTAAAACCTGCGGAGCGGTGGCGAGAACCCGCGGCGATGGGAGTCGGCATGACCGAGAAGGCGTACCGCGTCTGCCCGCTGTGCGAGGCGACCTGCGGACTCGAACTCACCCTGGACACCGGCCGGATCACCGCCGCCCGCGGCGACCGGGCCGACGTCTTCAGCCGCGGGTTCGTCTGCCCCAAGGGCGCCGCCCTCGGCCAGCTCGACAACGACCCCGACCGGATCCGCCGCCCGCTGCTGCGCACCGTCACCGGCCACCGCGAGGTCGACTGGGAGGAGGCCTTCGCCGCCGTCGAGGCCGGCCTCACCTCCGTCATCGACCGGCACGGCCGACAGGCCGTCGCCACCTACCTCGGCAACCCCAACGTCCACACCCTGGCCGGCGGCCTCTACGCCGGCGCCCTCGCCAAGGCCGTCGGCAGCACCCAGGTCTACAGCGCCAGCACCGTCGACCAGATGCCCAAGCACGTCTCCTCCGGGCTGCTCTTCGGCGACCCGCTGGCGATCCCCGTCCCCGACCTCGACCGCACCGACCTCCTGCTGATGCTCGGCGCCAACCCCGTCGAGTCCAACGGCAGCCTGTGCACCGCCGCCGACTTCCCCGGCAAACTCAAGGCCCTGCGCCGGCGCGGCGGCCGTCTCGTCGTCGTCGACCCGCGGCGCACCCGCACCGCCGCCCTCGCCGACCGCCACCTGCCGATCCGCCCCGGCACCGACGCCTACCTGCTGGCCGCCCTGGTGCACACCCTCTTCGCCGAGGAGCTCACCGCACCGGGCCCGCACCTCACCGGCGCCGAGGACGTCCGCCGGCTCGTCGAGCCCTTCCCGCCCGAGGCCGTCGCCGACGCCTGCGGCATCCCCGCCGAGTCGATCAAGGACCTCGCCCGCGAACTCGCCGCCGCACCCACCGCCGCCGTCTACGCCCGGATCGGCACCAGCACCGTCGAGTTCGGCACCCTCGCCAGCTGGCTGGTCGACGTCCTCAACGCCCTCACCGGCAACCTCGACCGCCCGGGCGGGGCGATGTTCCCGCTCGCCGCCCGGCGCCGCCGCGGCACCGGCCGGGGCCGAGGCTTCACCACCGGCCGCTGGCACAGCCGGGTCCGCGGCCTGCCCGAGATCAAGGGCGAACTGCCCGCCGTCACCCTCGCCGAGGAGATCACCACCCCGGGCGACGGGCAGGTCCGCGCCCTGATCACCGTCGCCGGCAACCCGGTGCTCTCCACTCCCGGCGGCCACCGCCTCGACGAGGCCCTCACCGGCCTCGACTTCATGGTCAGCGTCGACCCCTACCTCAACGAGACCACCCGGCACGCCCACGTCGTCCTGCCGCCCCCGCCGCCCGGCCGCTCCCCGCACTTCGACCTGGCCTTCGGCGACCTCGCGATCCGCAACACCGCCCGCTGGTCCCCGGCACCCCTCCCGCCGGAGGACGGCGAACTCGACGAGTGCCGCATCCTCTCCCGGCTCACCATGATCGCCGCCGGCCACGGCGCCGCGGCCGCCGCGAACCCGTACGCCCTCGACGACACGGTGATCGCCGGCGTCCTCGCCAAGGCCGTCGCCGACCCGTCCTCGCCCGTCCACGGCCGCGACCCGGCCGAACTCGCCGCCGCCCTGCACGGCGACAGCGGCAGCGAACGCCAGGTCGACCTGATGCTCCGCCTCGGCGCCTACGGCGACGGCTTCGGCGCCGACCCGGACGGCCTCACCCTGGCCCGGCTGCTCGCCGCACCGCACGGCATCGACCTCGGCCCGCTCGAACCCCGGCTGCCCGAGGTGCTGCGCACCCCCTCCGGCACCGTCGAACTCTGCCCCGCACCGCTCGCCGCCGACCTCGACCGGCTGCGCGCCGCCCTCGCCGAGCGCCGTGACGGCCTCGTCCTGGTCGGCCGCCGCCACCTGCGCTCCAACAACAGCTGGCTGCACAACCTGCCCGCACTGACCCGCGGCAGCAACCGGTGCACCCTGCACGTCCACCCCGTGGACGCCGCCGCCCTCGGGCTCGCCGACGGCGGCAGTGCCCTCGTCAGCAGCCGCACCGGCGAGCTCACCGCCCCCGTCGAGATCACCGAGGACGTCATGCCCGGCGTCGTCAGTCTGCCGCACGGCTGGGGCCACGACCGGCCCGGCACCCGGCTGCGCACCGCCGCCGGCGATCCCGGCGTCAACGTCAACCGGCTCACCGACCCCGACGCCCTCGACCCGCTCTCCGGCACCGCCGTCCTCAACGGCGTCCCGGTCCGGGTCCGCCCGGCACCCGGATCCACCCCCGCGACCGTCCCGGTGAGCGCCGTCGAAGCGGCCGCCGGGCCCGCCCTGACGTCCGCTCAGACGGCGTAGCGGATCAGCTCACCGGTCGCCAGCTCGAACGAGAAGGGCGCCGGAACGGGCACGGGGTCGCCGAACTTCCCACGCCACTGCCGGTGGTAGACGCCGTCGTCCGGCTCCGAGAACAGCACGATCGTGCCCTCGCGCGGATCGATCAGCAGGTACAGCGAGATCCGCATGAGCGGGTAGTCGCGGACCTTGCCGACCAGGTCGTTCTCGGGATTGGAGGGCGAGACCACCTCCACCGCGATTTCGGCGAGCTCCGCGGGCACCTCGCTGCCGCCCGGCTCCACCACGGAGAACGGGATGTAGGTGAGGTCCGGGTTGCGCAGCTTGCCGACGTTCGGCGAGGCGAGGTCGGTGTTCTCGCTCGGCATCAGCCCGGCCGGGCGGTGGGCGTCGAACTGCTCGCGGACGACCAGGAGATTGCGTTGGTGGGTCACCGACGGGCCGGCCATGACGATGATCTCGTCCCCGGACACTTCGACCTTCCAGCCGGAGGGCGCGGTCAGGCTCTGTGCGTACCGGAGCAGTCGGGCGTGGCGCCCGGCGATCTCGGAGTCCGACATGCCGTCATCCTTCCATCCCCTGCGGTGCGCCCGCCGGAGCGCGGGGCCGGATGACGACGCCCGGGCGGGGTGGTCGTCCCGGTAGAGTGCCGGGGCGGTGGGGGGTGTCCGTACGAGTCGCGCCCCGGGCACGACGGGGGTGGGCATGCAGGGCGAGCAACTGGACGGCCGGTACCGGCTGGAGGCGGTACTGGGGTCCGGCGGGATGGGCCAGGTGTGGCGGGCCTTCGACGAACGGGTCGGCCGGCCCGTCGCGGTGAAGCTGCTCACGGGTGCCGACACCAGCACCTCCGGCGTCGAGCGGTTCGCTGCCGAGGCCCGGGCCGCCGGCAACCTCAGCAGCCCGCACATCGTCACCGTCCACGACTTCGGCCGGGCCGGGCCCGCGCACGGCGGCGCGCCCTTCCTCGTCATGGAGCACCTCGACGGCCGGGCCCTGGAGGACGTCCTCGCCGAGGGACCGCTGCCACCGGTCGCCCTGGCCCTCGACTGGACGCGGCAGGTCTGCACGGGCCTGGCCGCCGCCCACCGGGCCGGCCTCGTCCACCGCGACATCAAGCCCGCCAACGCCATGCTGCTGCCCGACGGCACGGTCAAGATCCTCGACTTCGGCATCGTCAAGCACCTGTACGAGGACCTCTCGCTCACCGGCACCGGCCACGCCATCGGCACCGCCGCCTACATGGCGCCCGAACAGGCCCGCGGGGACCGCGGCATCGGCCCGGCCGCGGACCTCTACGCCGTCGGCTGCCTGCTGCACACCCTCCTGACGGGCCGTCCGCCGTTCACCGGCGCGCCCCTGGCCGTCCTCCACCAGCACCTCACCCGGCAGCCCGAGGCGCCCGGCGGAGTGCGGTCCGAGGTCCCGGCCGAGGTCGACGCCCTGGTCCTGGCGCTGCTGGCCAAGGAACCGGCGCAGCGGCCCGGCAGCGCCGAGCAGGTCGCCGACATCATCGGCGCGCTGCTCGCCGCCCGGCCCGCTTCCGTCGGTCAACCCGCTCCCGCCGGTCCGGGCGGCGGCGCGGGGCGCCCGTCCCCGGCGGTGCCGCACCCGTCGACGGCCCTCGACGGCTCCCCGAGCCGGGTCGACGCACCCGTGGCCCCGACCACCGGACCGGCCGCCACCGCCGGCCCGACCCCGTACACGGACGCACCCGCGACGCCGCACCCCGCCCGGCCCGCCGGGATCCCGCCCACCGGGGACCCGGCCGGCCTGCCCGCCGAGCCGGGACGGCCGATGACCGCCCGGACCTCCGCGCTGCTCCGCAGCGCCCTCGCGGGCAGCGTGGCCGTCGCCGTTCAGCTGGCCGCCTTCGACTCCTGGACGCCGTGGGCCGCCGCGCTGGCCGGGGTCGGTGCCTTCCTCGTGGTCGCCGCCCTGCTGTGGATCGACAAGCCCTCGCCGCAGCTCGACCGGGGCACCGGCGGGCTCTTCGCCGCGGTGGTGGTCACCCTGTTCTCCGGCGTCCTGCTGCTGTTCTCCTCGCGGACGGCCTGGTGGGTGGCCCTGATCATGACGGTGGCGATGTGCCCCGTCCTGCTGGTGCTGCAGAAGCCGCTGGCCCGCGGCCTCGGCCGGGTGTTCGGCCGCCACGAGGCCGAAGCACAGATGGCGGTCAGCGCGGCCCTGGTGAACGCGGCCGTCGCGACCGGGTTCTACGTCGAGGCCGCCGGCCTCGGCGTGTTGAAGGCCAACGGTCTCGGCCTGCTGACCTGGTGCGGCCTGGCGGCGGTGCTGACGCCACTGCTCCCCGGCCGCGCCGCCGGACCGGAACCGGCCCCCGATGCGCTGAACACGCCCGCCTGAACACGCCGGCCTGAACACGCCGGCCGGGGAACGCCGGTAGGGCCGTGCCTCAGACCCGGCCGACGAGGGTGAAGCCGGCCTCGCCGACCGCGCTGCGCACCAAGGACTCGTCGAGGTCGCCGGCCGACTCCACGGTGACCCGGCCGGTGGCGGCGTGGGCGTTGACGTCGGTGACGCCGGGCAGGGCGGCGAGGCCCGCGGTGACGGTCCGCTCGCAGTGGCCGCAGCTCATGCCTTCGACACTGAAGACGGCGGTCGTGGACATCGGGGAACCTCCGGGAACGGACGGATCGGCGGCGGTGTGCCGCCCTCGGTGCCGACCAGGACAGCGCAGCCGGAGCCGGACGTGCCGGGGACACGCCGCGGATGTGCCCCCTTCGAGTGGTTCCGCCCCGAACGGAGTGCCGTGCGCCCCGCCGGCGCGCCCCCGGACGGCAACGGCCGGCGGGGCGCGTGCCGCGCTCCCACCGGCCGTTGCCGCGGGGTCAGTTCGCCGTGCCGAAGCCGTCCAGGATGCGCTGGGCGGCCAGGGTGGCGGTCAGGGTGCCCTGTCGGACCTGCTCCTCCACGACGGGGACGAGCCGCCGCACCTCGGGGTGCTCGCGGAGCCGGGCGAGCAGCTGGTCGTGGACCATCGCCCACGTCCAGTCGACCTGCTGGTCGCGCCGCTTGGCGTCCAGGGCGCCGGTGGCGTCGAGCAGGCTGCGGTGCTGCTGGAGGCGGTCCCAGAGGACGTCCAGCCCGAGGCCGCCGAGGCCGCTGCAGGTGAGCACCGGCGGTGTCCAGGCGGCGTCCGGCGGCTGGAGCAGCCGCAGGGCGCCGGCCAGTTCGCGCGCGGCGGCCTTGGCGTCCCGCTCGTGCGGGCCGTCCGCCTTGTTGACCGCGACCAGGTCGGCCAGCTCCAGGACGCCCTTCTTGATGCCCTGGAGCTGGTCGCCGGTGCGCGCGAGGGTGAGCAGCAGGAAGGAGTCCACCATGCCCGCCACGGTGGTCTCCGACTGCCCGACGCCGACCGTCTCCACCAGGACGACGTCGTAGCCGGCGGCCTCCATCACCACCATGGACTCGCGGGTGGCACGGGCCACGCCGCCGAGCGTCCCGGAGGTGGGGGAGGGCCGGACGAAGGCGTTCGGGTCGACGGAGAGCTTCTCCATCCGCGTCTTGTCGCCGAGGATGGAGCCGCCCGTCCGGCTGGACGTCGGGTCGACGGCGAGCACCGCGACCTTGTGCCCCATGCCGGTGAGCATGGTGCCGAGGGCCTCGATGAAGGTCGACTTGCCCACACCGGGGACACCGGTGATGCCGACCCGGACGGCCCGGCCGGAGTGCGGCAGCAGGTCGACCAGCAGCCGCTGGGCGAGCTCGCGGTGGTCGGGCCGGATGGACTCGACGAGGGTGATGGCCCGCGCGATCCAGGCGCGCGAGCCGTCCAGGACACCCTGCCGGTACTGGTCGAGGTCGATCGTCCGGGCCACGGCTCAGCGGCTCACAGCTCGTGGCCGAGGTCGGCGGCGAGCGAGGTGAGCAGGTCGTGGGCGGCGTCCGGGATCACGGTGCCGGGCGGGAAGACCGCGGCGGCGCCCATCTCCAGGAGCGTCGGGATGTCCTGCGGCGGGATCACGCCGCCGACCACGATGGTGATGTCCTCGCGTCCGGCCTCGGCGAGTTCGGCCTTCAGCGCCGGCACCAGGGTGAGGTGGCCGGCCGCCAGCGAGGAGACGCCGACGATGTGCACGTCGGCCTCGACGGCCTGCCGGGCGACCTCCGCCGGGGTCTGGAACAGCGGGCCGACGTCGACGGTGAAGCCGAGGTCGGCGAAGGCGGTGGCGATCACCTTCTGGCCGCGGTCGTGGCCGTCCTGGCCCATCTTGGCGACCAGGATGCGGGGGCGGCGGCCCTCGGCCTCCTCGAAGCGCTCGACGAGGTCGCGGGTGCGCTGCAGCGAGGTGGAGGGGCCTGCTTCGTCTCGGTACACACCGGAGATGGTACGGATCTGCCCGGAGTGCCGGCCGTACACCTTCTCGAGCGCGTCGGAGATCTCGCCGACGGTGGCCTTGGCGCGGGCGGCGTTCACCGCGAGCGCCAGCAGGTTGCCGTCCAGCGAGGCGCCCTGCGGGCCGGCCTCGGCGGCCCGGGTGAGCGCGTGCAGGGCGTCCTGGCAGACCTGCTCGTCGCGCTCGGCGCGCAGCCGGCGGAGCTTCTCGATCTGCTGGGCGCGCACCGAGGAGTTGTCGACCTTGAGGACGTCGATCTGCTCGTCGTTGGCGACCCGGTACTTGTTGACGCCGATCACCGGCTGGCGGCCGGAGTCGATCCGCGCCTGGGTGCGGGCGGCGGCCTCCTCGACGCGCAGCTTGGGGATGCCCGCGTCGATCGCCTTGGCCATGCCGCCTGCCGCCTCGACCTCCTGGATGTGCTGCCAGGCGCGGCGGGCCAGGTCGTGGGTGAGCTTCTCGACGTACGCCGAGCCGCCCCACGGGTCGATGACCCGGCAGGTGCCGGACTCCTGCTGCAGCATCAGCTGGGTGTTGCGGGCGATCCGGGCCGAGAAGTCGGTCGGCAGGGCGAGCGCCTCGTCGAGGGCGTTGGTGTGCAGCGACTGGGTGTGGCCCTGGGTCGCCGCCATCGCCTCCACGCAGGTGCGGGTGACGTTGTTGAACACGTCCTGCGCGGTGAGAGACCAGCCGGAGGTCTGCGAATGGGTGCGCAGCGACAGCGACTTGGCGTTCTGCGGGTCGAACTGCTTGACCAGCTTGGCCCACAGCAGCCGGGCCGCGCGCAGCTTGGCGACCTCCATGAAGAAGTTCATGCCGATCGCCCAGAAGAACGACAGCCGCGGCGCGAAGGCGTCCACGTCCAGTCCGGCGCCGAGGCCGGCCCGCAGGTACTCCACACCGTCCGCGAGGGTGTACGCCAGCTCCAGGTCGGCCGTGGCTCCGGCCTCCTGGATGTGGTAGCCCGAGATGGAGATCGAGTTGTACCGCGGCATCTTCTGCGAGGTGTACGCGAAGATGTCCGAGATGATCCGCATCGAGGGCTGCGGCGGGTAGATGTACGTGTTGCGGACCATGAACTCCTTGAGGATGTCGTTCTGGATGGTCCCGGCCAACTTCTCCGGCGGCACCCCCTGCTCCTCGGCGGCCACGATGTACAGCGCCAGCACGGGCAGCACCGCGCCGTTCATGGTCATCGACACCGACATCCGGTCCAGCGGGATGCCGTCGAAGAGCTGGCGCATGTCGTAGATGGAGTCGATGGCCACGCCGGCCATGCCGACGTCGCCGGTGACCCGCGGGTGGTCGCTGTCGTAGCCGCGGTGGGTCGGCAGGTCGAAGGCGACCGAGAGGCCCTTCTGGCCGGCCGCGAGGTTGCGGCGGTAGAAGGCGTTGGACTCCTCGGCGGTGGAGAAGCCCGCGTACTGGCGGACCGTCCACGGCTGGTTGACGTACATGGTCGGGTAGGGGCCGCGCAGGAACGGCGCCACGCCCGGGTAGGTGCCGAGGAAGTCCAGGCCGGCCAGGTCCTCCGCGGTGTACAGCGGCTTGACGCCGATGCCCTCCGGGGTCTCCCAGACCTGCTCGTCGACGTCCTTGCCGGTCGCCCGCTGCCAGGCGTCGCGCCACTGGCCGCCGTCGCCGGCGGGCGTGCCGGAGCCCAGCCCGATGGTGGTGAAGTCGGGGATCATCGGGCCACTCCGATCTCGTCCAGGAGGGAGGTCAGGACCTCGACGGCGTTGCAGCCGGCGAACACGTAGGCGTCCACGCCGGCGCGCTCCAGCGCCTCGCGCAGCTCGCCGGGGCGTCCGGCCAACAGCACCTTCGCGGCGCCCGCGGTCTTCAGCGCCTTCGCGACGGCCTCGCCGTGCTCGGCGTACTGCGCGTCGCCGGAGCACAGGCAGGCGACGGTGGCGCCGCTCGCCGCGAACGCCTCGGCCAGCGCGGCCGGGTCGCCCGGACCGGTCATCGCGGTCTCGACGGAGGCGGTCTCGATGCCGCCGGCCTGGAAGAGGTTGGCGGCGAAGGTGGTGCGCGCGGTGTGCGCGGCGGCGGTGCCGATCGAGGCCAGGAACAGCTTCGGCCGGGCGCCGGTGGCGGCCAGGTGCGCGTCCGAGCGGTCGCGCAGCGCCTCGTACGCCTCGGCGCGGCGGACCTGCGGCAGGCCGCCGCCGCGGCGGGCGGGCGCGGGCTCGCGGACGAGCGGCTGCTCGCCCAGGTTCGGGAACTCGCTGACGCCGGTGACCGGCTCGCGCCGCTTGGCGATCTTCGCGGTGCGCTCCGCCCAGGTCGCGGCGATCCGCTCGCCGACCAGGCCGGAGGCGAGGGCCGCGCGCAGGCCGCCGGCCCGCTCGATCTCCTGGAAGAAGGCCCAGGCGGCCCGGGCGAGCTCGTCGGTGAGCGCCTCGACGTACCAGGAGCCGCCGGCCGGGTCGACGACCTTCGCCAGGTTGGACTCCTCCAGCAGGATCGCCTGGGTGTTGCGGGCGATCCGGCGGGCGAAGGCGTCGGACAGGCCGGCCTCGGCGTCGAAGGGCTGCACGGTGACGGCGTCGGCGCCGCCGACACCGGCGGCCAGGCAGGCGACGGTGGTGCGCAGCATGTTCACCCACGGGTCGCGGGCGGTCATCATCACCGAGGAGGTGACGGCGTGCTGGCGCTGCGCGGCGGCCGGGCCGGTCACCCCGGAGACCTCGGCGACGCGGGCCCACAGGCGCCGGGCGGCACGGAACTTGGCGATGCCGAGGAACTGGTCCTCGGTGGCCGCGTAGCGGAACTCCAGCTGGCCGGCGGCCTCCTCGGCGGTGAGCCCGGCGGCGGTCAGCGCGCGCAGGTAGGCGACGCCGGCGGCCAGCGAGCAGCCGAGCTCCTGGGCGGCCGAGGCGCCGGCGTCGTGGAAGACGAGGGCGTCGACGGCCAGGGCACGGACGTTCGGGTAGGTGCGGCCGCAGTGCGCGGCCAGGTCGGCGGCCTCGGCGAGCTGCGCGGTGGTGGCGGAGTCGTCGCCGGTGCGGGCGAGCAGGCCCAGCGGGTCGGCGCCGAGGTTGCCGGAGGCGACGTCGGCGGGCACCGCGCGCTCGGCCAGCAGCGCGAACAACTGCTCGGCGGCGGGACGGAATTCGGCGCCCGCGTCGAGGACGACGGCAGCGAGGTCGAGGTACACGCCCTGCAGCACGGCGGGCAGCGCGGCCACCGGCAGGCCGCCGTCGCCGACGGTCAGCCAGAGCGAGGTGACGCCGTTCTCGAGGTCGGCGAGGACCGCCTCGTTGGCGCGTGCCGCGTCCGGGTCGGCGTGGCGCTGCCGTACGTCCCAGCCGGACACGGCGGAGCCGTGCGGCCGGCCGCCCCGCACGTACGGGGCGAAGCCGGGGAGGCCGGCGTCGGCCGGCGCGTCCTCGGCGGTGTACAGCGGGCGGGCGCTGAGCCCGTCCTGGAGCTTGGTGGTGAGCGCTTCCTCCGCCTGAACGCCGCTCGCGTCCTGCACACCCGACTTGCGCAGCACGCCTTCGACGAGGCACTGCCACTGCTCGCGGGTCGCATCCGGGAACTCGGCGGCCAGGGGAAGCCCTTCGGGCTGGACCGTCATGAGTGCAGGTTAGTGCCCGTTAGCAGGCGGACAGCAGATCAATCCAGTGTGACCTTTCCCTCGCTGCACTCCAGGTGACGGGGAGTGCAGCGGCTCCGGGCGGCGGGCCGGGAACCGGCCCCCGGGGTCGGCCCGGGTCGGCTGCCGGCCCGTCAACTCGGCCCGGGACGCGTGCGGCAACGGATTCGACAGGGCGTGCCGTGACTCTTGTCGGCCCTGCAACACCGGTTGTATAACGTTGTAAACGCCCGCTGGAGAGCGCGATCTCCCCGCCGGGCCGCTCGTCCTGCACGTCAGCGAAGCCTTCCCCGCCTCCCCGAACCGGCCCGCCACCGGTGCGCCCCGGCCTGCCTCGGCACGCCCGGAACCCCCCCGGCCGCGCCGTCCCACCCGTCAAGGAGCGTCCTCGCATGACCAGCATCCGCAGATCCCGCAGCCTGCTCGCCTCCGCCGCGCTGCTCGCCTCCGCCGCCCTCGTCCTCACCGGCTGCGCCAAGGAGGAGACCCCGGCCGCAGGCTCCGGCGACGGCCAGGCCGCCCAGGCCGCCACCGGCGCGGCCGCCTCCGCCCCGGCCGCCGGCGCGGGCTGCACCCTGCAGAGCACCGGCACCCCCAAGATCGACCTGAAGGACGCGATCGTCGGCTTCTCCCAGTCGGAGAAGGAGGCCAACCCCTTCCGCATCGCCGAGACCCAGTCGATCAAGGACGAGGCCGCCAGGCTCGGCGTCAAGAAGCTGCTCACCACCAACGCGCAGTCCCAGCTCTCGAAGCAGATCAGCGACATCCAGGACATGCTCAACCAGGGCGCGCAGCTGCTCGTCGTCGCGCCGCTGAACTCCGACGGCCTGCAGCCGGCGCTCGCCGCCGCGGCCGCCAAGCACGTCCCGGTGATCACCATCGACCGCAAGGTCAACGCCACCGCCTGCAAGGACTACCTGACCTTCATCGGCTCCAACTTCGTCGAGCAGGGCAAGCGGGCCGCCGACGCGCTGGTCCAGGCCACCGGAGGCACCGGCAAGGTCGCCATCCTGCTCGGCTCCTCCGGCAACAACGTCACCACCGACCGCACCAACGGCTTCGTCGAGCAGCTGAAGGCCAAGGCGCCCGGCATGGAGATCGTCGCCCAGCAGACCGGCGAGTTCGCCCGGGACAAGGGCCAGCAGGTGATGGAGCAGCTCATCCAGTCCAAGCCGGAGATCACCGCGGTGTACGCGGAGAACGACGAGATGGGCCTCGGCGCCGTCACCGCCCTCAAGAGCGCCAACCGCAAGCCCGGCAAGGACGTCAAGATCGTCTCCATCGACGGCACCCGCAACGCCGTCCAGGCGCTCGCCGCCGGCGACTACAACGGCGTCATCGAGTCCAACCCGCGGTTCGGCCCGCTGGCCTTCGAGACCCTGCAGAAGTTCCTCGCCGGGGAGTCCGTCGCCGACAGCGTGATCATCACCGACCGCGCCTACGAGCCGGGCAACGCCGCGGCCTCGGTCGCCGGCGCGTACTGAGCCGGCTCGCCCCGCGCGCCCCGCTGACCTCGGGGCGCCCGGCCGGCCCTCCCGGCCGCGCGCCCCGGACCAGCCCTTCCGCCCTTCCTCCGCCGCACACCTGTGCGCCCCCGTACACCCCGTACACCCCGTACACCCCGTATGCCCCGGAGGTCCCACCCATGGCCCCACCCGCCCAGGCGGCCGCCCCGCCCGAGGACGGAGCCGCCGCGCCGCCCGCGCTGGAGGCCGTCGGCGTGGCCAAGCGCTTCCCCGGCGTCGTCGCCCTCGACGACGTCTCGCTCACCCTGCGGCCCGGCGAGATCCACGCCCTGGTGGGGGAGAACGGCGCCGGCAAGTCCACCCTGATCAAGGTGCTCACCGGCGTGCACCGCCCCGACGCCGGCGAACTGCGGATCGCCGGCCGCCCGGTCACCCTGCACCGGCCGTTCGACGCCCAGCAGGCCGGGGTCTCGACGATCTACCAGGAGGTCAACCTCGTCCCGCTGATGAGCGTGGCCCGCAACGTCTTCCTCGGCCGCGAGCCGCGCACCCGCTTCGGCCTGATCGACTTCGCCCGGATGCACGCGGAGAGCGCCGAACTGCTGGCCGGCCTCGGCGTCACCGTCGACCCGCGCCGCCCGCTGCACACCCTCGGCATCGGCGCCCAGCAGATGGTCGCCCTCGCCCGCGCGGTCTCCGTCGACGCCCGGGTGGTCGTGATGGACGAGCCCACCTCCGCCCTGGAGCCGCGCGAGGTGGAGACGCTCTTCCGGGTGGTCGGCGACCTGCACGCGCAGGGCATCGCGATCCTCTACGTCAGCCACCGGATGGACGAGCTGTACCGGCTCTGCGACCGGGTCACCGTGCTGCGCGACGGCCGCCTGGTGCACACCGGCGAACTGGCCGGACTGGACCGCCTCGACCTGGTCTCGATGATGCTCGGCCGGGACGTCGCCGAGGTCCGCCGGCACGGGGTCACCGGCTTCGGCGACGGCCACCGCGCCGACCGCGAACCCGTCCTCACCGCCCGCGGCCTGACCAGGCGCCACCAGCTGCACGGGGTCGGCCTGGAACTGCGCCCCGGCGAGGTGCTCGGCCTCGGCGGACTGCTGGGCTCCGGCCGCAGCGAGACCGCCAAGGCGCTCGCCGGCGCGCTGCCGCTGGACTCCGGCGCCGTCGAGGTGGCCGGCCGCCCGCTCGCCCGGCGCTCCCCGGCCGCCGCGATCCGGGCCGGCATCAGCCTGCTGCCGGAGGACCGCAAGGCCGAGGGGATCGTCCCGGAGCTGTCCGTCCGGGAGAACATCGTGCTCGCCGCGATGCCCCGGCTCTCCCGCTTCGGCCTGGTCTCCCGGCGCCGCCAGGACCGGCTGGTCGAGGTCTTCATGAAGCGGCTGCGGATCAAGGCGTCCAGCCCCGAGCAGAAGGTCGGCGAACTCTCAGGCGGCAACCAGCAGAAGGTGCTGCTCGCCCGCTGGCTCTGCCTGGAGCCCCGGGTGCTGCTGCTCGACGAGCCCACCCGCGGCATCGACGTCGGCGCCAAGGCCGAGGTGCAGGCGCTGATCGACGAGCTCGCCCGCGAAGGGCTGGCGGTGCTGCTGATCTCCTCCGACATCGAGGAGCTCGTCGAGGGCGCCGACCGGATCACCGTGCTGCACGCCGGCGCCGTCGCGGGCGAACTCACCGGCGAACACGTCACCGAGTCCGAACTGCTGGCCCTGCTCGCCGACAGCGCCGACCGAGCAGACACCGCCGACAGCGCCGACAGCGCCGACAGTGCCGAGCCCGCCGAGCCCGCTGCGGCCGACGGCCCGGCCGCGGAGCCCGCCCCCGAGGAGAAGCGATGACCCAGCCCGCCCTCGCCGGGCGGCCCGCCGCGCTGCGGCTGCCCGACGCCGCCTGGCTGCAGAAGTACGGCGTGTACCTCGCCGTCGCCGTCCTGCTGCTGTTCAACGCCCTGTTCACCGAGCACTTCCTGACCGCCGACAACCTGCGCACCCAGCTCGTCCAGGTCGCCCCCGTGGTGATCGTCGCGCTCGGCATGGCCCTGGTCATCGGCACCGAGGGCGTCGACCTGTCGGTCGGCTCCACCATGGCCCTCGCCAGTGCGCTCCTGCCGCTCTACCTCGGCTACGGGCTCGTCCCGGCCCTGCTGATCGCCCTGCTCGCCGGAATCGCCGTCGGCCTGGTCAACGGCACCCTGGTGTCCGTCGTCGGACTGCAGCCGATCGTCGCCACGCTCGCCCTGTTCGTCGGCGGCCGCGGCCTCGCCCTGGTCGTCGCCGACGGCCGGCTCAAGCAGATCGTCAACCCCGACCTGCTCGCCCTCGGCTCCGGCAGCCTGCTCGGCGTGCCGTGGACGGTGCTGATCGCCGGGGCGCTCGCGCTGCTCGTCGCCGGGCTCGTCCACCGCACCACCTTCGGCCGCCGCCTGGTCGCCGTCGGCGGCAACCGCACCGCCGCCGGACTGGCCGGCCTGCCCGTCCGCCGGATCCTGTGCGGGGTGTACGTGATCTGCGGGGTGTTCGCCGCCCTCGCCGGCGTGCTGGCCACCGCCCGGCTCACCGCCAGCGACCCGTCCGCCCTGGGCACCCTGATGGAGCTGTCCGCCATCACCGCGGTGGTGGTCGGCGGCACCCCGCTCACCGGCGGCTCGGTCCGCGTCCTCGGCACCGTCACCGGCGCCCTGCTGATGCAGCTGCTGCGCGCCACCCTCGTCAAACACGACCTGCCCGACTCCACCGCCCAGATCGCCCAGGCGGCCATCATCCTGGCCGCCGTCTACGCCGCCCGGGAGCGCCGGTCGCGATGAAGAAGCCCGCCCTGCTCACACCCGTGCCGGCCGCCGCGCCCGCCGGGCCCCGTCCCGCACCCGCCGCCACCGCCACCCGCCCCGCCACCGCGGACGGTGCCCTCGCCGCCCGGCTGCTCGGCCGGCTCCAGCGCCAGGCCGTGCCCGCCGTGCTCGTCCTGCTGGTGCTGGTCTCCTCGGTGCTGTTCCCGTCCTTCGGGACGCTCGACAACGCCCGCAGCATCACCGTGCAGACCTCCTTCCTCGCGATCGTCGCCCTCGGCATGACCCTGGTCATCCTCACCGGCGGCATCGACCTGTCCGTGGGCTCGGTCTTCGCGCTCGGCGGCGTCCTGGCCGCCTGGGCCTCCCCGTGGGGGATCGTCCCGGCGCTGCTGCTGCCGCTCGCGGTCTGCGGCACGATCGGCGCGATCAACGGACTGCTGGTCGCCCGGGCCGGGATGGCGCCGTTCATCGTCACCCTGGCCACCCTGCTCGCCGCCCGCGGCCTGCTGCTCGCCGTCACCCACGAGGGCGCCACCACCTACCTGGTGCCCCGCGGCTCCGCCTTCGCCGGACTCGGCCAGGGCACGGTCTGGGGCTTCGGCCACCCGGTGCTGATCGCACTCGCCCTCTTCGGGCTCGGCGGCGTGCTGCTCCAGCGCACCCCCTTCGGCCAGAGCGTCTTCGCGATCGGCGGCAGCAGCGACGCCGCCACCCTGATGGGCCTGCCGGTCGCCCGCACCCGGGTCCTGGTCTACCTGCTGAGCAGCCTGCTCGCCGGGCTGGCCGGCGCGCTCAGCGCGGCCCGGCTCTCCTCCGGCGTCACCATCGTCGGCGTGGGCATGGAGCTCGACGCGATCGCCGCGGTGGTGATCGGCGGCACCCTGCTGACCGGCGGCGCCGGCACCGTGGGCGGCACCCTGTGGGGCGTCCTGCTGCTCGCCGTCATCCAGAACCTCATCAACCAGATCGGCTCGCTGAACTCCTCCTACCAGTCCGTGGTGAGCGGCGGTTTCCTGATCGTGGTCGTCCTCGCGCAGCGGTACCTCTTCCGCGCGCGTCCAACCCCGTAGAAATGACCCGAGAAACCGTCGGCCGAGAGGGAACACCGTGGTCAGTCTGAAGGACGTCGCACAGCGCGCCGGAGTGTCGATCAAGACAGTCTCCAACGTGGTGAACGGCTACCAGCACGTCACCCCGGCGATGCGCGAACGCGTCCAGCGCGCCATCGACGAGCTGGGCTACCGGCCCAACCTGACGGCGCGCCACCTGCGCAAGGGCCGCACCGGCATCATCGCGCTGGCCGTCCCCGAGCTCGGCAACCCGTACTTCGCCGAGCTCGCCGGGGCGGTGATCGACGCCGCGGCCCGGCACGACTACACCGTCCTGCTCGACCACACCGGCGGCCGGCGCGACCAGGAGCTGCTCGTCTGCCAGGGCTTCCGGGCGCACGTCATGGACGGGCTCATCCTCAGCCCCATCGAGCTGGAGCCCGAGGACCTGCTCGCCCGCACCGACACCTCCCCGCTCGTGCTGCTCGGCGAGCGGGAGTACGACGCGCCGTACGACCACATCGCGATCGACAACGTCGCCGCGGCGAGACTCGCCGTCCGCCACCTCGTCGACACCGGCCGCCGCCGGATCGCCTTCCTCGGCGCCCGCGAGGAGAGCGCCAGGCGCCCCGCCCACCTGCGCCTGCGCGGCTGGCGGGAGGAGCTCGACGCGGCCGGACTGCCGGCCGGCGACGACCTGGTCGTCGCCACCGAGGCGTACGGGCGGGAGGACGGCGCCCGGGCGATGGCCGCCCTGCTCGACCGCGGCCCCCGCCCGGACGCCGTGTTCGCCTACAACGACACCATGGCGGTCGGCGCGCTGCGCACCCTCGCCGACCGCGGGCTGCGGGTGCCCGAGGACGTCGCCGTCGTCGGCTTCGACGACATCGACGAGAGCCGGTTCGCCCACACCCCGCTCACCACCATCGCCCCCGACAAGGAGGCGATCGCCCGGCTCGCCGTCGACTGCCTGGTCGACCGGCTGGCCGGCACCGCCGCGACCGAACCACGCCGCGCCCGCCCCGGCCACCGCCTGGTCGTGCGCGACTCCACCGTCGGGCGGACCCGCTAGGAGCTGTCTTCAAAGGGTGCTCGGGTGGTCGCTTCAGGGGGCGGGGGAATCGCGCAGTCCGGGAGTGGGTGTCGTGCAGAATCGGCCGACCCCTGGTTCATCCGGTGGCCCGCACCCGAATCGCGCGGTTCCCCCCGCCCCTGGGACGCCTGCCCTCATCCGTCCATCAGTTGCAGGAGCGAGGCAATGTCACCCACCGTCCGGCAGGACGCGTACGGCACCACCCCCGACGGCAGGGCGGTGCACGCCTGGACGCTGGAGGCCACCGGCGGCCTGCGGGCCACCGTCCTCACCCTCGGCGCCTCGCTGGCCGCACTGACCGCCCCCGCCCCGCGCGCGTCGCCGGGCCCGGTGGTGCTCGGCCTGCCCTCGTTGAGCGTCCGGACCGGGGACCACCCGTACCTCGGCCCGGTGGTCGGCCGGTACGCCAACCGCATCGCGCACGGCCGCTTCACCCTGGACGGGACGGAGCACCGCGTCCCGGTGAACGACCGCGGCCACGCCCTGCACGGCGGGCCGGACGGCTTCCACCGCCGCGTCTGGCGGGCCGAGCCGACCGCCGACGGCACCGGGGTCGAGCTGAGCCTGCACAGCCCGCACGGCGACATGGGCTTCCCCGGCGCGCTCGACCTCACCGCCACCTACCGGCTGGCCGGCCCGGGCACGCTGGCGGTCGACTACCGGGCCGTCACCGACCGTCCGACGGTGGTCAATCCGACCAACCACGCGTACTTCAACCTGGCCGGGCACGGCACCGTCCACGACCACCTGCTGGAGGTGTCCGCCGACCACTACCTGCCGGTCACCACCGAGGGCATCCCGTACGGCCCGCCCGAACCGGTGGCGGGCACGCCCTTCGACTTCGGGCGGCCCGTCCGGCTCGGCGGGCGGATCGCCGACGGGCACCCGCAGGTCAGGGCCGCGGGCGGGCTCGACCACTGCTGGGTGCTGCGGGCCGCCGGACCGGGGGAGCTGCGGCACGCCGCGACCCTCGCCGAGCCCTCGGCCGGCCGCCGGATGGAGGTCTGGACGACCGAGCCCGGCGTGCAGGTCTACACCGGCAACAACCTCGACGGCACCCTGCCGGGCGCGGACGGCCGGCCGCTGCCGCAGCACGCCGGGATCTGCCTGGAGACCCAGCACCTGCCGGACTCGCCCAACCGCCCCGAGTACCCGAGCACGGTGCTGAGACCCGGCCGGGTCTTCCGCAGCCGCACCGAGTTCCGCTTCAGCACGAAGAATTGACTCTACGTCAGAACCGCAGCTCGCCCGCGCTGATCCAGTGGGTGGACGAGAACGAGGGCTGGGGCCGGTACGACCAGGCCCGGATCGCCGACGACGTGAAGGCCTGCGACCCGTCCCGGTTGGTCGGCGACATGAGCGGCGTCAACCGCTGCGGCTCGGTGGACGGCGGCCTGGGCCGGCGCGTCGCCGGCCACGAGCGGTTCCCCGGCGGCGGGTTCAGCTACGAGGACCAGCCGGGCACCGCGGCGCTGAACGACCGCTTCACCGGCCTGCTCGACCGGCGCCTACAAGTCGCTGCGGGTCACCACCCCGTGCTGCACCACCCGCTACCTGCGGCACCACGACGGCCTCGCCAACACCGACCCGGTCGACGCGGGCAGCAGCGCCCTGCTGAAGGCCGACGCCACCCGGAGGGTCGTCCCGGGCCTGGCCGACGGCAGCTGCCACTCCTTCGAGTCGCGCAACTACCCGGGGCAGTACCTGCGGCACCGCGACAGCCGGGTGTACCGGGAGGCCGGCAGCGGCGCGCTCTTCCAGGCCGACGCGACCTTCTGCGCCCGGCCCGGCAGCGGCGGCGTCCGGTTCACCGCCTACAACTACCCGGACCGCTACCTGCGGCACATCGACTCGCAGGTACGGATCGCCACCCACGACGGGCCGAACGCCTGGGACGGCAACACGCCGAGCTTCGTCGCCGACACCACCTGGTCCGTCGACGCGCCCTAGGCGCCCTGACCGGGGGCGCGACCGCACGGAAGCCGGCCGGCGGACCCACCCGCCCGTGGGCACCCGCCGGCCGGCGGCTGCGGGGCGTGCGCTCCCGGGTGCACGTCGTGGCGCGGGGTCGGCCGCGTCCCGGCGGGCGCCGGTTGGGAAGACGATCGTCGGTCAGGAAGGACGCACGGCGCCCCGGACGGCCGACCGGCCGACCTCGCACTCAACATGCTGAAGCATGAGATTCGCTCTTGCAAGTTATTCGCAATAGTGTGGCCCCGGCACGATCACCACCGTCCGTCGAAAGGGGCCGTGTCCCGCCATGGGCACCTACTCGCTTCCCGACCTGCCGTACGACTACTCCGCCCTCGAGCGCGCGATGTCCGCCGAGATCCTGGAGCTGCACCACTCCAAGCACCACGCCGCCTACGTCAAGGGCGCCAACGACACCCTCGAACAGCTCGCCGAGGCGCGCGACAAGGAGCAGTACGGCGGCCTCGTCGGCCTGCAGAAGACGCTCGCCTTCCACCTCTCCGGCCACGTCCTGCACTCGCTGTTCTGGCAGAACCTCTCCCCGGAGGGCGGCGACCGCCCCGACGGCGCCCTCGGCGACGCGATCGCCGAGCACTTCGGCTCCTTCGAGGCCCTCCGCAAGCAGCTGACCACCGCCACCGTCGGCGTCCAGGGCAGCGGCTGGGGCATCCTCTCCTGGGAGCCGCTCGGCCGGCGCCTGATCGTCGAGCAGGTCTACGACCATCACGGCAACGTCGGCCAGGGCACCACCCCGCTGCTCGCCTTCGACGCCTGGGAGCACGCCTACTACCTGCAGTACCGCAACGTCCGCCCCGACTACGTCGAGCGGCTGTGGGAGGTCGTGAACTGGCAGGACGTCGCCGCCCGGTTCGCCGCCGCGCAGGGCTGACCCGCGGCGCGGGGGGGGCACTCGTGACGCGTACGGCGGCATGCCGCCGTACGCGTCAAGAAAACGCCAGGATCTACCCGGCGAACCGGACAAACCGGGTGCTGCGCCCACCGGTGGACCTAGGCTCGGAGGCGCGAAAAGGCGTCCGGACCAACGGCGGGCGCCGCGGTGGAACGAGAATGGTGCACATGGCGCGCGGCAGGCTTCGGATCTACCTCGGGGCGGCCCCCGGGGTCGGGAAGACGTACGCCATGCTCGGCGAGGCCCATCGCAGGGCCGCCCGCGGCACCGACGTCGTCGTCGCCCTCGTCGAGGACCACGGCCGCGCCCGCACCGCCGAACTCGCCACCGGCCTGGAGACCGTCCCCCGCCGCACCGTCGAACACCGCGGCGCCCGCTTCACCGAGATGGACCTCGACGCGGTGCTCGCCCGCCGCCCCGAGGTCGCCCTGGTCGACGAACTCGCCCACACCAACGTCCCCGGCAGCCGCAACGCCAAGCGCTGGGAGGACGTCGAGGCACTCCTCGCCGCCGGCATCGACGTCGTCTCCACCGTCAACATCCAGCACCTCGAATCCCTCGGCGACGTCGTCGAGGGCATCACCGGCGTCCGCCAGCGCGAGACCGTGCCCGACGAGACCGTCCGCCGCGCCGACCAGATCGAACTGGTCGACATGTCCCCCGAAGCGCTCCGGCGCCGCCTCGCCCACGGCAACGTCTACCCGCCCGACCGCGTCGACGCCGCCCTCTCGCACTACTTCCGCCCCGGCAACCTCACCGCCCTGCGCGAACTCGCCCTGCTCTGGACGGCCGACCGGGTCGACGAGTACCTCCAGCGCTACCGCACCGAACAGGGCATCGCCGCCACCTGGCCCGCCCGCGAACGCATCGTCGTCGGTCTCACCGGCGGCCCCGAGGGCGGCACCCTGATCCGCCGCGCCGCCCGGATCGCCGCCCGCGGCTCCGGCAGCGAACTGCTCGCCGTGCACATCGTCCGCCCCGAAGGCCCCGCCGCCCCCGCCGCCCCCGGCGAACTCGCCGCCCAGCGCCGCCTCGTGGAGGAACTCGGCGGCAGCTACCACGCCGTGCTCGCCGAGGACGTCCCCGCCGGCCTGCTCGACTTCGCCCGCGGCGTCAACGCCACCCAGGTCGTCGTCGGCACCAGCCGCCGCCGCGCCTGGCGCTCCCTGCTCTACCCCGGCGTCGGCGCCACCGTCATCCGCGAGTCCGGCGACGTCGACGTGCACGTCGTCACCCACGAACACGCCGCCCGCGGCCGACCCGGTCTGCCCGGCCGACTCCCCGTCAAACTCGGCCGGCTGCGCACCGTCGCGGGCTGGCTGCTCGGCTGCCTCGGCCCCGTCCTGCTCACCCTGCTGCTGCTCGCCCTCGGCCCCGGCGTCGGCCTGCCCACCGCCGTCCTGCTCTTCCTCACCCTCACCGTCGGCGCCGCCCTGGCCGGCGGCGTCTTCCCGGCGATCGCCTCCGCCCTGGTCGGCTCGGCGCTGCTGAACTACTACTTCGCCCCGCCCACCCACACCTTCACCATCACCGACCGGGCCAACATCCTCGCCCTCGGCGTCTTCGTCGGCGTCGGCATCGCCGTCGCCTCGGTGGTCGACCTCGCCGCCCGCCGCTCCCAGCAGGCCGCCCGCAGCCGGGCCGAGGCCGAGACCCTCGCCTTCCTCGCCGGCAGCGCGCTGCGCGGCCAGGACGGACCCGAGGACCTGCTCGAACGCGTCCGGGAGACCTTCCAGATGGAGTCCGTCGCCCTGCTGGAACGCCCCGGCGACCGCGGCTCCTGGCAGACCCGCGCCGCCGTCGGCCACCGCCCGGCCGCCCGTCCCGAGGACGCCACCGTCGACGTCCCCGTCGGCGACCGGCTCGCCCTCGTCCTCACCGGCCGGGTGCTGCCCGCCGGCGACCGCCGGATGCTCGGCGCCTTCGCCGCCCAGGCCGTCGCCGTCCTCGAACGGCAACGGCTCGCCGAGGAGGCCGCCGAGGCCCGCCGGCTCGCCGACAACAACCGGATCCGCACCGCGCTGCTCGCCGCCGTCTCGCACGACCTGCGCACCCCGCTCGCCGGCATCAAGGCCGCCGTCACCTCACTGCGCTCCGAGGACGTCGCCTGGAGCCCCGAGGACGAGGCCGAACTGCTCGCCGGCATCGAGGAGGGCGCCGACCGGCTCAACCAGCTGATCAACAACCTGCTCGACATGAGCCGGCTGCAGACCGGCAGCGTCACCCCGCTGCAGCGCGACGTCGACCTCGACGAGGTCGTCCCGCTCGCCCTCGCCGGAGTGCCCGCCGGCGCCGTCCGGCTCGACGTCGCGGAGGACCTGCCGCTGGTGCGCGCCGACTCCGGGCTGCTGGAACGGGTCGTCGCCAACCTGGTCGAGAACGCCGTCAAGTACAGCCCGCCCGACCTGCCCGTCACCGTCCGGGCCGACGCCCTCCGGCTGCCCGGTGGCGACCGCGTCGAACTGCGCGTCGCCGACCGCGGCCCCGGCGTCCCCGAAGAGGCCCGGGAACGGATCTTCGCGCCCTTCCAGCGGCACGGCGACGCCCCGCGCGGCAACGGCGTCGGACTCGGCCTCGCCGTCGCCCGCGGCTTCGCCGAAGCCATGGGCGGCAGCATCACCGCCGAGGACACCCCCGGCGGCGGACTCACCATGGTGGTCTCGCTGGCCGCCGCCGCCCGCACCGCCCGCGAACCCCGCGAACCCACCCCCAGCACCTCCTGAACCACCCGTGCCCCGGCCACCGCCGGGGCACAGCACAGCCAACCGCAGAAAGGCGGCGCACACCCCATGACCCGGGTCCTCGTGGTGGACGACGAACCCCAGCTCGTCCGCGCCCTGGTGATCAACCTCAAGGCACGGAAGTACGAGGTGGACGCCGCCCACGACGGCGCCTCCGCCCTCGCCGCGGCCGCCGCCAGGCCCCCGGACGTCGTCGTCCTCGACCTCGGCCTGCCCGACATGGACGGCACCGAGGTGATCCGCGGCCTGCGCGGCTGGACCCGCGTCCCGATCATCGTCCTCTCCGCCCGGCATGCCTCCGACGAGAAGGTCGAGGCGCTCGACGCCGGAGCCGACGACTACGTCACCAAGCCCTTCGGCATGGACGAGTTCCTGGCCCGGCTGCGGGCCGCCGTCCGCCGCGCCGAACCGGTGACCGCCGGCGGCACCGAGGCCGTGCTCACCACCGGGTCCTTCACCGTCGACCTCGCCGCCAAGAAGGTCCACCGCGGCGGCACCGACGTCCGCCTGACGCCCACCGAGTGGCACCTGCTGGAGGTGCTCGCGCGCAACGCCGGCCGCCTCGTCAGCCAGAAGCAACTGCTGCAGGAGGTGTGGGGGCCGGCCTACCGCACCGAGACCAACTACCTGCGGGTCTACATGGCCCAACTCCGCCGCAAACTCGAGGACGACCCCTCCAACCCCCGCCACTTCGTCACCGAACCCGGCATGGGCTACCGCTTCGAGCCGTGAAGCCCCCAGGGGCAGCGGACCAGCGGCACCGCCACCAGGGGCGCGGGGGCGCCTCCCGGCCGAAGGCCGGGTGAGAACTGCGCAGTCCGGATGCGGTGCACGCAGCGATCGGGCCCGGGCAGACCAGGGGCGCGGGGAACTGCGCAG
The DNA here is from genome assembly GCF_040683455.1 of Kitasatospora sp. NPDC093679. Taxonomy (NCBI): domain Bacteria; kingdom Bacillati; phylum Actinomycetota; class Actinomycetes; order Kitasatosporales; family Streptomycetaceae; genus Kitasatospora; species Kitasatospora sp. NPDC093679. The sequence goes on from NZ_JBFBDW010000011.1 coordinate 108,405, forward strand.
TCCGGGGGCGGGTTTCCGGACAGGTTCAGGCTCGGCCCGAGTCCATCGTTGAGCCGCATCCGGGTCGCGCAGCTCCCTGCACCCCTGATCCGCCTTCCGTCCGGTGGGTCTTCACAGCATCTGCGCGGACTCCCGGGGGAATCCCGTTGCCCGGGAGGGGGCCGATGGGACAGGCTGCCGCTCGTGACCGATGATCGCCGCCCGCTGGGCCTGCCCGTCTTCTCCGCCCCGCACACCGACGCGCCGGGCGTCCCCGACCGGCGGCCGCTGCCGCCGATCGACCGTGCCCTCTTCCTGCCCCCGCCCGGCCAGGAGGCCCCGACCGCCGCGGACCGCCGCCCCCTCGCCGCCGGCGGCCTCACCTTCTCCGAGCCGAGCGCCTGATCCCCCCGCCCTCACCCCGCCGCAGGCCCACCCGCCGCCGGGGCGAGGGGCCGCACCGACGGCCCTTCCAGCGCAAGGGCGGTGAGCCCGGTCGTGCTGCCGGAGCCGTGTTCCTCGCCGGTGGCCCAGTGCACGGCGTCCCCGGCGGAGACGGGCACCCGGGTGCCGTCCGGGCCGGCGACCCAGCCCTCGCCGGCGACGACCAGGAACAGTTGCTCCACCGGTGCCGGATGGGCGCCGAGGACGCCGCCGGGTGCGATCGTCAGGCAGGTCAGCCGTACCGCCCCCTCGCCCGACGCGACGCCGGTGGCTGCGGTGCCCGTGCTGCCGAACCGGTCGACGACCGTCTCCGCGCGGTCGAACCGGAACATCTCCACGACGGCCTCCTGAGCGTCCGACAGCGAACGGGCCGATGCTACGCGGTGGCCGGGCCGGGGCGCGGGCCGTCGATCAGGGCGGCGATGCCGTCGAGGAGGCGTTGCAGGCCGAACTCGAAGAGGCGGTCGAGGTCGAAGTCGTAGCCGTCGGTGACGTGTCGTTGCAGGAGGGGGAAGCGGCCGGTGTCCATCAGGGCCAGCAGGGCCGGTTCCTGGGTGGCCATCCACTCGTCGGCGTCGAGGCCGCTGTCGGCCATGGCGGTGCTCTCCGACTCGACGTTGACGGCGGTGCCGCGGACGTAGTTGAACAGCGTGAGGTGGGTGGTGAAGACCGTCCACGGGTCGAGGCCGCGGCCGTCGAGGGCGCCGAGCACCCATTCGGTGAACGGCATGGCGGAGGGGACGATCTGGGGCCGCGTCATGGAGAGCGCGGGTGCGAGCCAGGGGTGGCGGCGGCAGGTGTCCCAGAGCATCCGGGCGGCGAGGGCGAGCGGTTCGCGCCAGCCGTCGGGCCGTTCGTCGGGGAAGCCGAACTCGGCGAGGGCGGTGTCGAGCATCCGCAGCAGCAGGTCGTCCTTGTCGGCCACGTGCCGGTAGAGCGACATGGTGGCGACGCCGAGTTCGGCGGCGACGCGCCGCATGGAGAGTGCGGCGAGGCCCTCCGCGTCGGCGACCGCCGTTGCGGCGGCCACGATCCGGTCCGCCGTCAGGGCGGCGTCCCGGCTGCCGCGGGGGTCGGTGGCGGCGGTGCGGGGAGCCTTCACGGGGGCCGGGAGAGGGGCCGCCGGGGGAGGACCGGCCGGGGACGGTGCCTGCGGCGCGGCCACGACGGTGCCGATGCCCGGGACGGCGCGGACCAGCCCCGTGCGGCGGAGTTCGGTGAGCGCCTTGGTCGCGGTCGCCATGGCGACGCCCCACTGCCGGGTGATCTCCCGGGTGGAGGGAACCCGGTCGCCCGGGGCCAGTTCGCCCCGTTCGATCCTGGCCCGCAGCTCGTCGACGATCCTGCGGTACCGCGATCCGTCGGTCCGGTCCATGCCGTCCCCTCCGCACTAGTGCACCTTGCTCTGCCGGTCAGCCTAGCCACACCTGCGCCCGGACCGCCCGAGGGCAGTGCACCACCCATCAGGAGCACTAGTGCACCCGAGGTAAACGCCCTGCTGGGAAGGCGATTTCTGGCTTGCGCGGTGCGATGCGTACAGCGTACATTCGACGGCATGGGGAACACAGACATCCTGATCTCCGGCGGCGGCATCGCCGGTCCGGCCCTCGCCCACTGGCTGCACGCGGCCGGCTTCACGGTGACCGTCGTGGAGCGCGCACCCGCGCCGCGCCCGGGCGGCCAGACCGTCGACCTCCGCGGCGCCGGACGCACCGTCATCTCGCGGATGGGCCTGATGGAGCGGGCCCGCGAACTGAGCCTCGACCAGAAGGGCATCGCCACCGTCGACGCGGCGGGCCGGATCACCTCCCGGCTGCCCGCCGACGCCTTCGGCGGCGAGGGCATCGTCTCCGAGATCGAGATCCTCCGCGGTGACCTCGCCGGCCTGCTGTACGAGGACACCGCGCCCTACACCGAGTACCTCTTCGACGACACCGTCACCGCGCTCGCCCAGGACGCCGACGGCGTCACCGTCGACTTCGAACGGGCCGGGACGCGGCGCTACGCCGCCGTCATCGGCGCCGACGGCATGCACTCGGTGGTCCGCGGCCTGGCCTTCGGCCCGGAGTCGCAGTGCGTGCGGCCGCTCGACCTCTACCTCGCCTGGTTCACCGCCGAGACCGAGCTCGACCTGGACGGCTGGTACCTGATGCACAACGCGCCGGGCGGCCTGGTCGCCTCGGTGCGCCCCGGCCGCCTGCCCGGCGAGGTCAAGGCGGGCTTCGGCTTCCGTTCGGGACCGCTGGAGTTCGACCGCCGGGACACCGCCGCCCAGCAGGAGCTCGTGGCACGGCGGTTCGCCGGCGTCGGCTGGGAGACGCCGAGGCTGCTGGACGCGATGCGCCGCTCCACCGACTTCCACCTGGACTCGCTCGGCCAGGTCCACCTGGACACCTGGTCCCGCGGCCGGGTCGCGCTGCTCGGCGACGCGGGCCACTGCCCCTCGCCGCTCACCGGCCTCGGCACCAGCCTCGCCCTGGTCGGCGCCTACGTCCTGGCCGGCGAGGCGGCCGCCGCCGGCGGCGACCTCGCCGCCGCGTTCCGGCGCTACGACCGGGTGATGCGGCCGTACGTCACCAAGGCCCAGGAGCTGCCGCCCGGCGGCGCCGGCGGATTCGCCCCGAACAGTGCGCTGGCGATCCGGCTGCGCACGATGTCGATGCGGTCGATGAACCGCTGGCCGATGCGGCAGCTGCTGGCCGCCCAGTTCGCCAAGGCCGGCGACATCGCCCTGCCCGAGTACGGCCTCCCGGCCGCCCGCTAGGACGTGTCTTCGAAGGGCGCCGGGAGATGCCCCACGCGCCCCTGAAGCGGCCCCTCCTGGGCCCGGCCGTGCCGCCGTTCGGGTGCGGGCGCCTACCATCGCGGCATGGTCGCCTTCCTGCTCGCCGCTGTTCTGCTGGTCCTCTTCGTGATCGGCGCCGCGCGGGACCTGCGGCGGCTGAGCAACGCGGTGCTGCTCGGGCTGGCCGTGGCGGCCGCGGCCGCCGGTCTGCTGGGCGAGCTGGACCGGCTGCCGCCGGGCACGGCCCGCGCCGTCGCCGACGCACTGCCGGTCGCCGCCCTGCTCGCCGCGCTGGCCGTGGCCGTGCTGCTGGTCGGCAACGGGGTGCTGATGGTGCGCCGGGCGGGCGGCAGCCCCGTCCACCTGCTGCCGCTGCTCGCCGGGTCGGCCGGGCTGGTGCTGATCGGGGTGCTGTGGACGGCGGCCCGGGTCGACTCCCGGCCGCTGCACGCGGCCGCCGCGGCCGCCCTGCTGGTCGCCGGCTACCTGGCGTTCCTGCTGCTGTGCTGCCTCGGGTACTCGGCGCTGTACGGCCGGATCCCGCCGCCCCGGCAGGTCGACTTCGTGGTGGCGCTGGGCGCCGGACTGGACGACGACGACCGGGTGTCGCCGCTGCTCGCCGCCCGGCTCGACCGCGCCCTCGGCCTCCGCGCCGAGCAGGAGCGCAACGGGCCGCCGGCGCCCGTCCTGGTGGTCTCCGGTGGCAAGGGCACCGACGAGCAGCTCAGCGAGGCCGAGGCGATGGCCCGGTACGCCGCCGACCGGGGCGTGCCCGCCGCCGCGGTGCTGCGGGAGGACCGCTCCCGCAACACCGCGGAGAACCTGCGGTTCAGCGACCGGCTGATGCGCGACCACCGGCCCGACTACCGGTGCACCGTGGTCACCAGCAACTTCCACGTGCTGCGCACCGCCGTCGAGGCCCGGCGGGCCGGCGTGTCCGGGCAGGTGGTCGGCGCGCCGACGGCCGGAGTGCTCTGGCCCGGCGCCGTCCTGCGGGAGTTCGGCGCGCTGCTGCTCTGCTACCCGCGGACGAACGCGGGCGCGGTGCTGCTGCTCGTCGTCCTCGGCGCCACCGCCGGCTGGCGGCCCTGACGTCCGTCCCCGCCGCGCGCCGACCGGTCGGCGACACCTGACCCGGTCAGCCGCCGAGCGGTCAGCCATGGCCGACGGGCTCCAGCAGGAAGACCGGGATCTCCCGCTCCGTCCGCTTCTGGTACGCCGCGTAGTCGGGGAAGGCCGCCACCGCGCGCTCCCACCACTCGGCCTTCTCCGCGCCGCCGAGCTCACGGGCGGACATCTCCTGCCGGACGGGCCCGTCCTGCAGCTCGACCAGCGGGTTCGCCACCACGTTGTGGTACCAGACCGGGTGGCGGGGTGACCCGCCCATCGAGGCGACGACCGCGTACCTGCCGTCGTGCTCGACCCGCATCAGCGGGGTCTTGCGGATCTTGCCGCTGCGTGCGCCGAGCGTGGTGAGGAGGACCACCGGCATGCCCCGCAGGGTGGTGCCCCGCGTGCCGCCCGAGCTCTCGTACAGCTCCACCTGGTCCCGCACCCACTGCTCCGGACTCGGCTCGTACTCGCCCTCCAGAGGCATGCCCGCCATCCCGTCTGCCGTCGCACCCGGGCGCCGTCGGACGCCGCCCGGCCGGGGAGCGCCTCCCCGCACAGCCTCCGGCCTATCACCCGCCGCACGGCGAGTCACGCCCCGCCCACCCGCCGAGCGTGTCGCACCCCACCGGCGGACGGCCCGCCCGCCGCGCAGGCGTGTCGGGCGCCGGGCGTCCCGGAACGACCGGATACTGCGCTGATGACGCACCCTCAGCAGCCGCTCCGGCGGCGGACGTTCCTCGCCGCGGGCGCCGCCCTCGTCCTCCCGCTCGGCAGCCCGGCGGACTTCCGGCGTCCCGCCGGTCCCGCCGGTCCCGGCCCGGACCGGCCCCGGCCGCTCCCGGCCCGCCGCGGACTGGCCGACCTCTTCGGCGAGGAGATCCGGCGGATCCCCACCGACGACCCGGTGGTGGCCCTCACCTTCAACGCCGCCTGGAACGACGACGGCATCGACGCCGTCCTCGACGAGCTGCGCGGCCGCGGCGTCCCCGCCACCTTCTTCCTGACCGGGCAGTTCGCGGAGGCCAACCCGGAGGCGGCCGCAGCCCTCGCCGCCGAGCACGGCGTCGCCAGCCACTCCTACGACCACCCCGAACTCTCCGACCTCGACGCGGCCGGCCTGCGCGAGCAGGTGGAGCGCGCCGCCGAGGCGATCCGCGGGGCCACCGGCACCGACCCGCTGCCCTTCTACCGCTTCCCCTACAGCGAGACCAGCCCGTCCGCGATCGCCCAGGTCAACGCGCTCGGCTACGCCGACATCGAGTTCACCGACGACACCCTCGGCTACCTCGGCGAGGGTGGCGGCGTGAGCGTCCAGGACGCGGTGGACCGCGCCGTCCGGGCGATCCGGCCCGGCACGATCCTCCAGATGCACCTCGGCTCCACCGAGACCTCGGGGCCGAACGTCGACTCCCGCGCCCTGCCCGCCGTCGTCGACGCCGTGGAGTCCCGCGGCTACACCGTCATCGACCTGGCCTCGCTCGTCTGACGCACCGTCGATCCGCACCGGCGGCGCGGGATCCGGCAGGTTGCCCGCCGTGGGCGGCCGGGCCGGGCAGGGTGGACGACCCGCCGGGCCTCGCCGACCCGGTCGGCCCGCCCGCCGGCTGAGCGCGGCGGGTCGGGTCGGCCGGGGTCGGTGAGGGCCGGTCGGGCCGGGCACGGTCGGGGGTGGTCAGGCGCCCACGTACGCGGCGAGGTGCTCGCCGGTGAGGGTCGAGCGGGCGGCGACCAGGTCGGCCGGCGTGCCCTCGAAGACGATCCGGCCACCGTCGTGGCCGGCCCCCGGGCCGAGGTCGATGATCCAGTCGGCGTGCGCCATCACCGCCTGGTGGTGCTCGATGACGACGACGGACTTGCCGGACTCGACCAGCCGGTCGAGCAGCCCGAGCAGCTGCTCCACGTCGGCGAGGTGCAGACCGGTGGTCGGCTCGTCGAGGACGTAGACGCCGCCCTTCTCCGCCATGTGGGTGGCCAGCTTCAACCGCTGCCGCTCGCCGCCCGACAGCGTGGTCAGCGGTTGGCCGATGGCGAGGTAGCCGAGGCCGACGTCGGCGAGCCGCTGGAGGATCCGGTGCGCGGCCGGGGTGCGCGCCTCACCCGCGCCGAAGAACTCCTCGGCCTCGGTCACCGGCATCGCCAGCACCTCGCTGATGTCCCGGCCGCCGAGCCGGTACTCCAGCACCGAGGCGTCGAACCGCCGGCCCTCGCAGTCCTCGCAGGTGCTGGACACGCCGGCCATCATCGCCAGGTCCGTGTAGACGACCCCGGCGCCGTTGCAGGTCGGGCAGGCGCCCTCGGAGTTGGCGCTGAACAGCGCCGGCTTCACGCCGTTCGCCTGGGCGAAGGCCTTGCGGATCGGGTCGAGCAGCCCGGTGTACGTCGCCGGGTTGCTCCGCCGGGAGCCGCGGATCGGCGTCTGGTCGACCGCGATCACCCCGTCCGCCCCGGGAGTCCGCCCCGAGAACAGGGACCCGCGGACCAGCGAGCTCTTGCCCGAACCCGCCACACCGGTGATCACCGTCAGCACCCCGAGCGGCACGTCCACGTCGACGTCGCGCAGGTTGTGCGTCGACGCGCCGCGGATCTCCAGCCGGCCGCTGGGCGTCCGGAAGTCCTTCTTGAGCGCGGCCCGGTCGTCGAAGTGCCGGCCGGTGACGGTGCCGCTGGCCCGCAGGCCGTCCAGGGTGCCCTCGAAGCAGACGCTGCCGCCCGCCGTGCCGGCGCCCGGGCCGAGGTCCACGACGTGGTCGGCGATCGCGATCGTCTCCGGCTTGTGCTCGACGACGAGCACCGTGTTGCCCTTGTCCCGCAGCCGCAGCAGCAGCTCGTTCATCCGCTGGATGTCGTGCGGGTGCAGGCCCGCGGTGGGCTCGTCGAAGACGTAGGTGACGTCGGTCAGCGCCGAGCCGAGGTGGCGGATCATCTTGACCCGCTGCGCCTCGCCGCCGGACAGCGTGCCGGCCGCCCGGTCGAGCGAGAGATAGCCGAGCCCGATCTCCACGAAGGAGTCGAGGGTCCGCTGCAGCGAGGCCAGCAGCGGCGCCACCGAGGGCTCGGCGAGGTCGCGGACCCACTCGGCGAGGTCGCGGATCTCCATCGCGCAGGCGTCGGCGATGCTGATCCGCCCGATCTTCGACGCCCGGGCGCCCTCGCTCAGCCGGGAGCCCCCGCACTCGGGACAGGTCGTGAAGGTGACCGCGCGGTCCACGAACTCCCGGACGTGCGGCTGCATCCCCTCCCGGTCCTTGGCGAGCATCGACTTCTGGATCCGCGGGATCAGGCCCTCGTAGGTCATGTTGATCCCGGCGATCTTCATCCTGACCGGCTCGTGGTGCAGGAAGTCGTGCAGCTCCTTCGCCGTGTAGTCGCGGATCGGCTTCTCGGGGTCGTAGAAGCCCGACTCGCTGTACAGCCGGTGGTTCCAGCCGCCGGCCTTGTAGCCGGGCACGGTGATCGCGCCCCCGGCGAGCGACTTGGCCTCGTCGTACAGCTCCGCGTGGTCGATGTCGGTGACCGAGCCGCGGCCCTCGCAGCCCGGACACATGCCGCCGGTGCGGTTGAAGGTCGCCTTCACCGTCTTCCGGTCGCCGCGCTCGACGGTGATCGCCCCGCTCGCGCGGACGGACGGCACGTTGAAGGCGTACGCGCTGGGCGGGCCGATGTGCGGCTCGCCCAGCCGGCTGAACAGGATCCGCAGCATCGCGTTGGCGTCGGTGGCGGTGCCGACCGTGGAACGGGGGTCGGCGCCCATCCGCTGCTGGTCGACGGTGATCACGGTGGTCAGCCCCTCGAGGACGTCGACCTCGGGCCGCGCCAGCGTCGGCATGAAACCCTGCACGAAGGCGCTGTAGGTCTCGTTGATCAGCCGCTGCGACTCGGCCGCGATGGTGTCGAACACCAGCGAGCTCTTGCCCGAGCCGGAGACGCCCGTGAACACCGTCAGCCGGCGCTTCGGGATCTCGATGCTGACGTCCTTGAGGTTGTTCTCGCGCGCGCCGTGCACGCGGATCACGTGGTGGCTGTCGGCACCGTGCATGGTGGGCTGCTGCCCGTCCGTCCCCGTGGCCCTGCTCATCGTCTCTCCGTCCGTCCGTCCGTCGGGCGGGCCGCGTCCGCGGTCACCGCCGGCCTTGCCCGGTCCGATCCAACCAGCCCGGGCGTCGCGCCCGGTGCACTTCCGCCGATGCGGCCGCGGCCCGTCCGCCACCCGGTGGGGCGGGGTCGGGCCGCGGCCGCGGACGGCTCAGCCGGTCTGGTTGAAACGGACCAGGTTGCCCGCGGGGTCGCGGAAGGCGCAGTCGCGCAGGCCGTACGGCTGGTCGGTCGGCTCCTGGACGAACTCGGCGCCGCCCGCCTTCAGCTTGTCGAAGACGCCGTCCAGGTCGGCGGTGGCCAGGGTGATCCGGGCATAGGTGCCCTTGGCCATCATCTCGGTGATGGTGCGGCGCTCGTCCTCGGTGATGCCCGGGTCCATGCCGGGCGGCTCCAGGACGATCGACATGCCGGGCTGCTCCGCCGGGCCGACGGTGATCCACCGCATCGCACCGTTGCCGACGTCGTTGCGGACCTCGAAGCCGAGGAGGTCGCGGTAGAAGGCCAGCGAGGCCTCCGGGTCGGTGTGCGGGAGGAAGGTCCACTGAATGGTGATGTCCATGGCCGTCACGCTAGCCGCGCAGCGGTGAGCAGGGCTTCTCCATTCCTGACCGGTCCGCGGCGCCCGCGGGCGGGCCGGGGCGCTGCGGTGCGGGATCGCCGTCCGCCCGGAGGCCGAACCGGACCGGGACCGGCGGGAGTTCCTGCGGTCCTTCCCGTTCAGCTGCGGCCTGGTGCGCGAGGACGGCTGAACGGCTGGACCGCTCAGCCGCCCGCCGCGGCGGGCGCCGCGAGCAGGGTGTCCGCGGCCGCCGTGCGGGCGTACAGCACGGAGCGGCCGACGCGGTGGGCCGTGGTCAGACCTGCGGCGCGCAGCGCGGTCAGGTTCTCGGAGACCGCGGCCGGCGACAGGGCGGTGCGGCGGGCCAGTTCGGTGGTCGAGGCGGGGGAGTCCAGCTCCGCCAGCAGCCGGGCCCGGGTACGGCCCAGCACGGCCGCCAGCGCCTCGCCCCCGTCCCCGGACGGCGCCTCCCAGAGCGAGCCGATCCCCCGGGCGGGATAGGCGAGTTGCGGCGGGTCCGGCGGGGAGACCCGGGTGAACGGGACCGGACCGGTGAAGACCGACGGGATCAGCAGCAGCCCCCGGCCCGCCGTCGGCCGGGAGATCGCGCTCGACCGGCGCAGCAGCCGCAGGGTGTCCTCGTCCCACCGCACCGAGGCGTGCAGACCGCCCAGCAGGTGCGCCGCGCCGCGCTCCGCGACCTGTCGTGCCCGGTGCGCCACGTCCGCGTCCAGCACGGCCCGGATCCGCGCCCAGTACGGCGCGAGCGCCAACTCCCAGTACTGCCGCACCTCCTCGGCCACCCCGGCGAGCCGGGCCTCCGGCCGGGCGTACAGCGCCTCCGTGCGCGGGCCCAGCCCGCGCTGCTCGCGCCGCAGCCGGTCCAGGTCGCGGCGGACCCGCTCCGGCGGGGTCGCCAGGATGCCGTCCACCTCCTCGGCGAGCTCGGCGACCGGCGCCGCGGGCGTCGGATTGAGGAAGTCCGGCACGTACCCCGACGGCGGCACCAACTCGGCGAGGCGGCCCCGGTCCAGACCCGCCGCCGCCAGCCGCGGCCGCACCTGCTCGGCCCACCGCCGGTGCACCGGATGCACCACCCCCGACCGCAGCAGCCGCAGACTCGGCCCCACCTCCCACATCGGCGACACGGCGAACCGCATCTGCGCCAGGTCCCGCACCGAGAAGACCAGCTCCGCCACCCGCGCCCCCGCCCGGATTCGCCCCTGCCCGAATCAATGGCGGCCACTCTACGGCCCCGCCGATGATGCCGGACATGACCTCACAGACCATCACCCCGGCCGCGGCCGCGGCCGGCACCTGGGCCCTCGGCGACCTGACGGTCAACCGGCTCGGCTTCGGCGCCATGCGCCTGCCGCAGACCGGCCCCGCCCTGGTCCGCCGCGCCGTGCCCGCGACCGCGAGCAGGCGATCGCCGTGCTGCGCCGCGCCGTCGACCTCGGCGTCGACCACATCGACACCGCGGCCTTCTACTTCTCGCCGCTGCGGTCCGCCAACGAGCTGATCAACCGCGCCCTGGCGCCCTACCCCGACGACCTCGTCATCGCCACCAAGGTCGGCCCCGGCCGGGACCGCTCCGGCCGGTGGCTGCCGCACGCCACCCCCGAGCAACTGCGCGGCCAGGTCGAGGAGAACCTGCGCCAGCTCGGCCGCGACCACCTGGACCTGGTCAACCTGCGGGTCGTCGGCACCGACCCGGTCGCCGACCGCTTCGGCGCCCTCGCCGAACTCCGCGAGGCCGGCCTGATCCGCCACCTCGGTCTCTCCAACGTCACCGCCGACCACCTCGCCGAGGCCGCGGCGATCGCCCCGGTCGTCTGCGTGCAGAACCCCTACGGCATCGGCAGCCCGCCCGAGCAGGAGGCGCTGCTCCACGCCTGCGGCGAGCGGGGCACCGCCTTCGTGCCGTTCTACGCGATCGCCGGCCCCGGACGGCAGGCGGGGAGCACCGGGGAGGAACCGCCGGAGGTCCTCGCGGTCGCCCGCCGCCACGGCGTGAGCCCCGCCCAGGTCCGGATCGCCTGGACGCTGCACCGCGGCCCGCACGTGCTCGCCATCCCCGGCACCGGCGACCCGGACCACCTGACCGCCAACGTGGCGGCCGCCGCCCTCCGGCTCACCGCCGAGGACCTGGCCGTCCTCGGCGCCCTCCACCACCGGGGGGGCTGAGCCGTGCCGGGGCCCCGGCCGGGCACAGGTGGCAGGATGCTTGCGACAGCCGTCGTTCGGGCCATCCGCGGGGGAGCGGACGACCGGTGGCCGCGGAGTGCGCAGGAGGAGGCCCGATGGGGCGGAGGAACCACCAGGTCGCGGTGCTCGTGCTGGAGGGCGCGAAGCCGCTCGACGTGGGCATCCCCGCCCAGGTGTTCTCCAACCGGCCGAGCATGCCCTACGACGTGCGGGTCTGCGGAGCCGCACCGGGGCTGGTGACCGGCGGCGACGGCCTCTCGTACCACGTGGCGGACGGTCTGGAAGCCTTCGAGCAGGCCGACACCGTCTTCATCCCCGGCTACCGCGAGCCGGCCATCACCGAACCGCCGGCCGAGGTCGTCGCCGCACTCACCGCCGCCCACGCCCGCGGCACCCGCCTCGCCGCGATCTCGACCGGCGCCTTCGCCCTCGCCGCGACCGGACTCCTCGACGGCAAGCGGGCCACCACCCACTGGCACTACACCCGGGCCCTCGCCGAACGGCACCCGCTGGTACGGGTCGACGCCAACGTGCTGTTCGTCGACGAGGGCGACGTGCTCACCTCCGCGGGCGCCGCCTCCGGCATCGACCTGTGCCTGCACCTGCTCCGCCGCGACCACGGCGTGGGGCTCTCCAACCACGTGGCGCGGCGGCTGGTGGCGGCGCCCTACCGCAGCGGCGGGCAGGCGCAGTACGTGCCGCGGAGCGTCCCCGAGCCGCTCGGCGACCTCTTCGCGGACACCCGGGAGTGGGCCCTCGCCCACCTCGCCGAACCGCTGACCCTGGAGGACCTGGCCCGCAACGCCAAGGTCTCCGGGCGCACCTTCTCCCGGCGGTTCGTGGAGGATACCGGCTACACGCCGATGCAGTGGGTGCTGCGGGCCCGCGTCGACCTGGCACGCGAGCTGCTCGAGCGCACCGACCTCGGCGTGGAGCAGATCGCCGACCGGGTCGGCCTCGGCACCGGCGCCAACCTGCGCCTGCACTTCCACCGGATCCTCGGCACCTCCCCGACGGAGTACCGCCACACCTTCTCGGCCTGAGGGCCGGATCCGGGCCCCCGACGGGGTGCTCCGTCGGGGGCCGCCGGGCGGGGTGGCGGGATCCTTGCGAGCGTTGGCGAAGGATCTGGCGAGATCCTTGCGCACGCTGTCATCCGGGCCACTGTCCGCCGGGCGCCGGGATGCCGACCATGGATGGCGGGACGACACGAGAGGAACCTCCATGACCCGCATCGCCGTCAACGGATTCGGCCGCATCGGACGCAACACCCTGCGCGCCCTGCTGGAGCGCGACAGCAAGCTGGAGGTCGTCGCCATCAACGACCTCACCGCCCCGGACGCGCTCGCCCACCTGCTCAAGTACGACAGCGCGCTCGGCCGGCTCGACCGCTCCGTCGAGATCGACGGCACCGACCTGGTCGTCGACGGCCGCCGCATCAAGGTGCTCGCCGAGCGCGAGCCGGCCAACCTGCCGTGGGCCGAGCTCGGCGTCGACATCGTGCTGGAGGCCACCGGCCGCTTCACCGCCGCGGACGCCGCCCGCGCCCACATCACGGCCGGCGCCCGCCGCGTGCTGGTCAGCGCCCCCTCCGACGGCGCCGACGTCACCCTCGCCTACGGCGTGAACACCGACGCGTACGACCCCGCCCGGCACGTGATCGTCTCGAACGCCTCGTGCACCACCAACGCGCTCGCCCCGCTGGCCTCCGTCCTGGACGACCTGGCCGGCATCGAGCACGGCTTCATGACCACCGTGCACGCCTACACCCAGGAGCAGAACCTCCAGGACGGCCCGCACCGCGACCTGCGCCGCGCCCGCGCCGCCGGCGTGAACATCGTGCCGACCACCACCGGCGCCGCGAAGGCCATCGGCCTGGTGCTGCCGCAGCTCGACGGCAAGCTGTCCGGCGACTCGATCCGGGTGCCCGTCCCGGTCGGCTCGATCGTGGAGCTGAACACCACGGTCTCCCGCGAGGTCACCCGCGAGGAGGTGCTCGCCGCCTACCGCGCCGCCGCGGACGGCCCGCTCAAGGGCATCCTCGACTACGCCGACGAGCCGCTGGTCTCCGGCGACATCACCGGCCAGCCCGCCTCGTCCATCTTCGACGCCGCCCTCACCCGGGTCGACGGCAAGCACGTCAAGGTGGTCGCCTGGTACGACAACGAGTGGGGCTTCTCCAACCGCGTCATCGACACCCTCGAACTGCTCGCGGAGAACTGAGCACCCGCCACGTGCGACCGCGCCCGACGGCGCGACCGGGTCCGCCCGGCCGCGCCGTCGGGCGCGTCGTGTTCCCGCGGGCGGTGCCGCGGGTCAGGTCAGGGTGATCCGGATGCCGACCGTGCCGCGGTCGCCGCGGCGGACCCTGCTGCCGAGCAGGGTGAGCACGCCGAGCAGGCCGTACTTCTGCCGCAGCAGGGTGCGGTAGGCGGCGGTCTTCTCGGGCGGGCAGATCTCGGCGGTGCCGGGCACCTGCTCGCCGGTCGGCCTGCCGCGGACGTCGCACGGGCCGACCAGCACGTCCGCCCGGTTGCGGATCCGGCGGACCTTCCAGGAGTCGGAGACCGTCCAGACGCCCAGCGCGTCGCCGTCCCGCACCACCCACACCGGGGTGGGGACCGCCGTGCCGTCCTTCTTGAAGGTGGTGACCAGCAGGTAGCTGCCTGCGGCGAGGCGGACGAGGCGTTCGAGCCGGTCGTCGGGCGTGGCGTTCATGCCGCGCAGTCTAGGGCTTGCCCGACCCCCCGGTGGATCACGGTCCGCCGTGGATCACGGTGCGTCGTGCGGTGCCCGGTCGCCGGCCTCCGGGCCGTCCTCGGGCAGCACGCCGGCCGTCGGCTCGGAGCGGCGCGGGCCGGGCACCCGGCCGAGGGCCGAGCGGGTGGCGCCGAAGCCGGTCTCGTGGTCCCACACGTGGGTGCAGCCGGGGCACTGCAGGTGGAGCAGGCTTCCGGTGTTGGAGATCAGGTAGCGCCAGTGCTCGGAGCAGGACCGGCGCTCCCCGCAGGGCGCGCAGTCGCGGGCGTCGTCGCAGTTGGGGCAGGCGATCCACGCGCGGCGACCGATGTCGGCCTGCGGGTCAACGGGCAGCATCGGTCCGCTCCTCCACGGGGAGCACGCCCGCCGTGACGAGGTCGTCGTAGAGCCGCTGCTGCTCGGCGTCCAGGCCAGAGTAGAGCAGGGCGTAGGCCTCGGCCTCGCGGCGCTCCTCCTCGGCGATGTCCCGGGTGGGCCCGAGCGAGGCGGCCGCCAGCGACCGGCGGCGGATCTCGTCGGCGGTGATGTCGAAGACGAAGGCCGTCGACGGCTCGGGGCGGTCGGCGTCCTCGGTGCGGTGGTGCGACTGCGGAGACATGCCAGCAGAACTTAGGTAACCCTTCCTTCGCTGTCAAGGTGATGTGCGCAACCCGTTCACCAGCTGAGATGCTTCCGAGACAAGGGCCGTCCGTGCGCGAAGTTCCTGCCCGGGAGCCATGGTGGCCGGCGGTCCGTCATACCGCGGTCCGGGCGCCGGGACTGAGGGCCCGTCGGCGCGGCGGGCCGGGTCTGTCTTCCGGGGGAGCCGGGCCGGTGCCCGGTCCGTCCAGCGGCGTACACCTGGCGGACGAGGCGGAGGGGGTGGGATTCCTCATGCGGGCGGACGGGCCGGTCGCGGGCCGCGCCTAGGGTTGTGGACATGGCAGAGCTGGGGGACCTCGTGGGACGGACCGCCGACCGGCTGGCGGAGCAGCAGGTCGGCGCGGTGGTGGTCGGCCTCGCGGACGGCGCGGCGGAGATCCGCGGCGCCGGGCGGGCCGGCGGCGCGGCCTCCGGGCCGCCCGGCCCGGACACCCTCTTCGAGATCGGCTCGATCACCAAGGTCTTCACCGCCCTGCTGCTGGCCCGGACGGTGCTCGCCGGCGACGCCGCCCTGGAGGAGCCGCTCGCCGGCCTGCTGCCCGGCTGCACCGTCCCCGGCCGCGGCGGCCGGCGGATCACCCTCCAGCACCTGGCCACCCACACCTCCGGCCTGCCGCGCCTGCCCAAGGGCATGCTGCTGCCCGCCCTGCTCAACCCGCGGGCCGCGGACCCGTACGCCGGCTGCACCGCCGACCGGCTGCTCGACGGGCTCGCCCGGACGAGGCTCCGCTCGGTGCCCGGCCGCACCTTCCGGTACTCCAACCTCGGCGCCGGGCTCCTCGGCCTCGCCCTCGCCCGGCGCGCCGGCACCGACTACGAGCAGCTCGTCCGCCGCGAGGTCTGCCTGCCGCTCGGGCTCGCCGACACGGTCGTCACGCCCGGTGCCGGCGGCGCCGGCCGGCTCGCCGGCGGCCACACCGCCAACCGCAGGCCCGCCGCGCCGTGGCACCTCGCCGACCTGGCCGGCGCCGGCGGCCTGCGCTCCACCGGCAACGACCTCGCCGCCTTCCTGCGCGCCCAGCTCGGCGGGGCGCCCACCGACACCGCCGAGGCGATCGTCCTCACCCGGCAGGTGGAGCACCGCACCAGCCCGTTCTCCTGGACGCACCTCGGCTGGTCGGCGCACCGCCTGCACCCGCAGCAGGGCGGCCACCTGCAGGTCTGGCACAACGGCCGCACCGGGGGCTTCGCCTCGTACGCCGGCTTCGACCCGGAGACCGGCACGGCCGTCGCCGTCCTCGGCAACACCGGCCGGTCCGTGGACGCCGCCGGCGCGGGCCTGCTGCGCACCCTGCAGGAGGCTGCCGCAGGCCGGGCGCGCGACGGTCAGTAGGTGTCGGTCCTGACGGAGTGCCAGGCGCCGCCCTGCACCGTGTGGACGGTGAGCTGCCGGTTGGTGGTGTCGCCGTAGTCGTCGAAGGAGACCGCCCCGGTCCTGCCGTCGAAGGAGACGCCCGCCATCGCCTCCGCCACCTTGGCCCGGGCGCCGGACGGCAGCGTGCCGCCGTTCGCGGCCACCGCGGACTTGACCGCCTCGATGACGGCCCAGGCCGCGTCGTACGCGTAGGCGCCGTACTGGCCGGCGTCCTCCGGGTAGCCGGCGGCCCGGTAGTCGTCGAGGAAGGCCGTCCCGCCGCCGAGCGCCTCCGTGGGCGCGCCCACCGAGGTGGCCAGGTCGCCCTCGGCCCGGTCGTTCAGCCGGGTGTACTCGGTGTCGAAGATGCCGTCGCCGCCCATCAGCGGCACCGTCGCGCCGCCCTCCTTGAGCTGCCGGGAGAGCGGCGCCGCGTCCGGGTACTCCCCGCCGTAGTAGACCGCCTCGGCGCCGCTGGCGCGGACCTTCGCCACCAGGGCGGCGTGGTCGTTGCTGCCCGGTTCCACGTGCTCCGAACCGACGACCGTGCCCCCGAGGGCGGCGACCTCGGCGGTGAACCCGTCGGCGAGCCCGGCGCCGTAGGTCTTCCGGTCGTCGATCACGAAGAACTTCGTCTTCTTCGCGACCTTGACGAGGTACCGGGCGGCGAACGGGCCCTGCAGGGCGTCCGTGGGGGTGGTGCGGTAGTACACGGGGTACGGGCGCGACTTGACGCCCTTCTGCCAGTCGCCGCCCAGGGTGAGCACCGGGTTGGTGTTGGCCGGCGAGACGTCCACCAGCCCGGCCGACGCGAACGAGGGCAGCATCGACTGGGCGACGCTCGAGTTCAGCGGACCGACCACGCCGAGCACCCGGTCGTCGGCGACGAGCGCATCGGCGTTCTGCCGGCCGGTCTGCGGCTGGGCCTGGTCGTCCAGCGCCTTCAGCTCGAAGGCGACACCCGGGACGTACGTCCGCCGGTTGGCCGTCCGCACGGCGAGGTCGGCCGAGTTCTTGATGCCGGTGCCGAAGCTCGCCAGGCCGCCGGTGAGCGGCGCGTCCACGCCGATCACCACGGTCGTGGTCGCCGTGTCGTTCGACGAGCTGCCGCCGTGGGCGCTGCCGCTGCCGCTGCCGCTGCCGTGGCCGGAGTCCGGGAGGAGGGTCCAGCTCAGGACGCCGCCGACGGCCAGGGTCGCGAGCGCCACCGCCAGCACGGTGGCCTTCCGGCCGATCGGCCGCCGCCCCGACCGGTCGGCCGTCAGCTCCTCGATGCGGTGGCCCTCCAGGGGCCCGGTGGGCACCCCGTCCTCCGGCGTCCCGTCGGCGGCCGGGGGAGCGGCGTACGGGTTGTCCGGCACCGGCCGGCCCTGCGGCACGTGCGGAAGGTGCGGTGGAACGGCCGGGGGTGCGGCGGGCGGCGCCGGGACGGGCGCAGCCGGCCCGGCCTCCCCGGCGGGCCCGTCCGACGGTCCGTCCGTGGGCCCTTCGGCGGGGGCTTCGGCGGGCCGTTCCGCCGCCGGGACCTGCGGCGGCGGGGGCGGCGGCTGCCGGTCGGCCGGGACGGGAACGGGGTCCGGTGCGGTCGGCGTCCGCGGCGCGGGCGGCGCCGGATCCGGTGCGGGCCCGCCGCCCGCCGTGGTGTCGCCGCGCAGCACCGCCGCCACCAGCTCCTCGGCCTGCGCGACGGTCGCCCGCTCGGCCGGGTCCTTGACGAGCAGTGCCTCCAGCACCGGGGCGAGCGGCCCGGCGAGCACGGGCGGCCGGTGCGGCCGGGTGAAGATGGCGATGGCGAGGGCGTGCAGGCCCTCGGCGTCGAACGGCGTCCGGCCCTCGACCGCGTGGTACAGCGTGGCGCCGAGCGCCCACAGGTCGTTGGCGGCGGTCGGCCGCTTGCCCTCCAGCTGCTCCGGCGGCATGTAGTGCGGGGTGCCGATGACCGTCCCGCTGTGGCTCAGCTTGGTGGTGGCGTCCGCGAGGTGCGCGATGCCGAAGTCGGTGAGGACCACCCGGTCCTTCGTCAGCAGCACGTTGTCCGGCTTGATGTCGCGGTGGACGATGCCGGCTCCGTGCGCCTCGGCGAGCGCGCCGAGCATCGCCGCCCCGATCTCGGCGACCCGGCGCACCGGCAGCGGACCCCGCTCGCGGATCTCGGCGGCGAGCGACCGGCCGCGGACGAACTCCATGACGATGGCCGGCGCGCCGTTGTGCTCGACCACGTCGTGGACGGTGATGATCCCCGGGTGGTTGAGGATGACCGCGGCCCGCGCCTCGCCGGTGAACCGCCGCAGCAGCACGGCGCGCTCGTCGTCCTGCAGCCCGGGCGGGAAGAGGATCTCCTTCACGGCGACCTCGCGGCCGAAGAGGTGCCGGTCCGTCCCGCGCCAGACGCGGCCCATGCCGCCCTGCCCGATCCGCTCGATCAGCTCGTACCGGCCGGCGATGAGTTCCGCGTCGTCCTGGGTCACGGCGGACACTCTAGGGGGCCCGGTGGCGGTGCCGGGAAGGGATTGCAGGAGCTGTGATCGATCTGCACCCGCACGTGTACGTACCTTCCTTGTGCCCTGGTCAGACGGTTCGGCGCGGGTACCGCGGGCCCGGCCCGCCGGGGGACCGCCGGACCGTCCGCCGGGGCGGCCGCACCGGGATCGTCCGAGAGGACGAGGAGGTCCGCACCGCCGCCCGACGCCTGCCGGCCGACCTGTCCCACCGACCTCGCCCTGCCGGGCGCGCGAGACACAGGGGCGGCCGTCGCGGTCGGCCCTGCGCGGGCCGGTCGGCGCAAGTCGGCTGCAAGTGCCCTGCAACAGTGCTGCGGAGACTGGGTGTCATGACTTCGAACAACGACTCCGGCTCCACCCTCCACCCCTACACCCGCGAGATGGCGATGATCCACCAGGTGTTCCGACGCGAGTCGCGCCTGCTGGCCGAGCTCGTCCAGGACGTACGGCCCGGTGACACCGGACGGTCCCGGATCCTCGCCGAGC
Source organism: Kitasatospora sp. NPDC093679 (assembly GCF_040683455.1). Lineage (NCBI taxonomy): Bacteria > Bacillati > Actinomycetota > Actinomycetes > Kitasatosporales > Streptomycetaceae > Kitasatospora > Kitasatospora sp. NPDC093679. The sequence continues at coordinate 127,331 of NZ_JBFBDW010000011.1, forward strand.
ACTGGCGGCTGTACTCCATCGGCCTGCACGCCCACCACACCGGTGAGGACGAGATGCTCTGGCCGGTCCTGCTGCCCCACCTGGACCTCGATGCCGAGCAGGTCCTGGCGATGGAGGCGCAGCACCGTGAACTCTCCGACGGCATCGCCGAGGTCCAGCGGCTGGTGGACCGGTGGCAGGCCCGGGCCCTGCCCGAGGACCGCGACGAGCTCACCGAGGCGCTGCACAGGCACCACCGGCAGCTGTGCGCCCACCTCGACGAGGAGGAGCGGGAGGTCATGCCGCTGGTCGCGCTCCACGTGAACGAGGAGCAGTGGCACGCCGTGGGCGAGCGGGGCCTCGCCGAGACGCCCCGGAACCGGCTGATGATCGCCCTGGGCGCGATCCTGGAGGACACCTCGCCGGAGGAGCGCCGGGAGTTCCTCGCGCGGCTGCCGGTCCCGGCCCGGGTGCTCTGGAAGCTCCTCGGGCAGCGGCAGTACCGCCGCGAGACCGACCGGGTCCGCGGCCCGCGCACGACCGCCTGAGGCGCACCCCGCGTCCGGCCGCCCGTCCGGGGCCGGCACCGTCCGTCCGACCCGCCCGTACCGATCGAGGAACCGCCACCCATGCGCATCGGATTCTCCGTCCCCCAGTTCGGCCCGTTCGCCGATCCCGACCGCACCGCCGTGATGTGCGCGGCACTCGAGACGCTGGGTTGCCACAGCCTCTGGGTGGCCGACCGGCTCCTGGCGCCGCTCGCCCCGCCCGACGGCTACCCCGGCGGGAAGGCGATGCCCGTCAGGTACGCCACCCACCTCGACCCGCTGCTCGCCCTGGGGGTGGCCGCCGCCGCCACCGAGCGGGTGCGGCTCGGCAGCAGCACGCTCAACGCCCTGTGGCATCCGCCCGTGGTGCTCGCCCGAGCGCTGACGACCCTCGACCTGATCAGCCACGGACGTCTGGACGTCGGTCTCGGGCTGGGCTGGATGCGCGAGGAGTACGAGGCCGCCGGGGTGCCCTGGCGGGGTCGCGGCGAGCGGCTGGAGGAGACCCTCGACGTCCTCGACGCCGTCTGGCGGTCGGACACGGTGGCCCACACCGGCCCGCTGTGGACGGTCCCCGAGTCGACCGTCCTCCCCAAGCCCCGCCAGGGCCCGAGGCCGCCGGTCCTGCTGGGCGGGTTCACCCCGCCCGCCCTGGAGCGGGTCGGCAGGCGCGCGGACGGCTGGCTGGCGGCCTCGATGCCGCTGCCGTTCTTCGAGGCCCTGTGGGCGGTGGCCGCCGAGGCCGCCGAGCGGGCGGGGCGGGACCCGGCGGGGCTGCGCCGGGTGTTCCGGGTCAACCCGGAGGTCACCGAGGCCGAGGCCGGACCCGAGGAGACCCACCACCGCGGCACGGTGCGTCAGATCTGCGACCACCTCCGGGTGATGTGCGCGGCGGAGACCGACGAGGTGCTCGTGGACCTCCAGCTGACCACGGACTCGCCCGAGGAGTTCCTCGACCTGGCGGCGGCGTTCCTGGCCGAACTGACCGGGTCGTCCCGGCCCCGGCAGCCCCTGCCGTGAGGACCGCCCGTCAGACGGGCGCCGGCGGCAGCCCGGCCAGGGCGGCCCGGGCGGCGTCCGCCCAGTGTGAGGAGTCCCAGGCGGCCGCCACCCGGACGGCTTCGAGGAAGTGGCGGCGGGCCTCCTCGGGGCGGCCCAGGAACCGGGCCAGTTCGCCCAGGGTCTGCGCGACGGGCCGGAGGACGATGCTGAGGGTGCTCGCGCCGCCCGCCAGGCCCTCGAGAGGCAGCAGGTCCCGGTAGACCTCGGCCGCCAGGGCCTCGTCCTCGAAGACGACGGCGGCCGTGCCCCGCAGCTCGGCCAGGACGGAGAACGCGAAGTCGCGTCGGAGCGGCACCCGTCGGCCGAGGACGTCGCGGGCCTCGCCGGGACGGCCCGCGTCCAGCAGTGCGAGCGCGGTGAGGGCTTCGTTGAGCGGCTGGTACTGCTCCCACACCGCGAGCAGTACGGGCAGCATCTCGGCGAGCCGTCCCTGCTGCAGCCGGATGCAGCCGAGGCCCAGGGCGGCCAGCCCGTTGAGGTCCACGGCCCCGCGTGCCCGCAGCGCTTCCACCGCTTCCGCCATGGCCTGCTCCGCCTCGTCGAAGCGACCCCGGGCCATGGCGACCATCGGATGCCGCAGCCTGGCCACCGCGAACGCACCCTGGAGCTCGTAGGTGCGGGCGATGTCGTCCGCGCGGCCGAGGCACCGCTCCATCTCCGCCGGGTCGTTGCGGCCGGCGGCCATCCGGGCCGCGGTGTAGGCGCTCATCCAGGAGTACTCGGGGCTGTCCTGGGAGTCGGCCAGCTCGGCGAGTTCCTGCTGGAGCTCCCGGTAGACGGCGGGTTCGAGGTCGCAGTCGACCCGGCGCAGCAGCGAGGCGAGCGCCAGGCCGTGCAGTCGGGGCTCGCCCACGGACCGGGCGAGCTCCACGGCCCGGCGTCCCACGGCCACGGCGCGCGGATCGGTGTCGTCGAGGGCGTCGGCGAGTTGGTCGAGGAGCAGGCACCGCTGACGGTCGGCCAGTCCCGGGCTCTCCAACAGCCTGCCGAGTTCCGCCACGGCCTGGGGGTCGGACGCCGCGTCGTACGCGCGGACGCGCCACGGCGTCGGTTCGGTCCACGTCGTGTAGGCGGCGGTCAGCAGGTCGGCCCGGTCCGCTGCACGGGCCACCGCGACGGCCTGCTGCTGCGCCTCGCGGGCGGGCACCACGGCCCCCATCCGGATCCGACAGTCCACCAGCTGACCCAGCAGCATGACCCGCAACAGGGCGGCGTCCTGACCGGCGAAGGCGGCCGGATGATCGGTGAGGAGTCCGAGCGCCGCGTTCAGCAGGGCCTCGGCGTTCTGCGGGGCGTAGCGGCGCACCGCCTGCTCGCACGCCAGCCGGGCGTGGTGCACGGCGGGCCCGGCGTCGGCGGTCACGACCGCGGCCGCCTGCAGCAGGTGGTGGGCCGTGGCGGCGACGTCGTCCGAGCCGAGGGCGATCAGGCTCCTGCCCAACCGGGAGTGCATCCGGGCCAGCCGCAGCCGGGTGAGGTCGGCCTCCAGGGCGTCGCGTACGAGGGCGTGGCTGAAGCGGACCGTGCCGGGACGCGGCTCGGTGAGCAGCCCGGCGGTGACTCCCGCGTCCAAGGCGTCGAGGAGTTGCTCGCCGTCGCCGTCCGCGGCGTGGACGAGGAGGGCGACCCGGGCCTCGCGGCCGGCGACGGCCGCCAGCCGCAGTCCGGCCGTGACGGTCGGTGCGAGCAGGGCGAGCCGCCGCCGCAGTACGTCCTGGACTCCTTGCGGGACGCGGGCCAGCGCCTCCTGCTCGCCCTCACCGGCGAGCAGGAGCGAACTCTCGTGCAGGTGGAAGGGGTTCCCCCCGGCCCGTTCGGCCAGGGCCACCGCAGCCCGCTCGCTCATGCCGGCCGCGGTGCGCCGCAGCAGTTCCTTGGCCTGGGCGTCCGACAGGCCACCGAGTGCCATCCGGACGGGCGAGCAGGCGGCCAGGCGCGCCAGCGCCCCGGTCAGGTCACCCTCGCCGGTGCGGTACGAGCCCACCAACAGGAGCGGCACGTCGCGCAGTTGCTCGGCACAGAGCAGGAAGAGCTCGATGCTCTCCTGGTCACCCCGGTGCAGGTCGTCCAGCACGACCAGCAGCGGCCGTCGACGCGCGGTGTCGCGGAGCCAGCCGAGCAGCGCCCTGTGCAGACGGAAGCGCCGGGCCGGACTGCCGTCCGGCTGCTCGGAGTCGCTCTCGGTGCCCGGCGCCAGCAGCGGGGCGAGCTCGTCGGCGTACCGGCCGGGCGGCGCGCTCTCGGCCAGAGCCGGCAGCATGTCGAACCAGGCCCGGCCGGGCGGGGCGCCCTCGCTCTCCGGGCACTGCCCGGACCCGACCAGCCAGCCCTGCTGCGGCAGTTGGCGGACGGCCGCCTCCAGGAGACTCGACTTGCCGATGCCGGGCTCGCCGGAGACCAGGACCACTTGGGCCCGGCCGTCCCGTGCCCGGTCCGCAGCGGCGGCGAGCCCGGCCAACTCCTCGTCCCGGCCCAGGAGCCGGTCCGCCGCCAGGACGGTCGGCGTCCGGCGCCCGACGCTCGCCCCCGGAGTTTCCACCGCGGCCACGGCGGTGGACACCTCGGCCCGTACGGTGGCCGGGGCGGGCACGGCGGGGGCGCCGGTCGCCTGCCGAAGCACGTCCAGACGCTGGTGCAGCAGGGCCCCCTCCAACTCCAGGAGAGCGGGCCCGGGCTCGACGCCGAGTTCCTCACCGAGGACGCGCCGTGCCTGCCGCAGCGCGGCCAGGGCGTCACCCTGGCGGTCGCGCGCCCACAACGCCAGGGCGAGCAGCCGCCAGCCCTCCTCGTGCAACGGCTCCTCCCGGGTCAGCAGGAGCGTGTCGGCGAGTGCCCGTGCGGCCTGCCCGCTGCCCAGCCGTGCTGCGGCGAGCCGCTCCCGGGCGGTGCGGTGCACCTCCTCCAGGCGCGTGCGTTCGGCGGCGGTCCACGGCTCGTCCAGGAATTCCGCGTACGGCTGCCCGCCCCACGAGGCGAGCGCCTCGGCCAGGCCCTCGGCGGCGAAACGGGCGGGCACCTCCGTCCCCGAACAGGCCGCCACCCTGCGCTCGAACACCCAGGCGTCCACCGCGTCCTGCTCGACGGCGAGGGCGTAGCCGTAGGGTGCGCTGACCAGCAGCCGCGCGGGTGCCCGCGGCGCCCGTTCCGGTTCGAGGACGCGCCGCAGCCGTGCGACGTAGGCGTGCAGCGAGCCCTGTGCGCTGGACGGGACGCGTGTCGGCCACAGCCGCTCGACGATCTGCTCCGTGGGAACGACCGCCCCACCGGCGAGCAGCAGTTGGACCAGGACCATCCGGGCGAGCCGGCCACCCGCATCGACCGCGCGGCCGTCGACCTCGACCCGGAGCGAGCCGAGCACCTTCAATGTGACCATGACGCGATCATCGTAACGGTGCACCGCAGTCCGATGAGCCCGGGAACCGGCGAGAGCGCGGCGAGCCTCCTGCAGGTCGCCGGCCCCTCGCGGATCTCCGGACCGACCTCGGCACGGGCCCGTTCCGGCAGTCTGTCCAGGACTTCCTCCAGCACGTCGCGCGCGTGCCTGACGTCGTCGAAGGAGCACCGGGTGCACGAGCAGGACGACTCCCGTGGGTACAGCGCGCGCCTGCCCGGTGGGTGGAGGAACCCGCGGGAGCGCCGCAATGCCCGAGCGGTGGCTCCCGGACGGATGAGGTGGCTGTCGCTCAGGTGCTCGACCCGGTGCACGGCCGGGCTGACCCCGGTGGAGAGTCCGTGGATCCGCCCGGTTACTCCAGCAGGTCGCGGCGGCGGGCGAGGTAGGCGCGCTCGGCGGTGTTGCCGGCCAGTTCGACGGCCCGGTCGTAGGCGGCGCGGGACTCCCGGTTGCGGCCCAGCCGGCGGAGCAGGTCGGCGCGGGTCGCGTGGTAGGCGTGGTAGCCGGTCAGGGCGTCGCCGAGCCGGTCGACGGCGGCCAGCGCCACCCCGGGGCCGTCGAGTTCGGCGAGCGCGACGGCCCGGTTGAGGACGACGACCGGTGAGGGGTCGAGGCGGAGGAGCCGGTCGTAGAGGGCGACGACCTGCGACCAGTCGGTGTCGTCCACGTGACGGGCGGAGGTGTGCACGGCGTTGATCGCCGCGAGGAGCTGGTAGCGCCCCGGGGCCGCCCCGGTGGCCAGCCGTTCCCGTACCAGCCGGTGGCCCTCGGCGATCAGTGCCGTGTCCCAGGCGCCGCGGTCCTGTTCGCCGAGGGCGACCAGGTCGCCGCCGGGGGAGACCCGGGCGGTGCGGCGGGCCTCGGTGAGGAGCATCAGGGCCAGCAGCCCGGCCACCTCGCCGTCCTCCGGCAGGAGGCCGCGGAGCAGCCGGGTGAGCCGGATCGCCTCGGCGGTGAGGTCGTGCCGTACCGGATCCGCGCCGGGGCCGGTCGCCAGGTAGCCCTCGTTGAAGACGAGGTAGAGCACGGCGAGGACCGCGGAGACCCGTCCCGGGAGGTCCTCCGCGGACGGCACCCGGTAGGGGATGCGGGCCGTTTTGATCTTGGCCTTGGCGCGGGTGATCCGCTGCCCCATGGCGCTCTCCTGCACCAGGAAGGCGCGGGCGATCTCGGTGACGGTCAGACCGCCGACCAGACGGAGCGTCAGCGCCACGCGGGCGCCCGTCGCCAGTGCCGGGTGGCAGCAGGTGAAGATCAGCCGCAGCCGCTCGTCGCCGACGGGGCCGACGGGCTCGGGGGGTTCGTCGTACGCCGTCAGGGCCTCCCGCTGCTTGGCGTCGCGCTTGCTCTCGCGCCGGATCCGGTCGATGGCCTTGCGGTTGGCGGTGGTGGTCAGCCAGGCGCCGGGGTTGGGCGGCACGCCGTCGGCCGGCCACCGCTCGACCGCCGTGGCGAACGCCTCGGCCACCGCCTCCTCGGCGGTGTCGAGGTCACCGAAACGCCTGGTCAGGACGGCGACCGCGCGGGCCCACTCCTCGCGGTGGGCGCGGGCGACCGCCTCCCGGACGTCGGTCGTGCTCACAGGACCGGACGCACCTCGACCTTCCGGTTGCAGGCCTTCGAGCCCTCGGACGCCAGCTTGAGCGCCACGTCGAGGTCGGCGGCCTCGACGATCCAGAAGCCGACCAGGTACTCCTTCGACTCCACGAAGGGCCCGTCGGTGAACAGCGCCTCCTCGCCGCGGTTGTCGATCACGGTCGCGGTGTCGGGTCCGCCGAGGCCGGCGGCGAAGACCCAGTGGCCCTCGGCCCGGAGCCCGTCGTTGAACACGTCGATCGCCGCCATCTCCTCCGCGGTGGCGAGGCCGGAGTCGTCGTGGATCACCGAGAACAGGTACTGCATCGTGAACCATCTCCTGTGCTTCGGGGGCGCCCCTCACGGGCGGCCGCTCACCCCTTCTACGAACGCCTGCGCCCCGATCCGACACCGCCGCCGACGATTCTTCCGAGAACGCCCCGCGCTCCTGCGGACCGTCACCCGTCCGGGGGGTCGGGGATCGTCTCCGGGCGGTCGGTGGCGGCGAGCAGGGCGTGGACGGCGGTGGCCATGGTGCGGCGGGCGGCCGCCACGTCGAGCCCGGAGCTGCGCCAGTGGTGCCAGGTGCTCCAGGTGGTGGCGGCGTCCAGCGCGTTGAGCAGGTCGGTGCGGCGGGCCTCGGGCAGCCGGTCCAGCTCGGTGGCGAAGATCTCCGAGATCCGCGTCCGGCCGTAGTCGAGCATCATCCGCACCGCCTCCTGGACGCGCTCGGACGGGTTCTCCAGCCGCATCATGGCCAGCCGCGTCGGGGTGAGCCACTCCAGGATCCGGCCGCGCTGCTCCGCCAGGGCGGCGACCCGCAGCTCCCGCGGGCCGTCGGTCGGCAACGGCTTGATCTGGGAGAGCAGTTGGTCGATCCGCCGGGTGACGGCGGTGTCGGTCAGCTGCGCCATGTCCGCGAAGTGGTGGAACACCAGGCGCCGTGACACGCCGGCCCGTTCGGCCACCCGCTCGGCGGGGAACTGCACCAGGCCCTCGTCGAACAGCGACAGCACCGCGTCGGCGATCTTCTCGCGGGTCAGCCGTCCGCGTTCGGTGCGGCCGTCCGCGGGCTGTTCGGTCCGGTCGTCCGCGGGTCGCGCGGTCCGGCCCTCCGCGGGCCGTCCGGGGTCGGGGTTCTGCGGCATGCCGGGGCCTCCTTCCGTCACGTTGACATTATTGCACCGCCAGTGCAACGTACTGATTGCACGAAGAGTGCAATGAGTTCGGCGGGGGGCCCGGCGCCACCCCGTCCCCGTACGGAAGGCCGGTGTGCCGATGTTCACCGCCGTGGGGCGCTGGTGCGCCCGCAGACCGAAACGCGTGGTGGCCGCCTGGCTGCTCCTCCTGGCCGCGGCCCTCGCCGCGGTCGGCGTGCTGGGCAGCGTCACCACCGAGGCGGTGTCCATCCCCGGCAGTGACAGCCAGGCCGCCCGGGACCTCGGCGACGAGGCCTTCCCCGGCTCGGCCTCGGGACGCCAGCCGCTCGTCCTGCACACCGCCGCCGACGGGCCGCTGCTCACCTCGCCCGCGAGCACCGAGGCCGTGAAGCAGGCCGCCGCCGCGATCGCCCGCGTCGACCACGTCGTGGCCGTCACCACCCCGTACGACCCGGCCGGCGCCAAGGCGATCTCCGCCGACGGCCGCACCGGCTACCTGTCGGTCGAACTCGACGTCACCGGACGCGAGATCACCCCCGGGATCACCGACCGGATCACCGCCGCGGCCGCCCCGGCCACCGCGGCCGGCATCGAGGTCACCCCCGGCGGCTTCCTCGCCGCCGCCGTCGACAAGGGCTCCACCGGCCACAGCGAGGCGATCGGCCTCGCCGCCGCCTTCGTCGTCCTCGCCCTCACCTTCGGCGGCCTGGTCGCGGCCGGCCTCCCGCTGCTCGCCGGCGGACTCGGCCTCGGCATCTCGCTCTCGGTGCTCGGACTGGTCGGCCACCTGGTCGACATGCCGTCCTCCGGCGAGACCATCGCCGCGATGATCGGCCTCGGCGTGGGCATCGACTACACCCTCTTCGGGCTCACCCGCTTCCGCGAACTCCTCGCCGCCGGAGTCGGCCGCGAGGAGGCCGCCGTCCGCACCACGGCCGGCTCCGGCAAAGCGGTCGCCTTCGCCGGCAGCGCCGTGATCGCCGCACTCGCCGGCCTCGCCCTCGGCGGCATCCCGCTGCTGTACGCCCTGGCGCTCGCCCCCGGCATCGCCGTCCTCGTCGCCGTCGGCATCAACCTGACCCTGCTGCCCGCCGTCCTCGTCCTGCTCGGCCCCCGCCTCGCCGCGAGGCCCCGGCGCGGCGCGAAGGCGGACCAGGCGGGCCCCCGCGGCTGGGGGCGGATCGCCGAGGTCGTCGCCGCCCGGCCGTGGCGCTGCCTGATCGCCGCGACCCTCCTGGTCGGCGCCCTCGCGCTGCCCGCCGCCCAGCTCGCCTTCGGCCAGCTCGACGCGGGATCCAACGCCACCGGCTCCGCGAGCCGCACCGCCTACGACCGGCTCGCCACCGCCTTCGGCCCCGGCATCAACGGCACCCTCCAGGTCACCGACACCCTCGCCGCCCCGGCCGAGGGCCTCACCGACGACCGCGTCACCGCCGTCACCCGGGCCCTGCAGACCACCCCGGGCGTGGCCGCCGCCGGGCAGCCGCAGCTCTCCACCGACAAGCACTCCGTCCGCTGGCAGGTCACCCCCACCACCGCCCCCTCCGACCCGGCCACCGCCGACCTCGTCGACCGGCTGCGCGGCGAGACCCTGCCCGCCGCGGCCGGCCGCGGCGACACCGTCCACGTCGGCGGCACACCCGCCGCCCAGGCGGACCTCAACGACCGGTTGGCCCGCCGGATGCCGCTGGTCGTCGGCTTCGTCCTCGCCATCGCCGGACTCCTGCTGCTGCTCGCCTTCCGCGCCCCGGTCGTCGCGGTGAAGGCCGCCGTGATGAACCTGGTCTCCGTCGGCGCCGCGTACGGCGTGCTCACCGCCGTCTTCCAGCAGGGCCACGGCGCCGGCCTCCTCGGCCTCGACGGGCCGGTGCCGATCCCCGGCTACGTGCCGCTGCTGATGTTCGCGGTGCTGTTCGGGCTCTCCATGGACTACGAGGTGTTCCTGCTGACCGCCGTCCGCACCGCCTACCTCCGGCACCGGGACAACCGCCGCGCCGTCGTGGAGGGCCTCGGCGGCACCGGGCGGATCATCAGCTCGGCCGCCCTGATCATGGTGAGCGTCTTCCTGAGCTACCTGCTCTCGGACGACCCCGTGGTGAAGATGTTCGGCATCGGCCTCGCCACCGCCGTCGCCCTGGACGCCACGGTGGTGCGCGGCATCCTGGTGCCCTCGACGATGGTGCTGCTCGGCCGCGGCAACTGGTGGCTCCCGCGCCGCCTGGACGCGCTGCTGCCGCACATCGACATCGAGGGCGACGGGACGGAGGAGCCGACGGCCGAGGCCGCCGAGCCCGCGGCTGCGGAGCCCGGGACTGCGGAGCCCGCAGCCGCCGCCGAGCGGACGGACGCCGAGCAGACCGCCCTGCCCACCGCGGCCGGTGCACCGTGACGCCCCGGACGGCGGCCGCCCGCCGCACCCGCGCCACGGTGCCGCGCCCGCCGCGTCCGCCGCGGGCAGTCCCGCGGGGGCGGATCCGTCCGCGGTGGGTGGCCGCCGCCGCACTGGCGGGCCTCGCCGCGGCCGCGCTCGGCACCGACCGGGTGGCCGCCGGAGCCGCCGAGGACCGGCTCGCCCACCGGGTCGCCGACCGGCAGCCGGCCGTCGTCGGCACGCCGGAGGTGACCGTCGAGGGCTTCCCGTTCCTGCTGGAGGCGGCCCGCGGCGCCTTCCCGGCCGTCACCGTCCGGGCCGACGCGCACACCGCCGCCGGACTGCCGGTGGCCGCCCGGGTCGACCTGCGGGACGTCTCGGACCGGTCCGGCCACTACACGGCGGCCGGCGCCGAGGCACGGTTCACCGTCCCGTTCGACGCACTGGCCACCGCACTCGGCCCGGACTCCACCGTCACCGCCGACCACGGCCGGCTGCACCTCGCCCGCGGCGTCCTCGGCCTGCCGCTGGAGGTCACCGCCGACGTCCGGCTCACCGGGCACACCGTGACCGTCGTCCCGGCGACCGCGACCCTGGCCGGCCGCCCGCTCGACCCGGCCGACACCCGCTTCGCCGCGGTCTTCCAGCAGCGCGACCGCACCCTGCCGGAGCTGCCGATCGGCCTGGCCGCGAGCAGCGTCTCGGTGGACGGCGACGGGCTCACCGTCCACGCGAGGGCCGACCGCACCACCCTCACCTGACACCCCGCTCGACACGCGACCCGCCGTCCTCGGCCCGTCCGGTCCGTCCGGCCCGGTCCACCCGGCGGCGGGTCGCGTGTCCGATTCGGCACCGGCGCCCCGACCCGGCCGCGTCCACGACGGGCCCGGCGGGTAGGGGCCTGGCAGCATGCCCTGAAGGCCCCTGTTCGCCGTCGCCGAAGGAGAACCGCCTCCGATGACCCAGCCGACACCGCCGCACCGGCCCGTCCCCGCCCCGCCCGTCCCCGCCCCGCCCGGCCGCCGCACCCCGGCCTGGCTCGCCGACGCCGTGATCTACCAGATCTATCCGCAGACCTTCGCCGACTCCGACGGCGACGGCATCGGGGACTTCCCCGGCGTGCTGAGCCGCCTCGACCACCTGGAACGGCTCGGCGTCGACGTGGTCTGGTTCAGCCCCTGCTTCACCTCGCCCTTCGGCGACGCCGGCTACGACGTCGCCGACTACCTCACCGTCGCCCCGCGCTACGGCACCAACGACGACCTCGTCCGGCTCGTCGCCGAGGCCCGCCGACGCGGCATCCGCATCATGCTGGACCTGGTGGCCGGTCACACCTCCCACCGGCACCCCTGGTTCACCGCCTCCGCCGCCGACCCCGACGACGACCGCTACATCTGGTCCGACCGGATCGGCACCCCCGTCTCGCACTGGATCCCCGCCCCCGGCGCCCGCGACGGCTACTACCTCGCCAACTTCTATCCCGTGCAGCCCGCCCTCAACTTCGGCTACGCCCGCCCCCACCCCGACGAACCCTGGCGGCAGGGCGTCGACGCCCCCGGCCCGCAGGCCAACCGGGCCGCGCTGCGCGAGATCATGGCGTACTGGTTCGACCGCGGCATCGCAGGCTTCCGCGTCGACATGGCCTTCTCCCTGGTCAAGGACGACCCCGGGCTCGCCGAGACCGGCAAGCTCTGGACCGAGATGCGCGAGTGGATCGACACCACCTACCCCGACTGCGCCCTCGTCGCCGAATGGGGAGACCCCGCGGTCTCCGTCCCCGCCGGCTTCCACGCCGACTTCTTCCTGCACTTCGTCGGCGACGCCCTCCGCTCCCTCTGGGGCAACGCCCAGGGCAGCCACCGCGCCGACTGGGGCACCGCCCCCTGCTACTTCGCCCCCGAGGGCGGCGGCAGCATGGAGCCCTTCCTCGCCGCCTGGCAGTCCGCGTCCGCCGCCGTCGCCGGTTCCGGCCACGTCGCCCTGCCGACCGCCAACCACGACTTCTCCCGGCTCGCCTGCGGCACCCGCACCCGCGACATGACCGCCCCCGCCTTCGCCTTCCAACTCACCTGGCCCACCCTGCCGACCATCTACTACGGCGACGAGATCGGCATGCGGTACGTGCCCGGCACCCCCGACAAGGAGGGCGCCCAACTCGACGACGGCCAGGTCCGCCAGGGCTCCCGCACCCCCATGCAGTGGGACGACGGCCCCAACGCCGGCTTCTCCACCGCCCCCGCCGACCGCCTCTACCTGCCGATCGACCCGGCCGAGGACCGCCCCACCGTGGCCGCCGCCCTAGCCGACCCGGACTCGCTGCTCCACCGCGTCCGACGGCTGGTCGCGCTGCGCCGCGCACACCCCGCCCTGGGCGCCGGCGCCGGAGTCGAAGTCCTGCACAGCGGCTACCCGTTCGTCTACCTCCGCGGCGGCACCCACCTGGTGGTCGTCAACCCGCGCCGCGACGCCGCCGAAGCCTCCCTCGCCCCCGGGACCGCCCCGGCCGGCGCCCACCCCCTGGAGGTCGACCGGGTCACCGTCGAGGGCTCCCGCATCCGCGCCGAGGGCTTCTCCTACGGCGTCTTCGACCTGCGCACCTGACGCCCGCGGAGGTCCCGCCGGACGCCGTCAGCCGTCAGCCGTCAGCCGTAGAGGCCGTGGAACGGCACCAGCGAGAGCAGCGCCCCGGCGAGGGCCGCCAGCAGGCCGAGCCGGATGCCGCCCGCCTCGCGGGTGCGGGCGGGGGCGCTGCGGCGGGTCTCCACCGGTGCGGTGTCGATCTTGGCGAGGGCGATCCGGCCGGCGAACTCCGCGCCGGGCCGCCGGCGCACCCGCACGTCCCACGGCCGCTCCGGATCGTGGTCCACGACCACCGTCCGGCCGGCCCGGTAGTCCTCCAGGTCCATCAGGTTCACCACGGCCGTGGCGTGCGCCCGGTACGCGGAACGGCCCGTCGGCGCCACCGTCAGATCCAGCTGCAGCGGGATCTCCGGGCCCTCGCCGACCGCCCGGGACGACTCGATCCGGGCCATCGCGGCCTCCGTCCGCACCGGGCCCGCCACGGCCTCCTGCCGCCGGCGGCGGCCCGCGAGCAGCAGCGCGAATCCGAGCATCGCCGTCCACGGCGCCAGGTTCGCGCCGATCACGATCAGCGGAACGCCGGTGTCCGCGATGCCCGCGGCCACCGCCCCCAGTTCACCGCCGAACAGCACGCACAACGCCAGCCCGACCCAGTACACCGCGGCTCCCCCAGTCGTCCGGCGTGCATCGTACCGACCGCCGGCCGCACCGGGCCGTGGCCGCCCGTCAGCCCTCCGCCGGCTCGGGACCGGGGCGCAGGTGGCGCTCCCAGATCAGGGCCTTGCGGTACGGGCCGTCCCCGTCGACGTCGTACTCGGGCTCGTCGAAGGCGACCCAGTACGCCAGGTCGCCGGGGCGGGCACGGCGGTGCTCGATCGGCTGCGGCGCGGCGAAGCCGTCGATCGTCCCGCGGAACTCCCGCTGCCACGGCCCCTCGAACGCCTCGTCGCCGACGACGGTGACGCGGCGGCCCGCGGCCCAGGCCCCGTCCGGCCAGTCGTGGGGGATCGGACGACCGAGGACGGTCAGCAGTGCTTCGCGGTCAGCGGCGGCGGCCTCGGCCGCAGAAGGAGCAGAAGGATCAGTGGTCATCGGCCGATCCTCACCGCTCACCGCCTGGGGTTCCACAGGTTTTGCGGCCCGCAGGGCCCGACGTCGAGGCCCGGACGAGGGGCCGGACGGCACCGGAGTGGGCCGACGGCTTCGGTCTGACGGAGCCGGCCCGCCGTCTGCGCGGCCGCGGTGCCCGCCCCGCCGGGGCTGCGAGCCCTCGTGCGAGCCCTCAACCGGAGTGAAGGACCCGGAAGCGGTCGGGGGCCGCAGGATCCCGGTCGACGACCTGGACGGGCGGCCAGGCCCACTGCCGGACGCCGATGCCCGGCACCCGGGAGAACCGGATCGTTCCGCGGGTGCCCTCGACCGCGACGTGCGGCCAGGCCCCGGAGACGTCGGCCCGCCCGGTGCCGCGGGTGCGCAGCACCTCGGTCAGGACGGCGATCGTGTCGTAGCCCTCGAAGGCGACGAAGGAGGGGGCCTCGCCCAGCCGTTCGCGGAGGGCCGCCCCGACCCGGGTGCCGAGCGGGCCGAGGCGTTCGGGCAGGTAGCGCAGGAACGGGATCCCGGCGCCGTCCTCGCCCAGCAGCGCCGCCCATGCGGCGAACTCCGGCTGCCCGGCGGGAGCGCCGACGAGGACCCCGGCGAGGCGTGGGTCGCGGCGGACGGCCCGGACGATCGGCACCGCCGGCTCCGGGTGTCCGACCAGCAGCAGGAGGGCGCTCGTCCGCCGGCCGGCGAGCTCCTCGCACAGGTCCGCGGGGGAGAGCGCCCGCATGTCGCACTCGACGACGGTCGCCCCGTGCGCGGCGAGGCGGTCCCGCAGGATGCCCGTCCCGGTCGCCCAGTAGACGCTCGGCTCGGCTGCGACGGCGATGCTGCGGTGGCCCGCGCCGAGGAGGAAGTCCGCGTAGGTCCGCCAGCCGTGGGACTGGGCCGGGGCGAGGCGGGCGACCACCTCGGTCGGCCGATCGGTGAGCGCGTCGAGGACGGCCGACGAGCAGAGGAACGGCAGGCCGAGCGCGTCGGCCCTGGCCGCGGCGGCCCGGGCGACGACGCTGTGGTACTCGCCCACGAGGGCGGCCACGCCCAGGCGGTCCAGTTCGTCCACGGCCGCCGTGGCCTGCTGCGGGTCGGCCGCGGTGTCCCGGACGAGCAGTTCGAGCGGCCTTCCGGCGATCCCGCCGGAGTCGTCGGCCTCGCGGGCGGCCAGTTCGAGTCCGGCGAGCAGGTGCCGGCCCGCCTCGACCCAGCCGGGCCGGGTCAGCGGGACGAGGGCACCGATCCGGACGGGCGGCGGGCCGGTCCGCTCCGCTCCGGGCGGTGATGCTGGCGTACTCATGCGTGGCGTCTCCCGGGTGACGGTCCGTCGTCCCGGCAGGCTACCCGCCGACGTCCCTGGAGTCTCGGACCACGGCCCGACCGGGGCAATCGCCCACCCCGACAGGGAGAACCGCCGACCTTTGACACACTGCTGACACTCCGTCGGCGCCCGCGCGGTCGCCCGGGCCGTGCCGTCGGTCGCCGACGAGCGCCCGCACCTCCCGCATCGGCGTGTCGGGGCCGTCGCGGGGCGCAGCAGGATCGGCCCCGCCCCGGTGCCGTCCAGGGCGGCGAGCAGAAGCAGCACGTCGGTCGTGGCCGCGGCCCAGCCTCCGGGGGCCTCCCCGAGGCCGTACCCGCCCCTGTCGCGGCGGCCGGTTCGGGGGTGGGCGGTTCAGGGCCGGGTGGTCCGGCGGCCGGCGAGCAGGGCCGTGGCGGCGACCGCCGCGACGGCGCCGGCGGCCATCACCCCGCGGGAGGAGCGCCAGGAGAGCACCGACCAGCAGGACCGGGCGGAGAGCAGCGAGCCGGTGCTCAGCCAGGAGCCGACCGAGACCAGCGAGAGGGCCGAGCCGATGGAACCGGCGGACAGCGCGCTGCCCACCGAGCCGACCGAGAGCACCGAGCCGACGGACCCGATGGAGAGGGCCGAGCCGGTCGAGGCGATCGACAGCACGGAGTCCTTGGACCAGAGCGAGAGCAGCGAGTCCGCCCGGGCGGGCGTGCGAGCGACCATGGCCCGATCGTAGTCCGGGGGCGCCACCGGGGCGGTGGAACGCGGCGGCCCGTCGCCGGCTCTGACGAACATGTTCGTTACGAGCTTGTTCGTCACGAACATGTTCGTTACGGTGGAGGCATGACCGCACACCCCGACGCCCCGCGCAGCCGCCGCGAACGACCCGCCAAGCCCGCGCTGAGCCGCTCCGGGATCGTCGCCACGGCCGTGGAGCTGATGCGATCCGAGGGCCTCCAGCGGGTCACCATGCGCCGCCTGGCGCAGGAGCTCGACACCGGCCCCGCCTCGCTGTACGTCTACGTCCGCAACACCGCCGAGCTGCACGCCGCCGTCCTCGACGACCTGCTCGGCTCCGTCGACCTCACCCCCGTCACCACGCCCGGCGACTGGCAGGACCGCCTGGTCGCGGTCCTCACCTCGTACACCGACCTGCTCTTCGCGCACCCCGGCCTTGCCCAGTCGGCGCTGGTGGCCCGCCCCTCCGGCGAGCGCTACCTCGACCTGGTGGAGGCGGTGCTCGCCCTGCTCGACGAGGGCGGTGTCCCCGGCGACCGGGCGTCCTGGGCACTCGACCTGCTGCTGCAGTTCGCCACCGCCACCGCCGCCGAGCACGCCCCGCGGGCCGGCGCCGCGAGCGGAGACGGCACCCGTGCCGAGGACTGGGACGCACTCGCCGCCGCCGTGCGCGGCGCCACCGCGGACACCCGCCCGCACCTCGCCGCCCTCGGCGCCGACCTGCTCGCTGGCCCCGGCGAGGCGCGGCTCGCCTGGGGCTTCCGCGTCCTGCTCAGCGGCGTGCTGCACACCCCGCGCTGAACCGCCGCGCCCACCCCGTCGCCGCCTCCGCCCGCATCCCTGTCAGGAGTTCCGACATGACCACCACCACCCACCACCCGATCACCGTCGTCGGCGCCGGACTCGGCGGCCTGACCCTCGCCCGGGTGCTGCACGTCCACGGCATCGACGCGATCGTCCTCGACCTGGACGCCTCGCCGACCGCCCGCCACCAGGGCGGCATGCTCGACCTGCACGAGGACTCGGCCCAGGTCGCGCTGCGCGCCGCCGGCCTGTACGAGGAGTTCCTCGCGATCGTCCACCCCGGCGGCCAGGCGATGCGCATCGTCGACCGGCACGGCAGCGTCCTGATGGCCGACGACGAGGGCGACGAGGGCGGCCGGCCCGAGGTCAACCGCAACGACCTGCGCCGCATCCTGCTCGACTCGCTGCCCGCCGGCACCGTCCGCTGGGGCGCCAAGGTGACCGGCGCCCGGCCGCTCGGCGACGGGCGGCACGAAGTCCGGCTCGCCGACGGCGGCGTCCTCACCACCGACCTGCTGGTCGGCGCCGACGGCGCGTGGTCGCGGATCCGGCCCCTGGTCTCGGCGGCCGTCCCCGCCTACACCGGCATCTCCTTCGTCGAGACGGACCTGCCCGCGACCTCCGCCGCCCACGCCGCGACGCTCGGCCTCACCGGGCGCGGCATGATGTTCGCGCTCGGCGAGGACCGCGGCCTGCTCACCCACCTCGAGAGCGACGGCACCGTGCACGGCTACGCCGCCCTGCGGGTGCCCGAGGAGTGGGCCGGCGGCATCGACTTCACCGACGCCGGTGGCGCCCGCGCCGAGGTCCTCGCACATTTCGACGGCTGGGACGAGCGGCTGCGGGCACTGATCGCGGACGCCGAGGGGGCCCTCGTGCCGCGGCCGATCCACGCCCTGCCGATCGGGCACCGCTGGCCGCGGACCCCCGGCGTCACCCTGCTCGGTGACGCCGCCCACCTGATGTCGCCCTTCGCCGGCGAGGGCGCCAACCTCGCCATGCTGGACGGTGCGGAGCTCGCCGCCGCGATCGTCGCCCACCCGGGCGACACCGAGGCCGCGCTCGCCGCCTACGAGCGCGAGCTCTTCCCGCGGAGCGAGGCGTCCGCCGCGGAGTCCGCCGGCAACCTCGACCTCTGCTTCGCCGCCGACGCCCCGCGCGGCCTGCTCGAACGGATGACCGCGTACCAGGCCTCGGCCTGACGTCCGACGGATCCCCGGGATCCCCCGGGGGCCTGTGCGGGGAACGGCCTGCGGGGAACGGCCTGCGGGAACGGCCTACGCGGGGAGCCGGAGGACCTGGCCGAGGACGACGAGGTCCGGGTCGTCGCCGATGAGGTCGGGGTTCGGCTCGTGCAGGGCCTGCCGGCCGCCGGAGACCCCCGGGCCTCGGTGATGCCGGCCGGGTCCTCGCCCTCCTGGACCGTCCACTGCGGTTCCGCTTCGGCCTGCACGGCCCCCGGTCCGGCGGCCGGCGCGACGGGCGGCTCACCCGCCCGGCCCCGCGACGGCCCCCGACCGGCCCGCACCCCGACCCCGTCCGGTCGCATGCCGCGCCGCCCGGCCGGGAGCGGCGGACCGACGACCTCTCCGGCCCCGCCTGCCCCACCCGTACCCGCTCACCCGCCCGGGTGCACAGACGTTTACCCTGGGGGTGAACACGCGTACACCAGCCCCCGGCTGCCGATCAGGAGCACCATGACCGAGACCGGGCCACCCGGCACCGAGCCCTCCGCACCCCCGTACCTCGTCGGCATCCTCGCCTTCTGCGGCGTGGTCGTCGCCGTCATGCAGACGCTGGTGGTGCCACTGCTCCCGCACGTCC
Organism: Kitasatospora sp. NPDC093679; assembly: GCF_040683455.1. Classification (NCBI taxonomy): domain Bacteria; kingdom Bacillati; phylum Actinomycetota; class Actinomycetes; order Kitasatosporales; family Streptomycetaceae; genus Kitasatospora; species Kitasatospora sp. NPDC093679. Next base: position 145,755 of record NZ_JBFBDW010000011.1, read on the forward strand.
CGCAGCTGACCGGAAGCACCCCGACCGCCGCGAGCTGGCTGGTCACCGTCACCCTGCTCACCGGCGCGGTCTGCACCCCGCTGCTCGGCCGGATCGGCGACATGTACGGCAAGCGCCGCGTCCTGCTCGCCTCGCTCGGCGTGCTCGTGCTCGGTTCGGCGCTGTGCGCGGTGAGCTCCCACATCGGCGTCCTCATCGCGGGCCGCGCCCTGCAGGGCGCGGCGCTGGCCGTGGTGCCGCTGGGCATCAGCATCATGCGCGACGAACTGCCGCCCGCCCGGGTGCTCCCGTCCGTCGCACTGATGAGCTCCACGCTCGGCATCGGCGCCGCCGTCGGCCTGCCGGCCGCCGCACTGGTCGTCGAGCACGCGGACTGGCACACCATGTTCTGGGTGTCCGCCGGTCTGGGCCTGCTGGACATGGCCCTGGTGCTGTGGCGGGTCCCCGAGTCCCCGGTGCGCACCGCCGGCCGCTTCGACGTGCCGGGCGCGGTCGGCCTCTCCACCGTGCTGGTGGCGCTGCTGCTGGCGGTCACCCAGGGCGCCCAGTGGGGCTGGACATCCGGCCGTACCCTCGGCCTGGTCGCCGCTGCCGTCGTGCTGGCCCCGCTCTGGCTGCGCCACGAACTGCGCCACCCCAGCCCGATGGTGGACGTGCGGGTCTCGGCCCGCCCCGCGGTGCTGCTCGCCAACGTCGCCGCCCTGCTGATCGGCTTCGCCTTCTACGCGAACTCGCTGGTCACCGCACAGATGGTGCAGGAGCCGAAGAGCACCGGGTACGGACTGGGCGCGTCCATCGTGGTCAGCGGCCTGTGCCTGCTGCCCGGCGGCCTCTCGATGGTGGCGCTCTCGCCGGTCTCGGCGCGGATCTCCGCCGCCTTCGGACCGAAGGTGACCCTGGCGGTGGCGGCGGGCGTGATGGCGGTCGGTTACGTCGTCCGGTTCTTCACCAGCCACCAGCTGTGGATGATCATCGCCGGGGCGACGGTCGTCTCCGCCGGCACCGCCATCGCCTACAGCGCGCTGCCCGCCCTGGTGATCCGGGCGGTGCCGGCCTCCGAGACGGGAGCGGCGAACGGCCTCAACACCCTGATGCGCTCGCTCGGCCAGGCCGTCTGCAGCGCCGTGGTCGCCGCCGTCCTCGCCGACCTGACCTTCCGGGTCGGCGGACGCACCGCCCCGACCCTCCACGCCTACCTGGTCGTCTTCCTGGTCGCCGCTGCGGCCGCCGTGCTGGCCCTGCTGGTCACGCTCGCCCTGCCCGGCCGGCAGCGCCCGGCGGCCACCGGTGCCGCGGACGGGCCGGTCGCCGGCGACCGGGAGTCCGCGGCGGTCGGGGAGGGCCGGGCATGACCGACCACACCACCGACCCCCACCCCGACCCCGCCGCCGGCGGTGGCCGGCAGGCGATCCTGCGCGCCGCCCGCAGGGCCTTCGCCCTCCAGCCGTACGCACAGGTCACGCTGCGCGGCATCGCCGCCGAGGCCGAGGTCAGCGCCTCGCTGATCGTCAAGCTGTTCGGCAGCAAGGAGGAGCTCTTCGCGCAGACCGCGGACTTCTCCGCGGACCTCGACGAGCTGCTCGACGCCCCGCTGGAGCGGCTGGGCCGCCACCTGGTGCTCACGCTGGTCCGCGTCCGGCGGGAGCGCCACACCGACCCGCTGCTGCGGGTCGTCCTTTCGCTCGGCATGGCCGACGAGCGGACGATCATCAGGGGCCGGTTCCGGGACCAGGCGACCCGCCGCCTCACGGACCGGCTGGAGGGCCCGGACGCCGAGTTGCGCGCCGAGCTGATCCTCGGACAGCTGCTCGGCCTGGGCGCCACGCTGAGCATCCACCGGGACGGCGGCGCCGGTGAGCAGACCGCGCCCGAGCGGCTCGCCGACCTCTGCGCCCCGGCGCTGCAGCGGCTGATCGACGGTCCCTGACAGCCCCGCTCCGCACGACGGCCGCGCACGACGGCCCGCCCGACGACGGCCGCACCGAACGGCCGCACCCGACGGCTGCGTACGGCCCGGTCCGCCGGCGCGGCCTACCGTGGAGTGTCGGGGGGCGAAGGGAGCGTTCCGAGATGGTCCGGACACCGTCCCACCTCACGGTCGTGGTGCTGGCCCAGGCGGGTGGCCCGCTGGTGCGCGTCGCGGGCACGATCGACCGCGAGACCGCGCCGCGGCTGGCCGACGCGCTGCAGCAGCCGTGGGCCTCGCGCAGTGCGCCGCCGGCCGTCCGGGTCGACCTCGCGGCGGTCGCGTTCTGCGACTCCAGCGGCCTCAACGTGCTGCTGGACGCCGACCGGCAGGCCCGCGACCGGGGCAGCACCCTGCAGCTGGAGAACGTGCCGGACCAGCTGCGCAGGCTGCTGGCGGTGACCGGCACCGACGAGGTCCTCACCCTGCATCCCGGCCCGCCGCCCGGAGGGCCCGCCCGTCCGGCCCCGCCTACCGTGGAAGGCGGGTGACGGGTCCGCGGCCGCTCCGCCCGGCCGCCCGGTGCGCCCGCGAGGGGACGGTGAGGACATGTGCAGATGGCTGGCCTACTCCGGGTCGCCGATCGCGCTGGCGGAGCTGCTCTACAAGCCCCGGCACTCCCTGATCGACCAGAGCCGCCACGCCCGGATGGGCGTCGAAACCACCAACGGCGACGGCTGCGGCGTCGGCTGGTACCCGGACATCGGCGGCGGCACCGACGGTGCCGAACCCGCGATCTTCCACGCCACCGGACCGGCCTGGAGCGACCGCAACCTGCTCGAACTCTCCCGCTGCGTCCGCTCGCCGCTCTTCCTGGCGCACATCCGCGCCTCCACCGGCACGGCCGTGCAGCAGAGCAACTGCCACCCCTTCCGGTACGGCCGCTGGCTGTGGATGCACAACGGTGCGATCAGCGGCTTCCCGGAGCTCAAGCGCGACCTGGCGCTGTCCGTGGACCCGTCGCTGTACCCGTTCATCGAGGGGTCCACCGACTCGGAGCTGATGTTCTACCTGGCGCTGACCTTCGGCCTGCAGGACGACGCCCCGCGTGCCGTCGAGCGGATGATCGGCACGATCGAGGCGGTCGCGCAGCGCCACGGCGTCCCCGACCCGCTGCAGATGACGGTGGCGGTCTCCGACGGCCGCCGGCTGTGGGCCTTCCGCTACTCCACCGAGCGCCACTCCCGCTCGCTGTTCTTCAGCACCGACGTGCGCACCCTGCGCACGCTCCATCCGGAGATCGAGGCGCTGCAGGAGGTGGCGGACGGGACGCGGATCGTGGTCTCCGAGCCGCTCGGCGACCTGGAGGGCGCCTGGCACGAGGTGCCCGAGTCCTCCTACGGCGTCGTCGAGGACGGGCACGGCGAGCTGCACACGTTCAGCCCGCTCGCGCCCTGACCCCGTTCCCGGCCCTGTCCGCGTCCCCGTCGTCCGTCAGAGCGCCGCGGCGAGGCGGGTGCCCTGGTCGATGGCGCGCTTGGCGTCGAGCTCGGCCGCGACGTTGGCCCCGCCGATCAGGTGCGCCTCGATGCCGAGCGCGCGCAGCTCCTCGTGCAGATCGCGGCGCGGCTCCTGGCCGGTGCAGAGCACCACGGTGTCGACCGGCAGCAGCTGCGGCTCGCCGTCGAGCTCGAAGTGCAGGCCCCGGTCGTCGATCAGCTTGTAGGTGGCGCCGGCGACGGTGGTGACACCGCGGTGCTTGAGCTCGGTGCGGTGGATCCAGCCGGTGGTCTTGCCGAGGCCGGCGCCGACCTTGCCGGTCTTGCGCTGCAGCAGGTGGACGCGGCGCGGGGAGGCGCTGCGCACCGGCTCGGCGAGGCCGCCCGGAGTGGTGTGGTCGGTGTCCACGCCCCACTGGGCGAAGAAGACGTCGGCGTTGTGGGCGGCCTGCTCGCCCGGGTCGGTGAGGAACTCGGCGACGTCGAAGCCGATGCCGCCGGCGCCGAGGATCGCGACCCGCTCGCCGACCGGCGCCCCGTCGCGGAGCACGTCCAGGTAGCCGACGACGCTCGGGTGGTCGACGCCCTCGATGTCCGGGACGCGCGGGGTGACGCCGGTGGCGAGGACGACCTCGTCGTAGCCCTCGGCGGCCAGCGCCCCGGCGGTCGCGGTGGTGCCCAGGCGCAGTTCGACCCCGCGGGCGTCCAGCTGGTGGCGGTAGTAGCGGACGGTCTCGTCGAACTCCTGCTTGCCGGGCACCTTGCGGGCGACGTTCAGTTGCCCGCCGACGGTGTCGGCCGCGTCGTAGAGGGTGACGGCGTGGCCGCGTTCGGCGGCGGAGACCGCGAAGGCGAGGCCGGCCGGGCCGGCGCCGACCACGCCGATCCGCTTGCGCAGCTTGGTGGGGGAGAGGACGAGCTCGGTCTCGTGGCAGGCCCGCGGGTTGACCAGGCAGGAGGTGATCTTGAGGCTGAAGGTGTGGTCCAGGCAGGCCTGGTTGCAGCCGATGCAGGTGTTGACGGCCTCCGGGGTGCCGGCGGCGGCCTTGGCGACGAAGTCGGGGTCGGCGAGCAGCGGCCGGGCCATCGAGACCAGGTCGGCGTGGCCGTCGGCGAGGATCTGCTCGGCCAGCTCGGGGGTGTTGATCCGGTTGCTGGTGACCAGCGGGATGCCGACCGAGCCCATCACCTTGCGGGTCACCCAGGTGAAGGCGCCGCGCGGCACCGAGGTGGCGATGGTGGGGATGCGGGCCTCGTGCCAGCCGATGCCGGTGTTGATGATGGTGGCGCCGGCCGCCTCGACCGCCTTGGCGAGCTGCACCACCTCGGCGAGGGTCGAGCCGCCGGGGACGAGGTCGAGCATGGAGAGCCGGTAGACCAGGATGAAGTCCTCGCCGACCCGCTCGCGGACCCGGCGGACGATCTCGACCGGGAAGCGCATCCGGTTCTCGTAGGAGCCGCCCCAGCGGTCGGTGCGGTGGTTGGTGGGGGCGGCGATGAACTCGTTGATCAGGTAGCCCTCGGAACCCATGATCTCGACGCCGTCGTACCCGGCCGCGCGGGCGAGCTCGGCGCAGCGGGCGAAGTCCTCGATCGTCTGCTCGACCTGCTCGTCGGTGAGCTCGTTCGGGGTGAAGGGGCTGATCGGCGCCTTGAGCGGGCTGGGCGCGACCAGGTCCTGGTGGTAGGCGTACCGGCCGAAGTGCAGGATCTGCATGGCGATCCGGCCGCCGGCGGCGTGCACCGCGTCGGTGACCACCCGGTGCCGGGCGGCCTCCTCCTCGGTGGCCAGCATCGCGCCGCCCTCCCACGGGCGGCCGGCCTCGTTGGGGGCGATGCCGCCGGTGACGATCAGGCCGACGCCGCCGCGGGCGCGCTCCGCGTAGAAGGCGGCCATCCGCTCGAAGCCGTCGGGCGCCTCCTCCAGGCCGACGTGCATCGAGCCCATGACCACCCGGTTGGGCAGCGTGGTGAAGCCCAGGTCGAGCGGGCTCAGCAGGTGGGGGTACGCGGTCATCCGGGGCTCCTCGCACGGTCGGGTGGCTGGGCCCGTCCGGCGATCCCCGCCGCGCGCCGATGCGGCGCCGTTCGTCGGACAGGCCCGGGCCCTTTGTAGACCGCCGGGACCCGATTGTGCAACTAGGTGCATAGGTCGCCGGGGTCGGAGGGGTGGCTCCGGGCCGCCCGGGAGTCGTCTTCTAGCCGGTGACGCAGAGGATCCAGGCGACCAGTTCGGCCGCGACCTCGACCCGGTTGGTCTCGTGCAGGATCTCGTGCCGGGCGCCGCGGTAGGTGCGGTAGGTGACGTCGGTGAGGCCCGCCCGCCGGTAGCGCTCCACCACCACGTCGGAGAGCGTGAGCTCGGCGTTCATCGGGTCGCGGTCGCCCACCGCCACGTAGACCGGCAGGTCGGGGCGGACGGTCTCCGGCCTGGCCAGCCGGTGTGCCGCGGCGGCGAGGTCCTCCCAGCCCCGGGCGTCCAGTGCGAAGCCGCAGAGCGGGTCGGCGAGGTAGGCGTCGACCTGGGCCTCGTCCCGGGTGCGCCAGTCGTGATCCGTGCGGGCGGGTTCGAAGGGCGCGTTGAAGGCGGCCGTGGCGTCGCCGCCGGCCGCGGCCAGGGCGGTGAGCAGCCGGTCCAGCGCGGTGGTGCCGGAGAGCGCCACGCCCGCCAGCCGCTCCGAGTGGTCGAGGACGTACTGCTGGGAGGCGAGGGAGCCCAGGCTGTGGCCGACCAGCACCAGCGGCAGCCCGGGATGGCGCCGGTGGGCGAGGTCGGAGAGCGCGACCATGTCCTGGACGAGCAGGTTCCAGCCGTCCTCGCCGAGGTGGCCGGGGCCGGGGCCGGCGCCGAGGCTGTGGCCGTGGCCGCGGTGGTCGGCGGCGTACACGGCGTACCCCTGGCCGGTGAGCGACGCGGCGAGGTGGGCGTAGCGGCGGGCGTGCTCGCCCGTGCCGTGGGCGAGCTGGACGATGCCGCGCGGCGGGCCGACGGGCTGCCACTCGTGGACGTGGATCGCCAACCCGTCGCTGCTGGTGAAGGTGAACATCCGGCGGCTCCTCGGCAGGTGGTGCGCGGGCCGCGGGCAGGGGAGGCGGCCCGGGGGCCGCCAGGGCCGGGGCGTGCAGTCGTCGCCATGCGCGCCGGGTGCGGGGGCAGCCCGTTCGTGAAGACGCTACGCCATTCGACAATGTCGAACAATGGTCGGTCGGTCTCGGATCGGCATCGGCGCGGTGGGGCTGTCGAACACCTGAGCGGGGGCGGGATAGGCTCACCGGGTGATCAGCGCGAGTGCCATCGGCGGAATCGCCGCAGTCTCCTTCGGCATGGTGATGACCCCCGGGCCGAACATGATCTACTGCGTGTCGCGGTCCGTCAGCCAGGGCCGCCGCGCCGGACTGATCTCGCTCGGCGGCGTCGTCCTCGGCTTCCTCGTCTACCTCACCGCCGCGGTCGCCGGGATATCCGCCCTCTTCGCGCTCGTCCCGACCGCCTACCTGGCGCTCAAGCTCGCCGGCGCCGGCTACCTGCTCCGGCTGGCCTGGCGGGCCTTCCGCTCCCCGGCCCACTCGCCCTTCCGGGCCGCCGAGATGCCCCACGAGCGGCCGCTCAAGCTCTTCGGCACGGGCGCCCTCACCTGCCTGCTCAACCCCAAGCTGGCCGTCCTCTACATCACCCTGCTCCCGCAGTTCGTCCGGCCGGAGAAGGGGCAGGTCGCCCTGCAGAGCGCCCTGCTCGGCCTCACCCAGATCACCGTCGGCACCCTCGGCAACGCCGCCTTCGTGCTCACCGCCGGCGCACTGGCCGGCTTCCTCTCCCGCCGCCCGCTGCTGCAGCGCCTGCACGGCTGGGCCACCGGCACCCTGCTCGCCGCCTTCGCCCTGCGCATCGCCACCGAACGCAGCCGCGCCGCCGTGGCCTAGTGCCGCTCCTTGACAGGCGAAGGCTGCCTGACGCGGCACTAGGAACGGCTCCGGGGGTGCGCGGGTGGTCACCTCAGGGGCGTGGGGGGGGCACCTGGTGGTGCACCCGCGGCTGCGGAGGCGTCGATCCTGCTGCTCACCGCCCTGCTGGCGTGCCACACTCGCAGGAACGGCAGTCCGGCCGTAGCCGCGACCGGCCCGCCGGTCCACGGTCGCCCACCACGGGAGGCAGACGGCATGGCCTTCGACGGCTCGATCCCCGGCGTCTACCAGCAGTACATGGTGCCGCTCCTCTTCCGCCCCTACGCCCGGGACCTCGCCGCCCGACTGATGTCCGACAGGCCCGCCCGGGTGCTGGAGACGGCGGCCGGCACCGGTGCGGTGACCCGGGAGCTCGCCGCGGTGCTGCCCGGGTCCACCGGGATCGTCTCCACCGACCTGAGCGGGCCGATGATCGAACTCGCCGCCGCCTCCCACACCGGACGCCCGGTGGACTTCCGGCAGGCCGACGCCCTCGACCTGCCCTTCCCCGACGGCTCCTTCGACGCCGTGGTCTGCCAGTTCGGCGCGATGTTCTTCCCCGACAAGCCGCGGGCCTTCGCCGAGGCGCGGCGGGTGCTGCGCCCGGGCGGCGTGCTGCTGTTCAACGTGTGGGACCACATCGCCGCCAACGAGTTCGCCGCGACCGCGGCGGCGACCGTGGCCGCGCTGGTGCCCGAGGACCCGCCGGACTTCATGGCCCGGATCCCGCACGGCTACCACGACCACGTGGCCATCGCGCGGGACGTCGGCGCCGGCGGGTTCGAGGCGCCCCGGATCGAGACCGTGGAGGCCCGCAGCCGGGCCGGGTCGGCGGTCGAGGTCGCGACCGCCTTCTGCCACGGCACGCCGATGCGCGACGAGATCGAGGCCCGGCCCGGGATCTCGATCGCCGGGGCGACCGACGCGGTCGCCTCGGCGATCGAGGAGCGGTTCGGCGGCGGCCCCGTCGTGGGCGCGATGCGCGCCCACGTGGTGACCGCCGTCCGCTGACCGGTCCCGTCCGTCAGACCCGCCGCCACAGCGCCGGCACGTTCGGCGGCTCCCAGCCGGCGAAGGCGGTGTGCGCCTGGATGCAGACGTAGCCGACGCCGTCGTAGGTGACCGCGTCGCCGACCCGGTACGCCGTGCCGGCCCGCCAGGTGCCGCCCGGCGTCGGCCCGGTCGGGGTCGGGGTGGGCCCGGTGGGTGACGGGGACGGCGACGGTGACTGGGGCACGTCCAGGACGAAGTCGAAGGACGCCTCCCGCCCGGGCCCGGACTGCCGGACGGTCATCACCAGCCGCGGGTCGAAGACGGTGTCCGTCGAGTTCCTCGGCTCGCCGGGGAAGTACAGCTGGGTGGTCAGCACCGGGCGGCCGGGGGCCTGCAGCTTCACGTGCAGGTGCCGGGTGCGGCCCGGGTACAGCCCGGGCACCACGGTGGTCAGGGTGAACCGGCCCTGCTCGTCGCTGAACTGGTGCCCGCGGAAGCCGTACCCGGAGTTGTCGTAGGCCCCGGCGGTGTCCGCCTGCCAGAAGTCGAGCAGCACGCCCGCCAGCGGCCGGCAGGCCCGGCCGAAGACGTAGCCGCTCACCGTCAGCGGTGTGCCGGAGCCGGTCAGCACGGTGCGCAGCGGCGAGCCCGGCTTGAAGTACGGGCCCTCGATCTGCTCGGTGGTCGGCTCGTCGCCGTCGTGGCAGGCCGGTGTCAGGCCCACCGGGCCGCCGCCGCCGTCGCGGGCCAGCGCTGCGCCGCCGCCGAGCAGGACGGGGGCGGCGCCGGCCAGCACGGCGGCCTTGAGCAGGTTCTTGCGGGTGATCCCGGGCTCGCCGGTCGGCCGGGACTGCGGTCGCTCCTGGGGCCGGCCCTGGGGCTGCGGCGGAGGTGGAATGGGCATGGCGGATCGCTCCGTTCGGGGGTGGGGGCGCAGGACCGTGGGGGTGTCCTGCGCATGACAGGCAACGTCCGGCGGCGGTGCGGGAGCGACCCGCCCGCCGTGCACCGACGCTACGGCCGGGCCGTCCGCAGGTCGATGGACTCGGCGCCCGGGCCGTGGTGCTTTCCTCCGCCCGTGCCCGCGCGGAACTCCCCGGGCGTCAGCCCGACCTCGCGGCGGAAGAAGCGGCAGAAGTACGCCGGGTCGGCGAAGCCCGCGGCCGCCGCGACCTGGCGGACGGTCAGGTCCGTGGCGCTCAGCAGCCGCTTCGCCTCCAGGGTCTGCTGCTGGCGGATCAGCCGTGCGGGGGTGCGGCCGGTCGTCTCCCGGACGAGTTCGTGCAGCCGCCCGGTGGAGACGCCCAGCTCCCGGGCGTAAGAGCCGACGGACCGGTCCGCCCGGCCGGGCTCGGCGACCAGCCGGCCGAACCGGTCGACCAGCGGGTGCGGCCGCGCCGCCGCCGACTCCGCGGCCGGCGGTGCCTGCCGCGGCCGGTCGGGCAGTGCCCGCACGGCGCGTACCAGCAGGACGTGCAGCAGCGCCTGCAGCACACCCGGGTGACCCGCCCCGGCCGTGCGGTACTCACCGTCCAGGTCGGCGAGCAGCCCGGCCAGCCGGCGCGCCTCCGCACGGTCGGGCCGCAGCGGCGGGGCGCCGGCCAGCTCCCGGGCCAGTGCCGTGTCCTCGGGGTGGCGCAGCAGGAAGTCCTCCTCGAACAGCAGCACCCAGCCGTCCAGCCCCGCGGCCCGAGCCCAGTGGTGGACCTGGCCCGGCACGATGGCGCAGAGCTGCGGCGGACGCAGCGGCTGGTCCGCGAGATCGAGGACGTGGCTGCCGCGGCCGGCGGTGACGTAGGCCAGCTCGTAGAAGGAGTGCCGGTGGGGGAAACCGGCCCGGGAGAGCGGGCCGATGGTGTCGAAGGTGCCGACGGCGAACGGCAGCCGGCCCCGGTCCGGCACCGCCAGTCGATGCAACTCGATCTCGGGCGTGCCTCGTTGACGACTCATCGGGCAAGTCTCCCGACCCGGCCCGAACCCGTCCAGTGGTCCAGACCATGGCCGGGCTCCGGTGCGTCAGGGGCCGGTCAGCACGGCCAGTTGCCGGGTCGCCCGGGTCATCGCGACGTAGCGGTCGACCGCGCCTCCGACACCCCCGCCGAACCCCTCCGGGTCGACCAGCACCACCAGGTCGAACTCCAGCCCCTTGGACAGCTCCGGGGTCAGCGAACGGACCCGGCCCGTCCCCCGGAACGAGGGTGCGCCGATCACGCACGCCGTCCCGTCGGGCGAGGAGGCGAGCCAGCCGTCGAGCACCGAGTCCAGGTCCGCCACGGACCCGTGGAGGACCGGGATCCCGCTGCTGCGCACCGAGACCGGCACGTTGGCGTCCGGCAGCACGGCCCGGACGACGGGTTCGGCCTCCGCCATGACCTCCTGCGGCGTGCGGTAGTTGATGCCCAGCGAGGCCAGCTCGATCCGGTCCAGCCCCACCCGCTCCAGGCGCTCCTGCCAGGACTCCGGGAAGCCGTGCCGCGCCTGCGCGCGGTCCCCGACGATCGTGAAGCTCCGGGACGGGCAGCGCTGCAGCAGCATCTGCCACTCCGCGTCGGTGAGCTCCTGCGCCTCGTCCACGACGATGTGCGCGAACGGCCCGGCCAGCCGGTCCGGGTCGGTGCCGGGCAGCGCGCTCCCGTCGACCAGGCTGTCCTGGAGGTCCCGGCCGCGCAGCATGGTCACCGCGCCCTCGCCGTCGTCGTCGGCCCGGAGCAGGTCGTCGATGACCCCGGCCATCCGCTCGCGCTCGGCGGCGACCGCGGCCTCCCGGCGGCGTCGGTGCCGGGCCGCCTCCGGGTCGCCGAGCCGCTGCCGTGCGGCGTCCAGCAGCGGCAGGTCGGACACCGTCCACGCCCGGGCGTCCGCGCGCTGCAGCAGCCGGACCTCCTCGCGGCTCAACCAGGGGGCGCACAGCCGCAGGTAGGCGGGCACCGACCACAGGTCGCCGACCAGGTCGGCCGCCTCGATCGTCGGCCAGGCCCGGTGGAGGGTCGTGACCAGCTCCCGGTCCTGCAGCAGCGACCTGCGGAACAGGTCGCGCGGCGGCGCCTCCTCCTCCCCGTGCTCGTCCTCGTGCCGGTCCAGCAGGATCGTGACCAGTTCCTCCCAGATCTGGTCGCGCGCCTCGTTGTGCGGCGTGCCCGGATCGGGCGCGTCGAAGGCGTCGGCCCAGTCCGCGGCGCTCAGCCGGAGGTCGGACCAGTGCGTCGACACCGTCATCCCCTCGGTCGGCGGCTCCTCGTAGATCCGCACCGCCGCCTCGATCGCCTTCACCATGGCCGCCGACGACTTCAGCCGGGCCGCCTCCGGGTCGCCCTCGACGCCCGCGCCGGCGCCCTCGGCGACCAGGTCCCGCAGGGTGCAGGTCTGCACGCCGTCCTCGCCGAGGCTCGGCAGCACGTCGGCGACGTACGCCAGGTACGGCTGGTGCGGGCCCACGAACAGCACGCCGCCGCGGCGGTGGCCGAGCCGCGGGTCGGAGTGCAGCAGGTAGGCGGAGCGGTGCAGCGCGACGACCGTCTTGCCGGTGCCCGGGCCGCCGTCGACCACCAGCGCCCCGCGGGAGCCCGCGCGGACGATCGCGTCCTGGTCGGCCTGTATGGTGCCGAGCACGTCCCGCATCCGGGCCGACCGGCTGCTGCCCAGGCCGGCGATGAAGGCCGACTGGTCGTCCAGTGCGGCATGCCCCTCCAGGCCGTCCGCCGTGAACACTTCGTCCCAGTAGTCGCCGATCCGGCCGCGCGTCCACCGGTACCGGCGGCGGCTCGCCAGGCCCATCGGGTTGCCGTGCGTCGCGGCGAAGAACGGCTCGGCCGCGGGGGTGCGCCAGTCGATCAGCAGCCGGCGGCCGGTGTCGTCGGTCAGGCCGAGCCGCCCGACGTACACCGGATCGGCGCCGTCCGCGGCGACGATCCGGCCGAGGCACAGGTCCAGCCCGAAGCGGCGCAGCGCGCGCAGCCGGGCGGTCAGCCGGTGGATCTCCGCGTCCCGGTCCATCGCCGCCCGGCCCGGGCCGCCCGGCGCCCTGCGCATCTCGTCGAGGCGGCCGGACAGTTCGGCGGTCTCCCGGTCCAGGGTCCTCGCGACGGTCGCGAAGTGCCGCTCGTCGTCGGCGATCAGCGCCGGGTCCGCCTTGGCGGCGAGGTGCCCGGGCAGGTCGAACGCACCGGTGGCCGAAGGGTTCATCTCACGCACTCCGATCCGAGGCCGCACCCGCACCGTCCCGCGTCCCGTGAACGGGCATACCTGAACACACGTCGTGAATCTCCCAAATCCGCAGCTACCGGCTCAGACGAGCGATTGTGCGGCACCACGGGGGCCTTGCCGCAAGACCCCCGGTGCGCTATACGTTGAGAGTGGCAAGGGGCGGGTTCGCTCCCTTGCCTTCGTCGTCCGCCCGGCCGGACAACCCTCCCCGCAGCCCTCGGACGGCAGATCAGGTGGCCGGCAGCCGCGCCGCCGAGTCGCCCGTCGCCCGGAGCCCGCGGGCGAACTCCTGCTGCGTCTTCAGCCGCTTCGCGAGCGCGCGCAGCTTGCCGAGGTCCACGCCGTGGTCGTCGCCGTGCCGCGCGTTCACCTCGCGCGTCCCCGGGTCCTCCAGGGCGGCAGCGCGGCCCTCGCCCCTGCCGCCTCCGTGCCGGTCGGGCCTCGCCCCGGTCACTCCGGTCTCCCGCCCCTCGGGTCCGCCCGCTCTAGAGATCGTCTTCAAAGATCAAATCCAGAGCAGGATGGACGCGATGGTGACGGCGGCCCGGTAGAACTCGCGGGTCTCGTCGTAGCGGGTGGCCAGGCCGTGCCACTGCTTGAGCCGGTTGAAGCAGCGTTCGACGACGTTGCGAAGGCGGTAGGTCTGTCGGTCGAAGCTGATCGAGTGCCTTCACCGCCGCCACGGCCGTGTCGGCATCGACGATCCTGCCCACCACCTCGGCGAAGTCCGGCAGCGGCTCGCGTGGAGGTAGCCGGGACATCGCTGCACGGTGCCAGCGGGCCGCCCGCGCGGTGTTGCGCAGCACGTTGGTTGCGACTCCCAACAGCCAGGCCCGCGGGTTGAGCACGTCACCGCGCAGCCGCCAGGCCTCGAGGAACGTCAGGGACACCACGCCGTCGGCCAGCTCCCGTCCCCCGTCGCTCTGACCGCATGCAGGTACACCGTCCTGGCGTGCTCATCGAAGAGTAAGGCGAAGGCGCGCCGATCACCGGCCGGGCTCTGCTGATGGGGCAAGAAGGACTCCACACACTTTCCGTGTCCGCAGCAGCGGAGCGATTCCAAGAATTTTTCGTCGACCCAGCAGAACCACTCCCGTGCGGGCCCGGACCGGTCACCCCAACGCAAGTCTCCGTGTGCATCGTGGCCATGAGAACCGGAGCCGGCCCCGGCGTTGGCGCCGCATCCAGCAACCGAGATGAGTCTCGCGCCGTCGCTTTCTTGCCGCGGGACGGGCAGTGGGTTCGCCAGCGCGGCCGGTTCCACCGACGACCCCGGCTGCGCATCATCAGCCGGCACCTGTCCGGCGACGTCGCCCGCGACCTGTTCGCCGCCCGCGACGCGGGCGCCGCCGAGGACGCTCAGGCCGCCATCCTCGCCGCTGGTCGCCAGGAGCACTGCTTGCGCGCCGGCGGCCACCACGCCGGCGGCCTCGCGTTGGAGTTCTCCAATGGCCGACTTGGGCTCGCCCCGGCCCAGCGGAAGAACGCCGACGCGGCCCGGGTCGAATTCGCCATCGAGCAGTACACCGGCGATATCGCGGACGAGCTTCGCACCTGGGTGAAGGTCCTCCGCGGAGACGGGCGTTGGGAGCACCCGACCTCATGACGGACCGTGACATCCTTTAGGCTGAACAGTGATTGGGGAACGAGCGGGTTGGGGGCTGGGTCGTGGATGATGCCGTCGAGCTGGCGGAGATGATCGCGCAGTTGCGCCGGGAGCTGAGCCGGGCGATGGCCGAGGGCGAGGACGCGGGTCTGCGCTTCCGGGCCGAGCGCGTCGAGTTGGAGCTGACCGTGGGCGTGGAGCGGAGCCACGAGCCCGGGGTGAAGGTGCGGTTCTGGGTGTTTGACGCGGGTGTGTCGGTGAAGCGCTCGGCTACGACCACGCAGAAGCTCACCCTGGTGCTGCAGCCCGTCCGCGCCCACGCCCCGGACCGGATGGCCCTGATCTCCGGAGACGAGCTGTTCGGTGAGGACTGACCGGGAACCCGCGGACCGGGACGCCGCGGACCCGGAGGCTGCGGACCGAGGCCTGGACCCGCACCGCATCGCTGAGGTCATCGCCACCTCCGCCGCCGGAAGGGGGCGGCGCGGATCCGGCTACCGAGTCGGCGACACCGCGGTCCTGACAGCCTGGCACGTGGTGGCGGAGGCCGCGGAGGTGCGCGTGCGCTTCGACGCCGACCGCGCCGGACAGTGGGCGGCACAGGCCGCGGTGTCCTGGGCGGACCCCGGAACCGACCTGGCAGTGCTCAGCTTCACGCCGCCGGGCGCGCAGTCCGTGCCTCCCGCCCGGTTCGGTCGCATCCCCGACGATCGCCACGCCGTGGTCGCCGTCCACGCGGCGGGATTCCCGCTGTGGAAGCAGCGACGTCGTGCCGACGGGCGCGCCTTCCGGGAACTGCACCAGGCCGACGGGACCGTCGCGGCACTGTCCAACCTGAGGACCGGCACCCTGGAGCTCACCGTGCCGGCGGCCGCGGCCGACCCGGACCCCGCGGTGTCGCCGTGGTCAGGGATGTCAGGCGCAGCGGTCTGGGCGGGAAGCCGCATCGTCGGCGTGGTCGCCGAACATCACCGCGGGGAGGGGATGGGCCGACTGACCGCGGCCCGGATCGACCACGCGCTGCGACGGGTCGACGAGCCGCAGCGACGCGAGCTCGTCCGGCTGCTGGCGATACCCGATCCGGAGGCGCTCCCGCGTTCGGCCGCCGAGTCGGCAAACGCGGAGCCCGAACCCCCTGAGCCGGCGGGCTTCCGGGTCATCGGGCTGCCCGTGGCTCACGGGCTGGAACTGTTCAAGGACCGGACCGAGGCGCGCGAGACGATCGGCCGCTGTCTCGCGGACCCGGCCATCCGCGTGGTGACCGTCACCGGGCGGCGCGGTATGGGCAAGAGCGCGGTCGCGGCCAAGGTCATGGAAGGGCTGGCGAACGGGGAGTGGCCCGGCCGGGTGTCCGCGCCCCTGCCGTCCGCACTCGTCAACCTGAGCACCCGCACGACCGGGGTCTCGCTGGAGCGCGTGTACTTCGACTGCGCCCGGGTACTCGGCCCCGACCGCGAGCGGCGCCTCCAGGAGGTCTGGTCCTCGAACCGGCCCGTGCCGGAGAAGGTCGGAGAGCTCTTCTCCGCGATGGGGGACGAGCTCGTCGTCATCCTCATGGACAACCTCGAGGACCGGCTCCAGGACGACGGCCGCCTCGACGACGAGGACCTCGCCGTCTTCTTCGACTGCCTCTTCCGGACCAGGGCCACGCCCCGACTGCTGGTCACCTCGCAGGTACCGCTGCGCCTCGCACCGGAGCTGCGGCGCTTCGCCGTCGAGGTCGAGCTGTCCGACGGACTGCCCGCCGGTGACTCGGTGGCGCTGCTGCGAGAGCTCGACCGGGACGGGAGCCTCGGCGTCGGGCAACTCTCAGACGCGGAGCTGCTCCGCGCCTCGGTCCATGTCCACGGTGTGCCGAGGGCGTTGGAGCTCCTTGTGGGCGCGATGGCCGACGACATGCTCACCCTGCCGACGCTGCGCGAGATCCTGGAGGACTTCACCTTGCGCGGGGATGTGGTCGCGGGCCTCGCCGAGGACCGGTACCACCGGCTCGGTCCCGAAGGCCGCACCGTGTTGAACGTCCTCGCGGTGCTGCGCACACCGGTGCCGCGCCAGGCGATCGAGTGGATCGTCGCCGGGCTCGCGCCGGAACTCGATCTCGCCGTGGTGCTGGCCGAACTGCTCCGGGTGCACATGCTCTCGGTCGACCGGGCGAGCCGCACATTCGCGCTGCACCCGATGGACGCCGACCTGGCGTACGGAGCCATGCCCCTGGACGGCCCGCTGGGACGCCGGTCCGTGGAGCGGCGGGCAGCCGACTGGTACGCGGGGATCGCCCCGCCCCGCGAGACCTGGCGCACTCTGGACGATATCCAGCCGTACCGGCGCGAGTTCGAGCACCGGACCCGCGCCGGGGAACCGGACCAGGCCGCGCTGGTCCTCGGCAAGATCAGCGAGTGGATGATCTGGCGCGGAGGAGTGGCCGCAGTGATTTCGATGCACCTGACCCTGGAGGGACAGTTGACGGACGACCGGGCACGCCTCGCCCATCTCATCGGCTTCGGGCACGCACGGCTCAGCGCGGGTCCGATGGCGGATGCCGTCGCCCTGTTCACCCAGGCCGCCGATCTGGCGGAACGCCATGGTGAGCGTGGATCCTTGAGGGACGCCCTGTTCGGCCTGGGCGACGCGCACCGGCAGCTCGGTAGCCTCGACGCCGCGGCGAAGCCGCTGGCCCGGGCCGCCCAACTAGCGCAGGAGACGGGCGATACGGATGGCGAGGCGCACGCGCTGCTGAGCCTCAGCCTCACCCACAGCTACCTCGGCGAAGGCACGGCCGCGCTCGCCGGCGCGGACCGCCTGCGCGGCCTGGCGCGCGGGTCCGGCGACCGTCTCACAGAGGCGCGTTCATGGAACGCGCGCGCCATCGCACTCCTGGTGCTGGGCCGTTGGGAGGACGTGCTCCCGGCCGGCGACGAAGCCATCCGCGGATACCGGGACGCGGGCGTGAGCGAAGCCGTCAACTACGCCTTCAACGCCCAGGGCATTGCCCTACTGGCGCTGGGCCGCCGGGCGGAGGCGGTCACCGCCCTGGAGGCGGCGCTGGACGAGTCGCTGCAGATGGAGAATCCCCGCGCCGTCGGGGTGTCGCTGTTCGATCTGGCATGGGCCTACTGGACCGAGGAGCGGTACGACCGAGCGGCCGACGCCGCGGACCGGGCGGCGGCGTCGCTCCGGCTCGCCGGAGCGACGGAGGCAGCGGCGGCGGAAGCCCTCGCCGAGGCGGCCCGGGCCGTGCCCGCCTCCCAGCCCGCGGCAGCCGCCGACGCCCTCACCCGCGCCGCCGATGGCATCGTCGGCAACGTCGAACTCGTCCGCCCGGCCTGGTTCCTCGCCGAGGCCGAGCGTCTGCGCGGCCAGGACCTGGGCCGGAGCGGGGGTGCGTCGTAGACCGCGCCTCCCGGCCCGCGAACGGGCGCAGGCGTTCGGCTCAGAAAGTGTTGGGTACGTGGGTGACTACTCGTTCTTGAGGTCGTCGGCGAGGCGGCGGGCTGCTTCGGTCTCGATGGGACCGCGCGGTTCGACCTCCTCACCGGCGAGGCGAGCGGCCATGAGCCGGATCATCGTGACCTTGATCATCGCCTCGGCGTGCGCGGTCTTGCGCTCGTAGTCCCTCGCCAACCGTCTGTACCGCCCCAGCCGGGAAAACGTCCGCTCCAACTCGGCAGGAACCGCGAGAGCGCGGCCCACTCGACATCCGAAAGCTCGTGACGACGTATCACGCCCGACATGATCGCTCATCACTTGATCATCTTTGAAGACACACCCCAGGCCTCCTCCTTCGGCAGGAGGCGGAACCAGAGCTGCTTGCCCGCGGCGTCCCTCTCGTACCCCCAGCTCTCGCTGAGCGCGGCGATGAGGTGCAGTCCCCGGCCGCCCTCCGCCTCGCCGTCCGGTGCGGCCGTCGGCTCGTGGCGGGGCACCGTGCGGGAGAAGTCCCGGACGTGGCAGAGCAGTTCACCGGAGCGGCTGTCGTGGCTGATGCGGATCCGGACGGCGGGCCCGGCGGTGTGCTCGACGGCGTTGGCGACCGCCTCGGAGATCAGCAGGCGCGCGTCGTCGGCGACGGTGCAGTCCGCCACCAGCGCGGTCACCGTGTGCCGGGCCCTGGTCACGGCCTGGGGAACACGGGGCAGGGTGAGGTCCGCCGCGATCAGGGTATGCATGGCTCTCGTCCTCCAAGGGCGGGGTCCGTCCCACGAGGTCCGACGATGCGCGTCCCCGGTCGCCCTCCCACTGCGTGTGCGAGCGCTGTGCCGACGGGCGCTGCGTCTACGAGCACTGTGCCGGCGAGCACTGTGTCTACGAGCGTAGACCGCGCGGTGGACCGGGGGATGCGACGATCGGCCCGTCGTCGCGGGACGAAAGTCCGAGCGCGGCCCCGGTAGGGTGCCGCCATGACCGAGCCGGTGCGCTTCCCCGTCCGTCCGGTGCGCTCCGTGCGGTACCGCAAGCACGGCGTCGGCGGCTGCGGCCCGTTCGTCGACGTCACCCTGGACTTCGAGCCCGCCGAGGAGGGTGTCGTCTTCGAGGTGGCGTCCGGTGTGCTGGCCGACTGGGACTGGCCGGAGGACCTGCCGGTCTTCTTCGCCGCCTGCGAGCACGGCGTCCGCGACGAACTCTCCGCGGCGGCGCCCGGCACCCGGCCCGCCGTGCGGGTGGTGCTGACCGGCGCCCGCGCCCACGCCGTCGACTCCAGCGAGTACGCCTTCCTGCTCGGCGGCCGGCACGCGACCCGCGAAGCCCTCGCGAGAGCCGCGGCCCGGGACGCGCCCGCGCCGGACGGAGGTCAGTCCTCGGCGCCGAGGTAGACGGCCAGACCCTCCAGCTGCATCCGCCGTTCGACGAAGAACCGCGAGGCCGCCACCACCGCACCCCCGACGGCGCCCAGCAGCGCCGCCGTCGTGCCCTCGCCGCTGCCGACACTGCCGAGGCTCGCGTACGCGCCGAGCACCGCACCGACCAGGACCGGGCCCCGCTCGTCCGGCTCCGCGTGCTCGACGATCTCCACGAGGGCCACCGCGAGGCGGCTCGCACCGGCCCGGTCCCTGATCCGTGCGGCGCAGCCGGCCGGGTCGGTGCCGTCGAAGGCCAGCCGTCCGAGCTCGCGCACGTCCTCGACCTCGTCCCGGGTGAGCCCGACCGTGGTGAGCCGCAGCAGGTGGTAGCGCAGCCGTCCGAGCGCGGCGTCCTCGAAGACGAAGTCCCGGGCGATGCGGAACGCCCTGCCGGTCTCGGGGGAGGGACCCGGATCCTGGGCACGGCTCGTGGGCACGGTGGTCCCTTCCTGGAAGCGCAGGCGGTCGCCGGACCGGTTCTCGGCATCCGTCCGGTCATCCGTGCCCGGTTCGGCCGCCGTCCGACCACCCGTCCTGCGGATCTGCCCCGACCGGGCGAGCGGCCGGACGACCGCTGCCGTCGTCCGGGTGCCCGGGGAGTGCGGCACCCCGCCCGGCGGGTGCTGTCGGCCGGAAGTCGCCGGCCGGAAGCCGCCGGTCGGGAGCGGTCGACCGTTCGGGTGATCAGGGGCGCCGGCGGCCGGGCAGCAGCATGCAGAGCGGCACGGCGACGGCGGTGAGGCCGGCCGACCACCAGAAGGCGTCGGCGAAGCCGCCGGCCAGGGCGTCCGGGGTGCGGGCTCCGCCCGTGGCGTGCTGGAGGACGACCGCGAGCGCGGCGGTGCCCACCGAGCCGCCGACCTGCTGGGCGATCCGGGTGATGATGCTCGCGTCCGGGATCTCCCGGTGTCCCAGGCCGGTGAAGACGGCGCCGCTGAGCGGGATCATGACGGCGCCCATGCCGATGCCGCGGAGGAGCAGTGCGGCCATCAGCGGCAGCTCGCCGGAGCCGGCGGTGGCGAGCGCGAACGGCACGGTCGCGGCGGTCGTGAGCACGAACCCGGCGAGGGCGACCGGACGCGGCCCGAGACGGTCGGTGAGGCCGCCGGCCAGGGTGCGGGCGAGCAGCGCGCCGACGCCCTGCGGGACGAGGAGCAGCCCGGCGCCGAGCGCGTCCTCGCCGCGGACCTGCTGCCAGTACAGCGGCAGCAGCAGCATCGCCCCGTACAGGGCGGCGCCGGCCAGGAAGCCCAGGGCGGAGGACGAGGCCAGCGCCCGATGGCGCAGGAGCCGCAGGTCGACCAGGGCACCGGTGCGGGTCAGGGCCCGTGCGGTGAATCCGCCGGTCAGGGCGAGCCCGCCGAGCAGCGGCACCAGCACCCCGGCGCTCGCGAAGCCCGCGCTGCCCGCGACCCGGGACAGGCCGTAGACGGTCGCCGCGACCCCCGGGGAGAGCAGTAGCAGGCCGGCGGCGTCGAGACGGGTGCGGGGGCCGTCGGGTGCGGGCCGGTCGTCGGGCAGGTTGCGCCGGGCCAGCCAGGCGCCGACGGCGCAGAAGGGCACGTTGACGAGGAAGAGCCAGCGCCAGTCGGCCACGCTCAGCACGACGCCGCCCAGCACGGGGCCGAGGACGGGACCGAGTGCGGTGGGCAGGGTGACGGCGGCCATCACCCGGCCGATGTTGCGCCCCTTCGCGGCCTGGACGACCAGGGTGGCCATGAGCGGCATCATGATGCCGCCGCCGATCCCCTGGACGACGCGGAAGACGATGAGGGCGGGCGCGTTCCACGCCAGGGCGCTCAGCACCGAGCCGAGCAGGAACACGCCCAGGGCGGCGATCCACAGGCGCCTGCCGCCGAGCTGGGCCTGCGCCCAGCCGGCGAGCGGGACGGTGGCGAAGACGGCCAGCAGGTAGCCGGTGCTCACCCACTGGATCGTGGCGAGCGGAGCGCCGAGTTCCCGGGCCAGGTCGCCGAGGGCGACGGTGACGACGGTGGTGTCGAAGACGACGGCGAGGGCGCCGACCACGACGGTGAAGGCCGTGCGCCACACGGCGGGGTCGACGCGGTCGGGGTCGGGCGCCGTCGTTCCGGCACCGGCCCCGGTGATCTCGGGGATGCTCACGGGCAACCGCCTTAAGATATAGAGTCCTATCTTGCGGCGCCCAGCGTAGGGCGGCGAAATAAGATAGGCAAGTCTTTCTAATGGAGGTTCGGATGCCCGAGCGGCGCCGCGGGGCGGCACTGGAGAAGGCACTCCTCGACGCGGCCTGGGAGGAGCTCACGGCCAACGGCTACGCCCGGTTCACCATGGACGCCGTCGGCCGCCGCGCCGGCACCAGCCCCCCGGTGCTCTACCGCCGCTGGGCCGACCGCGACGAGCTCGTCCGCGCCGCGATCGCCCACGTCCTGGAGGAGTCCCGGATCGAGGCGCCCGACACCGGGAGCCTGCGCGAGGACGTCCTCACCCTGATGCGGACGATCAACGCCACCCGCGTCCGGCTCGTCACCGTGATGAGCGTGCACCTGGCCGGCTACTACCAGGAGACGGGCACCGGCCCCGGCGACCTCCTCGCCGGCGGGCACGAGCCCAGCGGCGACGTGCTCTTCGAACGGGCCGCCGCCCGCGGCGAGATCGACCCGGACCGCCTCAGCGACCGGATCAAGGCCCTCCCCTTCGACCTGCTGCGCCACGAGATCCTCACGACCTACGCCCCCGTGCCCGACCACGTCCTGGAGGAGATCGTCGACACGATCTTCCTCCCGCTCGTGCGCTGACGGCGGCGGCCGGTCGGATGGGGCGGCGCGGGGTCCGTCGGTAGAATCGGATCATGGCGACGACGATCCGGGTGGCCGTCGAGACCCCGGTGACGGCCGACCGTGTGCTGGAGGCGGCGCACGACTTCTCGCCGCGCAGGGCGGCCGTCTTCCCCGCGGTGTCACCGAAGCACTTCCGGGTGCACCGTGTCGGTGCGTCGTCGGCGGACGTCACGGAGGGCAGCCGGGCCGGCGTGGTCGTCTGGGAGCGCTGCGCCTACGACTGGTCGCGGCCGGGTTCGGTGAAGGCCCGTGTGGTGGACTCCAACGTCTACGCCCCCGGCAGCACCTGGGAGCTCACCGCCACGCCGACCGCGAGCGGGAGCCACGTCGAGATGATCTGGGTCCGGGAGTTCCTCGGCACACCCGGTGCCCGGCTGCTCTCCCTGGCGTACCGGACGGTCGGGCCGCGGATGTTCCGACACGACGCCCGCCGGGTGCTGCGGGCCCTCGAGAACGGGGTGTAGGCGGTGTCCGGCCGCCCGGTGGCATTCCGGGCGGTGTCGGCGTGGTCCGCTTGACCGGTGCGGCGGCGGGCCGGAGAGTCGGGGTGCGGCGCCGCGGGTGCCGCCCGCCCGTGCCCGACCGGCCCGCCCGTCCGGAGACGGCAGGCGGCCCCGACCTCCGGGAGCGGCTGAGGCGATGGTGGTCGACCTGGTCGTGATCGGCACGGCCATCACCCTCGGGCCCCTGCACAACAGCGCCTTCATCCTGCTGCTCTCCTCGCAGCGCGGCGCCCGCAAGGGCCTGGCCTTCGTGCTGTCCTGGCTCGCCAACCTGGTCGCGGTGGTGGTGTGCGTGCTGCTGCTGACCGGCGGAACCCCGCCCGCCCGCCACAGCACCCCGTCGACCGCGGCCGACGCCGCCGAGCTGGCCATCGGCGTCGGCCTGGCGGGCTACGCCGTGTACCGCCGCCGGCGGCCGCCCCGGCCGCACGGCCCGCCGCGCTGGACGGCCCGGGTCGACAACGCCTCGCTCGGCACCGCGGCCGGACTCGCCTGGCTGCTGCAGCCCTGGGCGCTGGTCGGGGCCGGCGCGGCCGTCGTCGTCGACGCCGACCTCTCCTCCCTCACCGACTGGATCGCCCTGATCGTCTACTGCCTGCTGGCCACGCTCAGCCTGGCCGTCATGGAGGTGTACGCCCTCCGGTCGCCGGCCGCCGCGAACGCCCGGCTGAACGCCCTGCGGACCTGGCTGACGCGGCACCAGGAGCGGCTGATCGTCACACTGTCGCTGGTGGCGGGCCTGTACCTGACCGCCAGGGGCATCTACCAGATCGTCGCCTGACGGTCCGTCGACCGTTTCGGTCGTTTCGCCCCGGTGGGCGGGTGCCCCCGCTATCGTCGGCCGGAATGCAACGGCGGCACCGGGGGGTGGCGATGTCAGGGCACTACGGTCCCGGGGTCGGACGGGCGGACGGGGGCGGCTGCGGGTGCGCCGTCCTCCTGCTGTTCCCCGGCTGGTTCGTCGCCGGGTACCTGCTCGCCCTGCCCGCGGTGCTGCCCTGGGTGATGGCCGCCTCCAGCACGCCGCAACCCCCGCTGCAGGCCTCCCAGCGGGCCGTGCTGTGGGCGATCTCCGTCTTCACCGCGCTGCTGCTGGGCTGGATGGCCGGCGGCCGGGGCAGACCGCGACCGGTCGCCCTGCTCGTCCGTGCGGCCCTGATCGGCGCCGCGGCGGCCGGTGCCGCGCTCGCCGCTCCGGCGGTCGTCCGGGCCGGGCTGGCGGGCCGGTCGCTCGGTGACCCGGCGACCCAGGCGGCCGGCGAGCACGTGCTCGCGGCCACCCTCGGCACGGTGGCCTCCGCCGTCGCCACCGCGGTCTGCTACTACGTCGTCCGCTGGTGGGGGCGGCGCGGCGCGGCACCGGCCGCACCCGCGCGGCCGGTGCACATCCCCGTCCGTCCGCGCACCACCGTCCGCCGGCCCGCCCCCGGTGAGGTCTGGCTGGCCGAGATCCCGCTGCGCGAGGACCGCAGCCAGGCGCTGCGGCACTACTGCGTCGTCCTGGAGAGCCACGCCTCGCACGCCACCGTCCTGCAGATCACCAGCCAGTCGAAGGACCACCGCGACGACTTCGTCAAGATGCCCAACGACGGCTGGGACCTGGTCTCCGGCAAGGACCACTGGCTGGAGCTGCGGCGCCGCGACGTGCCGTACCGGCAGTTCCTCAAGAACACCCCGCAGGGGCTCTGTCCGTCGGACACCTGGCAGGAGATCGTCCGCGCCGGGGCCTGAAGGCCGGCCTCAGCCGGCCGCGGGCACGATCCCGAGCAGGGTGCCGATCCGGTGGACCTCGTGGGCGACCGACTGGCCGCCGCTCGCCGCCGTACTGCTCGGCGCCGCCGAGAGCTCCGGAGCCGTCCTCGCCACGGTCGGCAACCTGTACGGCTACGGCGCGGTCGACGGGCCGATGACCGAGGACACCCCGCTGGCCCGCAACACCGTCAAGGGCGCGGTCCGGGCCAAGATGTGGCAGGACGCCGAGGCCCTGCACCGGGCCGGGCGGATCCGCGCCACCGAGGTCCGCGGCTCCGACTACGTCGGCCCCGGCGCGGAGAGCGTGCTCGGCGAGCGCGTGGTGCCCCGGGTGCTCGCCGGCCGAGGCGTCCAGGTGCTCGGCGACCCCGACACCACGCACAGCTGGACGTACACCCTCGCCGCCGCCCGGCTGCTGGTAGCCGTCGGCAGCGACGAACGCGCCTGGGGCCGGCCCTGGCACGTCCCCAGCAACCCGCCGCGCACCCAGCGCGAGGCCGTCGCCGACCTCGCCCGCGCCGCCGGCCTGCCGCCGGTGCCGGTGAGCCGGATCCCCGGCCCGGTGCTCGCCCTGCTCGGTCTGGTGAACCCCACCGTCCGGGCCGTCCGCGAGACCGCCTACCAGCTGGAACGGCCCTTCGTGATGGACTCCGCCGCCGCCGAGCGGACCTTCGGCCTGGCCCCCACCCCCTGGCAGGAGGTGCTGACCGCGGTCGTCGAGGCCCACCGCGGCCCGCAGCCCGGGTGACCGGCGTCCCGGCGCCGGCGGAGTAGGGTCGGGCCGTGCTCCTGTGGATCAACGGCCCCTTCGGCGGCGGCAAGACGCAGACCGCGTACGAACTCCGCCGACGGCTGCCCGGCAGCCTCGTCTGCGACCCCGAGCACCTCGGCTTCGGCCTGCACCGGATGCTGCCGCCCGCCCTGCGCGGCGACTTCCAGGACCTGGAGACGTGGCGCCGGGGTGTCTTCGAGGTCCTCGACCTGGTCCTCGACCGGCACCCCGGGGCCGTCCTCGTGCCGATGACCGTCGTCGACCCGCAGTACTTCCGGGAGACCGTCGGCCGGCTGCGCGACCGTGGCCACGACGTCCGGCACTTCGCCCTGCTCGCGGAACGGGACACGGTGCTCCGCAGGCTGCGCGGCCGCGGCCTCGGCCACGCCCTGCGGGCCGCCGCGGGCAAGGACGCGCCGCTGCGCCGCGAGAGCTTCGCGGTGTCCAGGCTCGACCTGTGCCTGGAGCGCCTGCGGGGCGAGGAGTTCGCCGAGCACCTGTGGACCGACCGGCTGACCGTCGCCCAGGTCGCGGACCGGATCGCCGCGTCGGCCGGGATCCGGCTCGCCCCCGACACCGGCGGCCCGCTGCGCGGCGCCCTCCGGCGGACCTGGACGAGCGTCCGGCACATCCGCTTGGACTGACGGCGCCTCGGCTGACGGGGCCTCCGCTGACGCCGCGTCGGCCGGCGGTAGCGGCGGGATAGCCTGCACGTGATCACCGGTGGCCATCGGTGACCGGCAGGGCCTGCCGTGGCCTTACGAACCCCGAGAGGACTGCAGGATGCAGCTGCGCTGTGCCGTGCTCGACGACTTCCAGGGCGTCGCGACGACCGTCGCGGACTGGTCGCGGCTGGACGGCCGGGTCGAGGTCGTGAGCTTCCGCGAGCACTTCACCGACGAGGACGCGCTCGCCGCCGCGCTCGCCGACTTCGACATCGTGGTGACCCTGCGCGAGCGGGTGGCCTTCCCCGGCACACTGCTGCGCCGGCTGCCCGGGCTGCGGCTGCTGATCGCCTCCGGCATGCGGAACTCCGTCATCGACCGGGCGGCCGCCGCCGAACTCGGCATCACCGTCTGCGGCACGCAGAGCCTCTCCACCCCGCCGGTCGAACTCACCTGGGCGCTGATCCTCGGCCTCGCCCGCGGCCTGGTCTCCGAGTCGACCGCCCTGCGGCAGGGCGGCCCGTGGCAGAGCACCGTCGGTGCCGACCTGCACGGCCGCCGGCTCGGCCTGCTCGGCCTCGGCAAGATCGGCAGCCGGGTGGCGCAGGTCGGCCTGGCCTTCGGCATGGACGTCGTCGCCTGGAGCCCGAACCTCACCGCGGAACGGGCCGGCGAGGTCGGCGTCGCCCTCGCCCCGTCCAAGGAGGACCTGCTCGCGAGCAGTGACGTGGTCTCCGTCCACCTGGCCCTCGGCGAGCGGAGCCGCGGGCTGCTGGGCGCACCCGAACTCGCACTGATGAAGCCCACCGCCTACCTGGTGAACACCTCCAGGGCCGCGATCGTCGACCAGGAGGCCCTGCTCGCCGCCCTGCACGAGGGCCGGATCGCAGGCGCGGGCGTCGACGTCTTCGACATCGAGCCGCTGCCGGCGGACCACCCGATGCGCACCGCGCCCCGGCTGCTCGCCACCCCGCACCTCGGCTACGTCTCGCGCGGCAACTACGAGACGTACTACGGCCAGGCGGTGGAGGACATCGAGGCGTTCCTGGTCGGCGCGCCCGTCCGCCTGCTCGGCTGACCGCCGGCGCCGCCGCCCACCGGGCCCGACCCGTCCTCACGGGCTCGGGCGCTGCTCCGGAAGCTCCGTGTCCGCGGTCGTGTCCGCGGTGGTTGCGGTGTCCGCGCCGCCAGTGGGGCCAACGGTTGCCTCGACGGCCTCGACGGCCTCCTCGAGGGCTGTCGCCATCGCCTCCTCCACCGAGTCGTAGACGGCGAGGACGGCCCGGCGGCCGGTCTCGTCCAGGACGCGGCTGACGGCGGGGCTGGCCGCCGACAGGCGGAGCCGGACACCGGCGGCCCGGGCGTCCTCGCCGAACCGCAGCAGGTAGTCCATCGCGGCGGAGTCGCACACCAGGACGCGGGCGAGGTCGAGCACCAGCAGCCGCCGACCGGTCCGGAGGGCCAGGTCGAGGCCCTGTCCGGCCTGGAGCAGGCTGGCTTCGGTGAGGGTGCCGGTCACCCGGCACAGCGCGCCGTCGTCGCCGACGGCGTCGCACACCATCTCCAGTGCGGCCGGATCCCTGAGCGGCCCGCCGTGCAGGTCGTCGGTCATGCGTTCCACACCTCCCTGCGGCTGCCGGACGGACGAGGGCGCCGTCGCGCCTACCCGCCCCCGCCCGGTTCGGACGGTAAGCAGGGAAAACTACGCGATCGACCCGCTGCCCGTCACATCCCGGCGGTCCGGCGCCGCATCGGCGGTCGGTCCAGCACCTCGACGTGGACGATCCGGTCGTCGACCACGTCGAGGACGAGCAGGCCCGCGTCGGCGAGCAGCGGCACGGTGCGGTGGCCCGGCCCGTACGGCCGGCCCGGCGGGTGCTCGGAGGTACGGATGCTCTGGCAGGACGCCTCGCCGCAGCCGCACTCCGCCACCAGCCGCAGCGTCGGGACGCCCGCGGCCAGCCGGTGTTCGCCCTCCTCCAGCAGGAGGGCGGTCAGTTCGTCGGCGAGGTCCGGGAGGACGTCGCGGACCAGCGGGCGGGTCCGATCCATGGCGGGAGAGTAGTGGGCGCGGCCGCCCATTGCCAGATGGGAACATGTGTTCGAGAATGGAGGGGTGGTCGCCGATGTCCCGTTCTCGCGTGCGGCCCGGCCGCCGACCGTGCCGGGGGACGTGGTGTTCGCCCCGCAGGCACTGATGAACGGACCCGGTCCGTGCCGGGACGTCGCACCGCGCTGGCGCTGGGTGCAGATCCGGCTCGGCAGCGGCTGGCGGCCCGCCGAGCTCACCACCTGGCG
This sequence comes from Kitasatospora sp. NPDC093679, assembly GCF_040683455.1. Taxonomy (NCBI): domain Bacteria; kingdom Bacillati; phylum Actinomycetota; class Actinomycetes; order Kitasatosporales; family Streptomycetaceae; genus Kitasatospora; species Kitasatospora sp. NPDC093679. The sequence goes on from NZ_JBFBDW010000011.1 coordinate 173,551, forward strand.
CCGGCACCGCGGCAGCACCGCCTGGGTCGCCCTCGTCCGCTGGGGAAGCGGCGCGGCGGACTGGGGCTGGGTGCTCTACGACCCGTCCGCGTTGCAGCCGGCGCCGGAGCCCGCCGCACCCCGGTCCGGCGGCACGCCCCGGCCGTCCGGCCGGCTCTGAAGGCCCCGGCGGGTGCCCCGGCCGTGAAGGCCCCGGCCGGTCAGGACGCCGTGCGAAGCCCGCGGCCGGCCTTCTCCACCGCGGCCTGCAGCTCGTCGCGGTTCATCGCCGAGCGGTGCGGGATGCCGAGCTCCGTGGCCCGCTTGTAGAGCTCGGGCTTGGTCAGTTTCGACAGGTCCTCCGCCGCCTTCGACGAACCGACCCGCTTCTTCTCCGGCGCCGCACCGCCGCGGTCCGCCGCCGACGAGGTGCTCTTCTTGCCGCCCGCGGTCTTCGGCGTCCGCCCGGCCTTCGCCCGCGGGGCGGACCCGGTCGCCTCCGCGGCCCCGCCCGAGCCGCGCTTCGCGGACCCGCCGCGGGCGTCGTCCAGGCTCCGCCGCAGGACGTCCATCAGGTCCACGACGTTGGTGGCCTCGGTCGGCGGGCCCTCGGAGAGCACCGTCTCCCGGCCGGCCTGCTTGTCCTCGATGAGGCGGCGGACCTGCTCCTCGAAGGTGTCCCGGTACTCCTCCGGGTCCCAGTCGACGGCCAGCGTGTCGATCAGCTGCTCCGCCGTGCGCAGCTCGGCGCCGCTGAACTTCTCCCGGCCGTCCGGCAGGTCGTCGATCTCCCGGCGCGGGTCCCGCACCTCGTCGGCGAAGTGCATGGTGTGGAGTTCCAGCAGGCCGTTCTCCGAGCGGACGGCCGTCAGGTACTCCTTGCCGCGCATGGAGAACATCGCCAGCCCGGCCCGGTTCGACCGCTCCAGGGCCTTGGTCAGCAGGGCGTAGACCTTGCCGTACTCCTTGCCCTTCGGGCCCAGGTAGTACGTCTTGTCGAAGTAGATCGGCTCGATCTCGCCGAGGTCGACGAAGCCGGAGACGTCGATCGTCCGCGACCGGCCGGGCGAGATCTGCTCCAGTTCCTCCGGCTCCACGACGACGTACTCGCCGTCGCCGACCTCGTAGCCCTTCACGATGTCGCCGAAGGCGACCTCCTCGCCGGTGCGCTCGTTGACCCGGCGGTTGCGCACCCGGTCCGAGGTGCCGCGTTCGAGCTGGTGGAAGCGGACGGTGTGGCTGTCCGTCGCCGTGTACAGCGCCACCGGCACGGTCACGAGGCCGAACGTCAGGACACCCGTCCACACTGGCCTGGTCATCGCCGCTCCTCTCAGCGAGCGCCGCGCACCCCTCCCGGACGGGATCGCCGGCCGCGTCCTGCGGCGGTCCCGGACGGTCGCCCGCCCGGCGGCGCACGGGTTCACACCGGCTTCCAGGGTACGGACGGAAGGCCCCCGCGGCTCGGCGGCAACGGCCCCGACCAGTGCCTTTCGCGGCCGGGAGGGCATCCGGCCCGTCGGCCGGCCGGCCGTCTGCCGGTGGGCGGGCGGTCGGCCGCTGCTCAGTCGTCGGTCAGCTCCGCCAGCCGGGCGCGGGCCTGTTCGGCCCGGGTGCGGGCGTCGGCGCTGCGGTCGGCGGCGTCGGAGGCCTCCCGCCGGGCCTCGGCCAGGGCGCGGCCGGCCTCCTGCGAGTCGGCCTCCGCCGCGGACAGCTCGGCCTCGGCGGTGCGCAGTGCCGCGCGGGCCTGCTCGGTACGGTCGGCGGCCCTCCGTTCGGCGGCGGCGAGGCGGTCGGCCGCCCGGTCCAGCCGGGTCTGCTCACGTCCGGCGGCCCGTTCCTCCTGCTCGGCCGCCGCGAGGGCGCGTTCCGCCTCCGTGCGCCGCCGTCGGGCCTCCTGCTCCGCCGCGCGGTCGGGTTCCGGGGCCTTCCGGCGGCCAGGTCCTGGCCTGGTGGTCTTCGGCCGTTCAGCTTCCGGCCGGGATTGCGTGGGGGGCTCCGCGGCCGGTTCCGCCGTCGGCGCACCCCACCCGGCGGGCAGCCCGCCGGTCGGCAGGGTGCCGCCCTCCTCCAGCGGGCCGGTCAGCCGGCCCGCCGCGAAGGCCGCCGCGGCGGCCTCGCTCGCCAGCGCGGCCCGCAGCGACTGCTCGACCTCCCGCAAGGGCGCTTCGCCGAGCGGTTCACCGGCCTCGGCGGCGCCGTCCCTGACCTGCGCGGTGAGCGCCGCGACCAGCCGGCGGCGCTCGGCCGACAGTTCGCGCAGGGCGGGCCCGGCGAGTTCGGCCTGCGCGCGGCGCAGCGAGCCGCCCAGGTCGAGCAGGGCACGCGTCTCCTCGGGGCGGGTGTGCACCAGCAGGTTGACCGCCCAGGCGCTGCGGGTGGGCCGGCGCAGGGCGGCGATCCGGGTGGCGAGCGCCCGGTCGCCGGCCCGCCTGGCCTCGGCGGCGGCCGCCGTCCGGGCCGCGGTGAAGCCGGCCGGGGACAGCGTGTACAGCCGGTCGGCGACGGCGTCGAAGCCCTCCACGGTGCAGCCTCCCTGTGGTTCGTCCGGCCGTCCGCCGGCCGTCGCACCTCGATTCGCTCACCGCCGGGCCGCCGCCGCACGCCGGGCGGGAACGCCCGCCCGCGTCCCGGGCGGATTGGACAGTCCAGACTGTGCAGCTTAGCTGGACAGTTCAACCTGAAGGTTCTACGGTGGGAGACATGGAAGAGCCCGCCACCGCCGTCGTCACCGCCTCCGCCGTCCGCGCGGCGCGGGAGCTCCGCGTGGTCTTCAGCCGGCTGCGCCGCCGCCTCAAGGAGACGTACGACACGGACGGGCTCACCCCCACCCAGACCTCCGTGCTCAGCCGGCTCAGCAAGGACGGCCCGGCCTCCGCCAGCGACCTGGCCGCCGCCGAGCGCGTCCGGCCGCAGTCGATGGCCGCCACCCTCGCCGTCCTCGACGAGCGCGGCCTGGTGCTGCGCCGCCCCGACCCCAGCGACGGCCGCCGCCAACTGGTCTCGCTGAGCGACCCCGGCCTGGCCTTCCTGGAGGACTGCCGGCGCGCCGGTGAGGAGTGGCTCGCCCGCTCCCTGCAGGCGCACTTCACCGAGCAGGAGCGGCAGACCGTCGTCGAGGCGCTGGCCCTGCTGGACAGGCTGTCCGACGCATGAACCTCCGCACCGTCCGCTCCGCCCTGCGCCCCCGGCGCGGGGCAGCGCCCGAGGACGCCTTCGACCGCCGGCTGCTCGCGCCGATGATGCTCGGCGCGATCCTCAACCCGGTGAACTCGGCGATCCTCGCCGTCTCCCTGGTGCCGATCGGTGCCGCCTTCGGCGCCCCGCCCGCCGCCACCGCCTGGCTGGTCTCCGCGCTCTACCTCGCCACCGCGATCGGCCAGCCGGTGGTCGGCCGGCTCATCGACCTGCACGGCCCGCGCCGGCTCTTCCTGGCCGGCACCGCACTGACCGGCGTCGCCGGCCTGGTCGGCATGCTCGCCCCGGACCTCGGCGTGCTGATCGCCGCCCGGGTGCTGCTCGGCTTCGGCACCTGCGCCGGCTACCCGGCCGCCATGTACCTCGTCCGCAGCGAGGCCGACCGCACCGGCCGGGACGGCCCCGCCGCCGTCCTGACGGCCCTCGCCGTCACCACCCAGACCGTCGCCGTCATCGGCCCCTCGCTCGGCGGCCTGCTGATCGGCCTCGGCGGCTGGCGCACCACCCTCGCCGTCAACATCCCGCTCGCCCTCGCCGGGCTGTACCTCGGTGCCCGCCGGCTGCCCCGCACCGCCCCGCCGCAGCGCATCCGCGGCAGCCTCGCCACCACCCTGGACCTCGCCGGGATGGCGCTCTTCGCCGCCGCGCTCGTCCCGCTGCTGCTCTTCCTGATGCACCCCGCGGCCGCGGACTGGTACCTGCCCGCCGTCGCCGTCCTCGCGGCAGCCTGCTTCGCCCGCCGGGAGCGCCGCGCCGCCGACCCGTTCATCGACCTGCGGGTGCTCGGCGGAAACCTGCCGCTGATCGCCACCTACACCCGTGCCCTGCTCGCCTACACCGTCGCCTACGCCTTCCTCTACGGCTGCACCCAGTGGATGCAGGAGGGCCGAGGGCTCACCGCCCCGCAGGCCGGACTCGTCCAACTCCCGCTCTTCGGCACGGCGATCGTCGTCTCCGCGGTCACCGGCCGGCGGCGGCAGATCCGCGGCAAACTCCTCGCCGGCGCCCTCGGCCAGATCGCGGCCTGCACCCTCGTCCTGCTGCTCGGCCCGCACTCCCCGATCTGGCTGCTGCTCGTGGTCGCGCTCGCCTTCGGCATTCCGCAGGGCCTCAACGGACTCGCCCTGCAGAGCGCCGTCTACCACCAGGCGCACCCCGCACGGATCGGCTCCTCGGCCGGACTGCTGCGCACCTTCGGCTACCTCGGCGCGATCGTCGCCGCCGCGGCCACCGGCGCCTTCCTCGGCCACGGCGCCGACACCGCCGGCCTGCACCAACTGGCCCGGTTCATGCTCGCCGCCGCCGTCCTCCACCTGCTCGTCACCGTCGCCGACCGCTCACTGCGGCAGGTCGGCGCCCCGCAGCAGGACACCCCCGCCCCACCCGCAGCGGCCGCCGCCCACCGCGGCCCGTAGCCGCCGCCCGCACGCCCGTACGGAAGGAAACGCCGCCATGACCGGCACCGCCCTGCTCGTGATGGACATCCAGGTCGGCATCGTGAGCCGCATCGACGAACCCGACCACCTGCCACGGCTCGCCCGCGCCGTCGAGGCCGCCCGGGCCGCCGGCGTCCCGGTGGTGTACGTCGTCCTCGGCTTCCGGCCCGGCCGTCCCGAGATCTCCGCGCGCAACAAGGGCTTCGGTGCGCTGCGGCCCGGCGCGTTCACCCCCGAGGACCCCGGCGCCGCCGTCCACCCCGACCTGGCACCGCGCGAGGGCGACATCGTGGTCACCAAGAAGCGGATCAGCGCCTTCGCGGGCAGCGACCTCGACCTCGTCCTGCGCGGCTCCGGGATCGAGCACCTCGTCCTCACCGGCATCGCGACCAGCGGCGTCGTGCTGTCCACCGTCCGGCAGGCCGCCGACCTCGACTACCGCCTCACCGTCCTCTCCGACGGCTGCGCCGACGCCGACCCCGAGGTCCACCGCGTCCTCACCGGCAAGGTGTTCCCCCGTCAGGCCGAGGTCACCACCGTCGAGGAGTGGCTGACCACGCTGAAATGAACGGCGATCGCGCCGCGGTCGCACCCCGCTAGATTTCGATCATGGACACCGGGGCGGGCGGACGCGAGCTGTACGAGGCCCTGACGGAGGGCGCCGGGCCGGGGGCCCACCGGGAGGTCGCCCTCCCGTGGCTGGCGGAGACGGGCCGCGCGTACCGCGAACGGCTGCACACCGCGGCCGCGTGCAGCGGCTGGTGGGAGGACCGCCGCACCGACGAGCGGGTCGGCGTGCTGCACATGGAGCTGTACGCGCTCGGCCGGGTGAGCGACATCCTGCTGCTCGCCCGGCAGACGCCCGCCGGCCCGTGGGGCCCGGGCGTCGAGGGACTCGCGTTCTCCGACGAGGAGTACTTACTGATCATTTCAGAATGAGGTGCGGAGCTTCCGTAGGCAGATGATGCTGCAGGCGAGTTGGAGCAGGCCGAGGTGGAGGTCGGCGCGTATCTCGTAGCGGGTCCGCAGGCGTTTGAACCGGTGGAGCCGGGCGAAGGTCCGCTCGACCACCCAGCGGGTCTTGCCGAGTCCGGAGCCGTGGGTGACGCCGCGGCGGGCGATCCTCGGGGTGATGCCGCGGTGGCGCAGGATGCGGCGGTACTTGTCGTGGTCGTGCCCGCGGTCGGCGAAGAGCCTGCGGGGGCGTCGGCGGGGCCTGCTGCGCAGGCCCCGGATCGGTGGCGTCGCGGCGGACGTGGCGGCAGCAGCGGCGCCACCCGCTCCCACAGGTCATCCGGCACAAGACCATCCGACACGTGCAGCACTCTGCCGCCCGGCCACCTCAACTGCCAAGCCCCTGAGTCGAACTCATTTTGAAATGATCAGTAAAGGCAGCCCTGCTGGCCGGCCTGGGATCGGCGCTTGCCGCCCACGGCCTGACCCGGTCGCGTTCCGGCGCGCGGCCGAGCCCCACCGTCGTCGCCGTCTGCGTCGCCCCCTTCGCGTTCCTCGGCAGCCTCGGCCTCATCTGGACACGGCGGCCGCTCGCCGGCGCCCCGGGCATCCCCGTCCTCGGCTGGCTGATCACCACCACACTCGGCACCGCGTTCGCCTGGCAGGACGCCTGACACCCTCGCGCCGGCCGGCCGGCGTTGCACGGGATGCGGCAGGCGACGGCGCGCCCTCCCGCGACGCGAACCCGGGACGAGTCAGTGGTTCCGGTCATGCCGACCTCGCGCGTTGACCACTCGCGCTGCCTCCACGCGGTAGCGGAAGTCGCGCAGCCCGGGGGTTCGGCCCACGGTGTCAGTGCGGTGGTCGGGGAGGTCACCGGCCGGTCGAGCACGGTCGGGTGGCGGTGGTCCGACCGTGGACCTGCGAGCGCGGTCAGCCCCTGACCACGGGTCAGTCCAGCTAGGGCAGGCCCGGGCGGGTATCGCCTGTTTCTGATCATCAGACACAGGTACGGATCAGAGCACGAGCGTGCCCATGTCGCGTACGGTGTCGGCGAGCGCGCGGATCGCGTCGTTCTCGGCCTCGCCGCGCCAGACCAGCACGTAGCTGAGGGTGGCCAGATCGGGCACCGGCAGCCATCGGATGTTCGGCATGCCCCAGTACCGGGTCACGTGGCCGGGGAAGGTCTGCACGATGTCGCCCATCGAGATCAGACTGATCAACTCGTCCGGGCCCCGCACCAGATGGGGACGCTCGATGGCGCGGCCGCGCGGAGTGTGGAAGGGCAGGTAGCTGTCCTCCCAGTAGCCCGGAACACCGGTGGTGGTGGCGTGCGCGAAATCCGCGAACGCCTCCAGCGGCGCGGTGTCGCGCCCGGCGAGCTCGTGGTGGTCGGCCACGGCCAGCACCCGACGGTCTGTGAGCAGTGCCGGACCGACGGTCAGATCCGCTTCCTCCACCGGAAGCCAGGCGACGAAGACGTCCATGTCGCCGTCGCGCAGCGCGCCGAACGGGTCGGCGTACGGCGCCGGTCTGATCTGCAGCTCCCATCGGGGATGGCGCCTGCGGAACGCACGCCAGTAGTGGTGCAGGTCGACGATGTTGAACGGCATCATGCCGATCCGCAGCCGCCCGGTCACGCCCCGCCCGGCCATCCTGGCCCGCTCCAGCGACTCGTGCAGACCCGTGTACACCGGCAGCAGATCGTCGCGCAGTTGCCGGCCGACGTCGGTCAGCCGGACCGTACGACTGGTGCGCTCGAACAGCACGGCACCGATCCGGCGCTCCTGCTTCTTGAGGGCCTGGCTGACTCGTGCCTGGGATACGCGCAGACGCTCGGCGGCCCGGCCGAAGTGCAACTCCTCGGCGAGCACCAGGAAGATCTCGATGTCCCGGAATTCCACTCCACCCCCCCGTGTCCTCGACCGATAACCCCACGGTTGTCGATCAGCGCGGAAGTTTACGTTGATCGGATGACGGTGCGCCGCAAGGCTGGACGACATGGAACCACGCATGAGGAACCCCGCGTTCGTCCTGCCCGACGCGATGAAGGGCATCGGCAGCATCATCAAGGCCGTCGGCCAGGGCGGAATCACGCACGAGCTGCAGGAGATCGTCGCGCTCCGCGCCAGCCAGCTCAACGGCTGCAGCGCCTGCGTCCACGCCCACGTGCAGAACCTGCGCAAGGCGGGCGAGAGCGAGGACCGGATCGCCGCGGTCGCCGCCTGGCGGGAGGCCCCGTTCTACAGCGACGCCGAACGCGCCGCACTCGAACTCGCCGAACGGGCCACCAGACTTGCCGACCGTTCCAAGGACGCGGTGCCCGACGAACTGTGGGACCGCCTGCGCGGCCACTACGACGAGGAGCAGCTCTCCGCGCTGATCCTGCTGATCGGCGTCACCAACTTCTTCAACCGCCTCAACTCCGTGGTCCGCGAGCCAGCTGGCACCTCCTGGGGCTGATCCACCCACCCTCACCGCGAACCGGCACAAGGCCACGCCCAACCACAGCCCGAAAACGCGGGACCAATGCCGGACGGCCGGCCGCCGGTGCGGCCCACCGGCCGAATCCGGCACGCCGGTCTCATGCGTCGGGCCAGAGCCAACGGATTGAACCCCCCCGCCGACATCGGCAGGGCCGGACCGCTCTGCTATCGGAGGGCCGAGAACGTCCAGCAGACCCCGCGGCGCCTCCTCCTCGCCACTAGCCGCCCTGCGGAAGGACGTCGGCGGCGGCCGCCGGGTGGCCGCCGTTGCCGTTGCCGACGACCTCGGCCTCCGGCAGGACCGGACAGCACCACGCTCGCGACCGGTCTCCGTCTCACCGGCGAACACACCCGCCGGGGCGGCTTCCGGGCCCTGCCCGATGCCCGGCCGGGCACACGACCACCCCCACAGGCACCACGTAACCACCATGTACAAGGAGAAAGACATGAAGGCTCACGTCAGCTCGATCCTTCTCGGCGTCCGGGACATGGACCGGGCCAAGCAGTTCTACACCGAGGGACTCGGCTGGAAGATCCAGAGCGACTTCGGCATCTCGGTGTTCTTCGAGTCGGACGGCGCCTCGCCCGTCGGCTTCTACAGCCGCGAAGGCCTGGCCGACCAGGTGGGCACCGGCTCGGAAGGAAGCGGCTTCAGCGGACTGGTTCTCACCTACGTCGTCCGCAGCCAGACGCGGGTCGACGAGATCATGGCAGAGGCCGAGAAGGCCGGCGCCACGATCCTCAAGCCTGCCGGCGCCCTGCCATGGGGCGGCTACGGCGGCACCTTCGCCGACCCGGACGGCTACATCTGGAGCCTCGGCTACAGCGCCCAGGGAACCGACCAGCCCTACGCCGAGTAGCCGCGATCTCCGTCTCACAGCCGTTCGGGACGGCAGGGCGCGTGCCGCTGCCGTCCCGGACGACTGTGACCCGGGCGCGGGAATCGGGAGCGACGATCAGCGCCGCGCCGGTCGACGATCAGGTGGTGCTTGCCGCCCGGCCGGCCCCGGTCGATCGGCGAAGGTCCGGTGTGAGCCACCCTTTGAGCGCCCTGATGTGCGAGCCGTCGATCGCGGCGTCGTCCATCGCGAGCAGTCCCGCGGCCCGCGGTCCGGCGAGCAGGACCTCGTGCAGGCAGGGCCACACGCCGACCTCGCTCCAGTCCCGCAGCCGCCGCCAGGCCGTGATCCCGCTGCAGCCGGTCCGCTCGGCGGGCACGTCCCGCCAGCTCACGCTCTTGCACAGCACGTACACGATGCCGCGCAGAGCGGCACGGTCATCCGCGGGAAGCCGCCCGGGGTATCGGTGGCGTCGCGGCGGACGTGGCGGCAGCAGCGGAGCCACCCGCTCCCACAGGCCGTCCGGCGCAAGATCATCCGACACGTGCAGCACTCTGCCGCCCGGCCACCTCAACTGCCAAGCCCCTGAGTCGAACTCATTTTGAAATGATCAGTCAGGGCTCTTCACCGGCCTCGGCATGACCCCGTTCAGCGGGGGCGGCTTCGACCCCTTCCTGCACGAGATCGTCGAGGTCGAACAGGCCGACCACCCGGCGGCGCCGATCGAGGTCACCGAGGTGCTCTGGCCCGGCCTGATGCTCGGCGAACTGCTGTTCTCCCGGGCGGGCGTCCGCGTCCGGGCCGGCGCCGCGCACGCCCGGCGCGGCGCCGCGGACCGCTCGCCGCTGTACCGGACCTTCCGCCGCCGCCACCGGCGGACGGTCGACCTCTCCCAGGGGCTGGGGCGGCAACTCGCAGTGGTCGACGGACCTGCGGCTCGACTACCGCACCCCGTCCGGCGACCACCTGAACGTCGACGGCGACCGCCCCGTCGACGGCAGTCCCGTGCTGGCGCTCGACCACCCGGAGAACCTGAGCCCCCGGGAACGGCTGCTGACCCCCCCCGGGAGCGGCGCGACCTGCTGCGCCACCGCTGCCTGCTGCGGACGCCCGAGGCCGTCGCCGAACTCGACCGGGACGCGCCGTGGGACCGCGAGTTCATCCCCTTCGACCGGTGGCTCCCCGCCGCCGAGGAGTGACCCGGGGCCGCGCCGCGAAAACGCCTTGGCGCCCACCCCGGGCGGCCCCCTACCATCGGCGCGCTCCGCCCGACAGCTACCCGAAGGGTGCCGATGGCCCTCGAGATCGACCTGCCGCTCACCTCCGACGCCGAGGCCGACGCCGAGGCGGCCGGCCTGGCCGCCGAGGTCACCGACCTGGGCACCGAGCGGTTCCTGCACGCGGTGCTCGCCCGCCCCGCCCGGATCCACCACCGCAGCACCGAGCGGCTGATCGGCCTGCCCACCGGCGTGCCGGCGGTGGCCGAGCCCTCCTCCAGCCTGCTGCTGCGCGCCCTCCACCTGTGCTTCGCCGCCCACCTGCCGCTCAGCCTCTCGCCCGACGTGCTCTGGTACACGGTCGTCCACGAGAGCGCCGTCCACGTCCGCTTGAACGCCGACCGCTACGCGCACCTGTTCACCGACACCCCCGGGTACACCCGCACGATCGTGGTCCGCGACGACGCGGCCCCCGCCGACTGGGAGCGCTCGATCCGCCGCGTCCGCGAGCCGCTGCACCGGAACCTCGGCGAGGCCACCACCGAGCTCTTCCTGCCCCCGTTCTCCACCACCACCCCGACGGACACCGCCGCGGCCCTGGTGGCGCTGATGGACGTGGTCAGCCCGTACTACCGGTTCCGCTGGGTGACCATGTGCGGCATCCCGCGCGTCCGGCTGGAGGGCACGCCCGAGGACTGGCAACTGCTCGCCGACCGCACCCGCGGGCTCGGGGAGCGGCTCAGCGGACTGCGCCCCTGGCTGGCCGGGTTGCTCCCGGTGCTGGACGAGATCGCCGCCACGGCTGCCGGCCGGCGGACCGACGAGCAGTTCTGGCGGTCCCTCTACTCGTGGGAGTCCGCCTCGGGCGGCGACACCGTCACCGGGTGGATCACCGCCTTCCTCGCCCACCGGTACACCGACGACGGTCCCGTGCCCAAGGAGGCCTTCGGGCGGACGGAGACGGACGCGCTGCACCTGCCCAGCCACGTCTCGCGGGTGCCGTTCCGCTGGGAGACCCTGGCCGGTACCTACGACATGGCCTTCCTCGGCGGTGTCCTCGGCATCGAACGCGACGGCGAGTGGGTCCGGCCCCGGCTGGGTGTCGCGGTCGCCGAACTCCTCGCCGCACGCACCGAGGAGGACCTGCCACTGCCCGACGAGTGGACGCTCGCGGACGTCCGGCGCCTCACCGGCTGCCCGGAGGCACGCGTCCTCGACCCCCTCGGCCGAGTCACCGTGCACGGCGCACCGATCACCGCCGATCTCGCCGTCGAGTGGGACGGCCTCTGCGCGGTCCGCGACACCGACGGCGGCTGGCACCTCGGCGACCTGGTCTCCGCGGCCAACGACGTCTCCTGCTGGCGCAGCACCGGGCCCGACCTCGCCGACGCCCTGCGCCTGGCCTGACCGTCAGGCGTCCGCGGTGCCCTCGCCGTCGGGCCGGAAGAACCGGACCAGCCGGGCCGCGCCGTCCTCGGACATCAGCATCGCCGTGATCCGCTCCGACTCCCGGGCCGCCACGGCGCTGCGTTCGAACATGGCGGTCTCGTAGCGGCGGACGGCCCCGGCGAGGTCGTCCGGTGCGGCGGCGATCTCCCGGGCGAGTTCGGCGGCGTCGAGCATGGCGGTGTTGGCGCCGAGGCCGACCGGGGGCATCAGATGGGCGGCGTCGCCGAGCAGGGTCACGCCGGGCACGGAGGGCCAGGTCAGCCCCACGGGCAGTGCGGTGAGCGGACGCGGGACGAACGGCTCGTCGCACGCCTCGATCAGCGCCCGGAACTGCGGCGCCCAGTCGGCGAACAGGCCCGTCAGGGCGTGGCGCGCGGCGTCCCGGTCGGCGAAGGGGACGCCGCAGGTGGCGAGCCAGTCCTCGGGCGTGTGGAAGGAGAGGAAGACGCGGATCCGCCCCCCGCCCTGCCGCTGGGCGGCGAGCGAACGGCCCGGGCCGAGCGCCCAGTAGTTGCCGCGACCGACCAGCGCCGACAGCTCGGGGTGGCTGCGGTCGGCGGCGGAGATGCCGCTCTCCACGGTGTTGCTGCCGAGGTGGGCCGGCCGGGCGGCGGTGACCAGCGGGCGGACACGGGAGTGGGCGCCGTCCGCGCCGACCAGCAGGTCGCAGTCGTCCGTCGCACCGCCCTCGAAGTGCAGCCGCCGTCCGCCGTCCGGCCGGCGGGTGGCGTACCGGAAGGTCCGGCCCCAGCGGACGGTGCCGGCGGGCAGCGAATCCAGCAGCAGGTCCCGCAGGTCGGCGCGGTCGATCTCGGGCCGGTCCATCGGGGCGTCGTCCGGGGTGTCCTCCTGCAGCAGCAGGGTGCCGGTGTGGTCGAGCAGGCGCAGGTCCTGGCCCTCGCGGCGGGCGGCGCGCAGGAAGGCGGCCTCCAACCCGGCCTCGCGCAGCGCCCGCTGTCCGCTCTCCCGGTGCAGGTCGAGCGTGCCGCCCTGGGGGCGGGCGGTGCGGTCGCGGTCGCGTTCGTGCACCACGGCCTCGATCCCGTGCAGGTGCAGGATCCGGGCGAGCGTCAGGCCGCCCGGCCCGGCCCCGACCACGGCGATCCGCGGGCTTCGGATGTCGGTCTCCACGGTGTCCCCCTCCTCCGGATCCGGCGGCGCCGCCACCGGATCGATACGGCGTATCGGTCGATACACTGTATCGGCCGCGACGGCGTACTGTGAGCCCCGGTGCGGAGGGACCGCGGAAGGGCAGGTCGGGCATGGTGCGGCGGGACGGGGCGGACGGTGCCGCAGGAGCGGCCCGGTCCAGCGTGTGGGAGCGTCCGGAGCCTGCCGCCCGACCGGCACCGAGCCCGCTGAGCCGCGAACGGATCGTCGCCGCCGCCGTCGAACTCGCCGACGCCGACGGGCTGGAGGCGGTCTCGCTGCGCAAGGTCGGGGCAGCCCTCGACGCCGGCCCGATGCGGCTGTACCGCTACCTCTCGACCAAGGAGGAACTGCTCGACCTCATGGCCGACGCCGTTCACGGCGAGATCGCCGCCCCGGACCCGGACGCTCCGGACGCGGGCGCACCGGATGCGGACCCCGGCGGCACGGACGGCGACTGGCGCGCGGTGCTGCGTGCCTCCGCCCACCGGACCCGGCGCGCGGCGCTCCGCCACCCCTGGTTCGCCGACCTGCTGGGCGGCCGCCCCGGGCTCGGCCCGAACGCGCTCGGCAACCGGGAGGCCGTCCTCGCCGCCCTCTACGGCGCGCCCGGCTTCCTCGGGATCGACGCCGTGCTGCGCGCGGTCGGGACGGTCGACGACTACCTCGTCGGCGCGCTGCGCCGGGAGACCGCCGAACTGCGCGCCGAGCGGGACACCGGCCTGGACAAGGACGCCTGGCGGCGCTCGGAAGGCCCCTACCTCTCCCGGGTGCTCGCCGCCGGCAACTACCCGGCGCTGGCCGCCGCCGTCCGGTACGGCGCCCACACCGACCCCGCCACCGCCTTCGAGGCCGGACTCGACGTCGTCCTCGACGGGATCGCCGCCGGACTCGCGCCCGGCGGCTGACCGGGTCCGGCCCGGGGGCGTGCCGCGGCACGGCGCTGTCGGTGGCGGCTGCGATCCTGCCGTCATGGACGAGCACCTGATGCGCGGGCGGGTCTACGGCGCCGACTACGACGATCCCGATCCCGGGCCGCAGCCCGGGCACGCCTACCGCGAACTGGTCGCCGGGCCGCTCGACGGACTGCTGCTCGACGTGACCGGCTGGAGCGAGGCCGAACTCGCCGAGGGGGCCGCGCTGCCCACCGAGATCGGCTCCCACGGCCCGGGCGGCCGCGCCCAGTACGCGCCCCGCACCGGCGACCCCCGGCACTGGGACTGGCGCGGCGACACCCCGCCCTGAGCCCGGCCACCCGGCCGTCAGCCGGTCCGGGTCAGCACTGCGGGCACCGGCCGGCCCGGCCGCACCACCATCCCGAAGGACGGCTCCGGGGCGGGCCCGGCCGGTACGGCCTCGAACGACGGCAGCAGCAGCTCCAGCAGTGCGACCGTTTCCCGCAGCGCGAACTGCAGACCGAGGCAGGCCCGCGCGCCGATGCCGAACGGCAGGTAGGCGCCCGGATCGGCCGGCCGCAGCCCGGGCACGGTGAACCGCCGCGGATCGAACACCTCCGGCTCCGGCCACAGTTCCGGGTCGCGGTGCACCAGGTACGGGCAGACCAGCACCTCGCTGCCGGCCTCGATCCGGAAGCCCGTCAGCAGGTCCTCCTCCACGGCGTGCCGGGGCAGCAGCCAGGCCGACGGGTAGAGCCGCAGCGTCTCGCTGACCAGCGCCCGGAGCGCCGTGCGGCGCTCCTCGGAGCCGGCCGGCCCGGCCGCCAGCGCCCGGGCGCGGGCCGAGGGGTCCTCGGCGAGGAACAGGTACAGCCAGGTCAGCGTGGTCGCGGTGGTCTCGTGCCCGGCCACCATCAGGGTCACGAACTCGTCCCGGATCAACCGGTCGGTGTACTCCGGGCGGTCCTGCGCCGCCGACAGCAGCACGTGCAGCAGGCCCGGCCCGTGCGGGCCGGGCGGCGCCGACCGGGCCGCCTCGATCGCGCCGTGCACCACCGCGTCGATCCGCGCCAGCTCCCCGGCCACCGCCGACCGGGCGTCCTCCGCGTTCGACGGCAGCACCGGCAGGACGGCCACCACGGCTTCCAGCGCGGTGAGTTCGGTGACCGTCCGGTCCTCCAGCGGATGGCCGGTCAGCGAACGCCAGATGGTGTCCAGCGCGAACCGGTGCATCTCCTCGCGCAGGTCCACCGTGCGGCCCGCGTCGGCGTGTTCGGCCCACCGGGCGGCGGTGTGCCGTGCGGCGGCGGCGATCCGCTGCTCCCAGCGGCGCATCCCGGAGCCGGTGAACTGGCTCTGCAGCAGCAGCCGTTGCGCCCGCCAGGCCTCGCCGGAGGCGGAGAGCACGCCGTCGCCGAGCAGGATCCGGCCGCGGTGCGAGCGCTTCACGTAGCGGTCCGGATTGCGGCCCAGCACGTGCTGGACGGCCTCCGGGCCGGTGACCAGCACGGTCGGCCGCCCGTCCAGCCGGACACCCGCCACCGGGCCCA
The DNA here is from genome assembly GCF_040683455.1 of Kitasatospora sp. NPDC093679. Lineage (NCBI taxonomy): Bacteria > Bacillati > Actinomycetota > Actinomycetes > Kitasatosporales > Streptomycetaceae > Kitasatospora > Kitasatospora sp. NPDC093679. Next base: position 188,701 of record NZ_JBFBDW010000011.1, read on the forward strand.
ACCGGGCCACCCGGCGGAGCAGTTCGGGCATTCCCCGACCCGTCGTGCGCCACCGCTCCACCTCGGCGGGCGACAGCTCGGGCACGGCGACCCCCGTGACGGGAGGGGTCGGGGGGATCTGCGTGGCCACGGGCTTCTCCTGCTCGGATCGCCGCCCCCGGGGCAGCTCGGACCTGCCGACGCTGCGTATGCTACCGAACGCGAACTGCCGCCGAGCGGCCTTCGGGGAGTACGTACCCCCGCGGGCCGGTGCGTCGGTCAGGCCACGGTGTCCACGCTCGCCGCGGTCACCGCGGCACTTGCGCCGGCGCCGACCGGACGTCCCGACGCACCGTCAGGGCCGTTTGCCGGGCCCGGCTCCGGGCCCGCCTCCGAGCCCGGCCCCGAGCCTGCCTCCAGGCCGGCCTCCAGCTCGGCGAGGGCGAGCCGGACGGCGGCGATCCGCTCGCGCAGCTCCTCGGCCCCGGCCGGGCCGCCGTGCCGTCCGGCACGCGGTGCGTCCCGCCGGCCGGCCTCCGGCCCGGCGGCCTCCTCGGCCTCCAGGGCGCGGGCCTCGTCCAGGGAGTTGAGCACCACGCCGATCAGCACGTTCACCAGAACGAACGAGGCCAGCAGCACGTAGGAGGCGTAGAAGAGGATGCTCAGGCGGGAGATCTCCAGCCCCGCGTGCACCGCCTCGCCGAGCCCGTCGAGGGTCATCAGCAGGAAGAGCGTGAGCAGCGCCCGGCCGATCGATCCGTAGTGCCCGGGGTCGCTGTCCGCGAAGCAGACCCAGCCGACCATCGCGTAGACGTAGAGCACCAGGGCGCCGACGAACAGGAAGCTCACGGTGCCCGGCAGGCTGCGGCCGACCGCGACCAGCAGGACCCGCAGCTGCGGCAGGAACCGGGCCGTCCGCAGCACCCGGGCGAGCCGCAGCAGCCGCAGCACGGTGGTGTTCTCGCGGACCAGCGGCAGGAAGGCCGAGGCGAGGACGGCCAGGTCGAAGAGGTTCCACGGGTCGCGCAGGAACTGCCCCGGCCGGTCCGCGTGCGCGCCCAGCCGCAGCAGCATCTCCACCGTGAACACCCCGAGGCAGGCCCGCTCGGCCAGTTGGAGGCCCTGCTGGTACTCGGCGGCGAGCCCGCTGTACGTCTCCGTCCCGAGCAGTGCCGCGTTGACCAGGATCGCGGCGAACACCATGAGCGAGAAGGCGGGCGCCTCCGTCACCGTGCGGCAGCGTGCCGCCAGCCGGGCCCGCCCCGCCCGCGCACTCCCACCGCTCTGCATGGACAACCCCACGGACAACCCCTCCACGGCCGGTCGGCGGCGCGCGCGGCCGCCGTGCCCCGACGGCCCGGCGGCACCTGGTCGAGCCGCGCGCCATGCCCCTCAACGACCACCGGCCCCACCGGTCACTCGCGGCGCACCCGTTCCGGTGCCGCCGCGCCCGGGCGCCGCTCAGCCCCCGGAAGGTCGGGCCCGGACGTGCATCCGCTCGCCCTGTGCGCCGAACAGCGACAGGAACTCCACCGGCCGGTCGCCCGCGTTGGCGAAGCCGTGCGGGGTGCGGGTGTCGAACTCGGCGGCCTCGCCGGCGGTCAGGACGAGGTCGGTGTCGCCGAGCGCCAGCCAGAGCCGGCCGGACAGCACGTACAGCCACTCGTGGCCCTCGTGCGTGCCCAGGGCCGGCCGGGTGCCCTCGGGCAGCGGTCGGACGGGCAGGATCTGCTTGTAGGCGTGCAGCCCGCCGAGGTGCTTGGTGAGCGGCACGAAGGTCTGGCCGTGCCGGGTGAACGGGCGCGGGTGGATCCGCGGGTCGCCGGTCGGCGGCGCGCCCACCAGCTCGTCCAACTGCACCCCGTACGCCTTGGCGAGCGGCAGCAGCAGCTCCAGCGTCGGGCGGCGCTGCCCGGACTCCAGCCGGGAGAGCGTGCTCAGCGAGATGCCCGTCTCCTCGGCCACCTCGGCGAGGGTGGTACCCCGCTTCTGCCGCAGCGCCCGCAGCCGGGGCCCCACACCTGCCAGTACACCGCTGATGTCGTCGTCCGCCATGCCTCCATTTGCCGGTTCGGCAAGAATGTTTGTCAAGCCGGGGCGGCCCGCCGACGATCGAGGAGAACGGAGGTCCACACCATGACGACAGAATCCCCGAAGCTCCCCGAACCGGCCGCGGACACCGCGCAGCCGTACGACACCGTGGTGGTCGGCGGCGGCGCCGCCGGACTCGCCGGTGCGATCACCCTCGCCCGTGCCCGGCGCTCGGTGCTGGTGGTCGACGACGGCAGGCCCCGCAACGCCCCCGCGGCCGGGGTGCACGGCTACCCGAGCCGGGACGGCGTCCCGCCGCAGGAACTGCTGGCCGCGAGCCGCGCCGAGGCGGAGGGCTACGGGGCCCGGTTCCTGGCGGGCACCGTCGTCGGCGCCGAACGCCTCGACGACGGCGGCTTCCGGCTCGCCCTCGCCGACGGGACGGCGGTGACGGCGGCACGGCTGCTGGTCGCCACCGGCCTGGTCGACGAGCTGCCGCAGGTGCCCGGGCTCGCCGAGCGGTGGGGCCGCGACGTGCTGCACTGCCCCTACTGCCACGGCTGGGAGGCCCGCGGGCTGCCGGTCGCCGTGCTGGCCACCGGTCCGCTCGCCGTCCACCAGGCGCAGCTGTGGCGGCAGTGGACGGACGACGTGACGCTGCTGCTGCACACCGCCGCGGCGCCGACCGGCGAGGAGGCCGAAGGGCTCGCCGCCCGCGGCATCGCCGTGGTGCCCGGCGAGGTGGCCGCGGTGGAGACCGCCGACGGCGCACTGACCGGCGTCCGGCTGGCCGACGGCCGGACGGTCGCCTGCCGCGCCCTGGTGGTGGCGCCGCGCTTCACCGCCCGCGGCGGCGTGCCGGCAGCCCTCGGCCTGGAGCCCGTCGACGTGGTCAACGGCGAGCAGGTGATCGGCAGCCGCATCGCCGCGGACCCGACCGGTGCCACGGCCGTTCCCGGCCTCTGGGTGGCGGGCAACGCGGCCGATCCCTTCGACCAGGTGGTCGGGGCCGCGGCCGCCGGTGTCAGGGCGGCCGCGGCGATCAACGCCGACCTGGTCGCCGAGGAGGTCCGCCGGGCCGTCGCCGCCCGCCGCGACCCCTTCGGGGCGGCCGGGGAGCAGGAGGTGTGCGAACGCGTCCTCGGCGAGCGCCGGCACGGGCTGGCGGAGCCGGGGGACCAGGCAGGTCCGGCGGACGCGGCAGATCCCGCAGATCCCGCAGATCCCGCAGGTCCGGCCGACGCGGCCGGACCGCCGGAGGGCGGCGACGTCGCCGCGTTCTGGGACACCCGCTACGGGGAGCGCGAGCGGATCTGGAGCGGCAGGCCGAACGGCGCGCTCGTCCGCGAGGTCTCCGGGGAGCGGCCGGGCCGCGCCCTCGACCTGGGCTGCGGCGAGGGCGCCGACGCCGTCTGGCTGGCCGCGCAGGGCTGGCGGGTCACCGCCGTCGACATCTCCGAGGTCGCCCTCGGTCGGGCCGCCGAGCACGCCCGGGAGGCCGGACTCGCCGACCTGATCGAGTTCCGCCGCGCCGACCTGGCCGCGGCCTTCCCGGAGGGCAGCTGGGACCTGGTGTGCGCCCAGTACCTGCACTCCGACGTGGAGCTGCCGCGGGACGCGATCCTGCGCCGGGCCGCCGAGGCGGTCGCGCCCGGCGGGACGCTGCTGGTGGTCGGCCACGCCGGCGCACCGTCCTGGCAGCAGGAGCCGGGCGCCGACGGTCACCCCGGGAACGGCCACCGGCACGACCACCCGCAGCACGGCGACGCGCAGCACGGTCACGCGCAGCACGGTCATGCCGACGGGGAGCACCGCCTCGGGCACGGTGGGTCCGAGTGCAGGAACCACGCCGGGCTGCCCACGCCCGCCGAGGTCCACGCGGCCCTGGAGCTGCCCGAGGGGGAGTGGGAACTGCTGACCAGCGAGGAGTTCCTGCAGCCGATGACCGGCCCCGACGGCCGGCCGGCCACCCGGCCCGACAACACCCTCAAGCTGCGCAGGCTGCCCGTCTGACGGAGCGTCCGCCGCCGCGGCGGCGGGTCACGCCTGCGGGTCGCACCGGCGGGCCGTCCCGGAGCGCCGCGGCGGCCCTCAGAAAGTGTTGGGTAATTGATCAACTGCGTGGCGTGATCCGCTGGTGGTGATCTTTGCGGTCAAGGTGTCCGCGAAGATCGCCGCCATGTGTGTC
>NZ_JBFBDW010000012.1:0-157528 GCF_040683455.1 Kitasatospora sp. NPDC093679
ACTACTGGCGGACGCTGATCTGAGCACCGGCCGCCGCCCGCCCGTCGGCGTCCCCGGGCGGGGGCGTCAGCGGGCGGGCGGCGGGGCCGGGGCGGTGGCGGCGCAGGGCGACGCCGAGGACGCGGTCGGCGGGGACGGGCCCGAGGGTGCGGGAGTCGATGCTGGCGGCCCGGTTGTCGCCGAGCACGACCACCGTGCCCGGCGGCACCACCGAACCGGCGGAGCAGGCGGTCACGGCGGCCGGCATCGGGTCGCCCGGGAGGGCGGCGACGCGTTTGACCATCCAGCGGCGCGGTCGGCCGGCGCCGGGGTCGGGCCAGTGGCCGGACGGGTCGGGGCGTTCGACGATCACCAGGGCGTCCACCCGCAGGGCGCGCAGTCCGGCCCGTCTGCCGATCAGCACGTCGCCGGCCCGCAGGGTGGGCTGCATGCTCACCCCTTCGACGGTGATCAGCAGGCGGCGGCGGACGGCGGCCAGGCAGGCGGCGGCCGTGATCAGCAGCGCGGTGGCGGTGGCACCGAACAGGGCCGTGGTCACCGGGTGCTTCCGGCGGTGTAGCCCTCGGCCTGCCGGTGGAAGAGCCCGGCGTAGGTTCCGTCCGCGGCGATCAGCTCCTCGTGGGTGCCGTGTTCGGTGACGGTGCCCTCGCGCAGGACGGCGATCAGGTCGGCCTCCCGGGCGGTGCCGAGGCGGTGCGAGATCATCAGGCTGGTGCGTCCGTGCCGGTGGCGGCGCAGCAGGTCCTGGACCTCGTACTCGGCGGCGGGGTCGAGGCCGGCCGTCGGCTCGTCGAGGATCAGCAGGTCGGGGCTGCGCCGCATCATGGCGCGGGCCAGCGCGACCCGCTGCCACTGTCCGCCGGAGAGTTCGACGCCCTCCTCGGGGTGGTCCGGGTCCTGGAGGAAGGCGCGGCCGAGCATGGTGTCACCGCCCTGCGGGAGGGACGCCAGCAGTCCGTCGGCACCGGCTTCGGCGGCGGCCCGCCGGACGCGGTCCGGGTCGGCGGTGCGGACGTCGCCGAGGGCGATGTTCTCGGCGGCGGTCAGGTCGTAGCGCATGAAGTCCTGGAAGACCGCGCTGATCCGCTCCCGCAGCTCCTCGGGTTCGAAGTGGCGGATGTCGGTGCCGTCCCAGAGTATGGTGCCGCGGGTCGGGTCGTAGTACCGGAGCAGCAGCTTGACGAGGGTGCTCTTGCCGGCGCCGTTGTCGCCGACCAGGGCGAGCGAGCGGCCGGCGGGGAGGGTGAGGCTGACGCCGCGCAGCACCCAGTCGTGCCGGTCGGAGTAGCGGAACCAGACGTCGCGCAGTTCGAGGCCCTGCCGCAGCGGCGGGGCCGGCCGTACCGGGGCGAGGGCGGGCAGGTCCACGGGTTCGGCGAGGACGTCGAGGTACCGGCCGAAGAGGGCCAGCTTCTGCTGGGCGAGGGCGGCGAGGGCCGCGGCGGTGCCGATGCCGCCCTGGACGGCGGCGACCGCCGCCACGAACACCGAGACGTCGCCGACGGTGAGTTCGCCGCGGGCCGCCGCGCGGACGGCCCAGACCAGCCCGGCCGCGGAGACCGCGGCGGACGCCAGGGCGGGTGCGCCCTGCAGCAGGGCGGCCCGCTGTTCGGTGCGGCGGTTGGCGGTGTCGACCACCGCGCGGTCGGCCCGCATCCGGGCCCGGAAGTGGCCGCCGAGCCCGAACAGCCGCAGTTCCTCGGCGGCCTGCACGTCGCCGAGCAGCTGCCCGTAGAACATCTCCCGCCGCTCGTACGGGGTGATCCGCAGTGCGGTGCCGACCCGGGCCCGGGAGAGCCGGAACTCGGTGGCCAGCACGGGCACGGAGGCGAGCAGCACCAGCAGGGCGAGGACGGGTCCGATCGCAGCGAGGGTGGCGACGAACCCGGCGGTGGTGAGGGCGGTGCGGAGCAGGCCGACCGCGCCGAGGACGATCTGCGGCGGGGCCTCCTGCCCGCAGCTCTGGGCGAGCCGGAGCCGGTCGAGCCGGGCCGGGTCCTCGAAACGGGCCAGGCCCACCCAGGAGTTGACGGCCGCGTAGAGCCGGTCCTGCGCCTCGACGGCGATCCGGCGGGCGAGTTCGCCGCGGACCAGCTGCTCGACGTGCGGCAGGACGGCCGCACCGACGCCGGTGGCGACCAGGCCGGCGACGGGCAGCAGCAGGCCGGCACCCCGGGCGGCCGGGGCGGTGAGCGCGTCCAGCACGGTGCGCATCAGCCAGGCGGCGGCGACCGGCACCACGGCGACCGCGGCGGCGGTCAGCAGGCAGCCGAGCAGGGCCGCCGGGGCGGTGCGGACGGCGAGGCCGAGGACGGCGCGGAGTGCGGCGGGGCGGCGCCTCATGCGGGCACCGGGCGGGCCATCTCCCGCAGGTCGCGGTGGAGGACGTGCAGGGTGCCGTCGTCGTCCAGCCGGGCGACGACCGGGAATCCGCCGACGCCGAGCGCGTCCACCACGTCCTGGGCCTGGTCTCCGGTGACGACGGTGGCGACCTCGGCGAGGGCGTCGACGTACTCCTGCTGGCCGGCGCCGGGGGTGACCACGGCGAGGACGTCGCCGGCGGGCGGGCCGTCCTCCCGGAGTCGGCCGGTGAATTCGGGGAGCAGTTCGGCGCAGGGCGGACAGCCGGGGGCGAAGAAGGCGACCAGGGCGGGCGTGGCGAGGGTGTCCCGGGTGACCGTCGAGCCGTCGGCGGCGGTGACCGAGAACGGGCCGGCGGTCGCTCCGATGCTGGCGGCGTCCGCGAGTCCGTGCGGGCCGGCGGGCTGTGCCGCCCGGGCGGACTCGGCGTTGAGGCGCCGGACGATCCCGAAGGTGAGTGCGAGGTTGAGCAGGCCGAGCGCGCCCAGCAGCACGACGGCCGAGACCAGCACGGGCATTTCGGGGCTCCTATCGGGAGGGGGCGAAGAGGGCGGCGAGGTCGTCGAGGGTGGCGGTGACCAGCGCGGCCAGGGCGCCGGCGCCGGCCGCGAGCAGCAGGGCGGCGGCCTGCGCACCGCCGTCCGGCGGCGGCCGGTGGGCGGCGGCGAGCGCGGTCAGCGCGGCGGCGGTGAGCAGCAGGTTGCGCACCAGGTGGCGGGGGCCGAGCGGCGCGGCGGTGGCGCCGAAGCAGGGGCAGCTGACCACGGCGCCGCGGCGCAGGGTGACCGCGATCGAGGCGGTCAGGCCGGCGAGCAGCACGACCGCCAGCAGCGGACCGGCCGTCTCCGTGGAGGGGACGGCGAGCAGCACGGGCAGCGCCGTCTCGGCCGCGGCCACCGCCAGGGCGGTGCGCCGGACCTGTCCGGCGGGCACCAGCCGCATGCCGCGCAGTGCGTCCTCGAAGGCGGCGAACGCGGTGCGCCCGCGCACCTTGGAGACGGCGGAGGCCGCGAAGACCAGGGCGAGCAGGACGCGGCAGGCGACCGCTGCGTAGTACATCGGGAGTCCTCTCCACAGCCACGGCGCCACAACGGGGGATCCGCAGCGCGGGAACGCGGATCCGCAGCATAGGAACGGGGGATACACGGCTCGTACTGCGCGGGTGCAACGTCCGCTGTATGCCGGGCCGTTAGCGTCCACGGCGTCCGGCTGCAACCCGGTGGCCGGACGGAGTGAGGAGTACGTGATGAGCAAGCTCCAGCAGTTCGCGGACGCCGTGGCCGCCCGTTTCACGCCGAAGATCACGGCGGACGCCACCTGGTGGTACCAGACCCGCTGCGTCAGCTCGTCCGGCTGCGGTGTCCGCAACCTGCGCCTCCAGCAGAACAAGTGCTGGGACAGCAGCTTCTGCACCGGCTGGGAGAACACCGGCAGCTGCTGCTGACGGCGGCTGCGCCCCCGCGGCGCGGACGGCGGCGGCCGGCGGGCCGCCGCCGTCCGCGCCGGTCCACGTGCTGTTCCAGGTGGTTGCCGTCGTACTTGCCGTCGCCCGAGGAGGACGTCCGTGCCGGACCGATCGGAGCCGCGGGCCCACCGCACGGTGGCCCGCAGGGTCGGCCATCATGCGCTGCCGCTGGTCTCGGCGGCGCTCGCGGTGCTGGTCGCGGCCGCCGCGGTGACAGTGCTGACCGCACTGTCCGGCCGAGCGGTGACCGACGGGATGCGCCGCCAACTGGCGGGCGACCGGCGGCTGTCGGTGGCCGTGCAGACCGAGCTGGGCGCGGCCGGGCCGCAGGCGGCGGCCGACCGCTCGGTGCGGTCGGCGTTCCGCCGGGTGCTGGCGGGCGTGCCGTACCGGGTCGAGACGGCCGCGCGGACGGCGGCGCCGCTGACCACGGCCCGGCCGGCCGGGCAACCCGCCCTGCCCGCCGAGTCGGTGCTGCTGCCGGTGGGTCTGGCCGAGCCCGGCCGCCACGCGCGGCTGACCGCCGGCAGCTGGCCCGCCGGCGGGGACGGCGCCGAGGTCGCGGCGGCGGTGCCCGACGAGTGGGCGCAGCGGACGGGCGTCCGCCCGGGCGACGTGCTGGTGCTGACCAGTCCGGCCAACCACACCGTGGCGCTGCGGGTCACCGGCCGTTACCGGGCCGCGGAGCACAGCGGTGCGTTCTGGCAGGGCCTGGCCGAGCCGGACCGCGAGGTGGAGCGGGCGGCCGTGCTGGTCTCCCCCGCGGCGTTCCGCGCCGAGGCCGCACTGGCCGACAGCGGCCTCGCCGAGTGGGTGGCGCTGCCCGACGTGTCGCGGCTGCGGGTGTCCGAACTCGCCGGGCTGCGGGCCCGGTCCGCGGCGTTCGGCACCGGGGACGCCGTCCGGTCGGTGTTCCGGGACGCCCGGCCGCCGGTCGGCGGGACGGCGGTCCGTACCGCACTGCCGGAGCTGCTGGGCGGCACCGCGCTGCCGATACTCGCGGCCCGTTCCTCGCTGTACGTGCCGGCCGCCCTGCTCACCGCGCTCGCCGCCCTCACCCTGGCCCTGACGGCACGTCAACTCGCCGAGGGAAGAGCGGCGGAGACGGTGCTGAGGCTGGCCCGCGGGGCGGGCGGCGGGCGGCTGCTGCTGGCCGCCGCCGGCGAGTGGGCGGCCTTCGCGCTGCCCGGCGCCCTCACCGGGATGCTGGTCGTGGCGCCACTGGCGATGCCCGGCACCGGCGTCTCCGCCGGGTCGGTGGCCGCGGTCGGCGCCATGCTGCTGGTGCACGGCGCCGCGGTGCTGCTGCCGGTCGTCCGGCTGGCGGTGTCCGGCGCGCGGGACGCGGCGGTGCGCCGCCGCTCGGCCCGCCGGACGGCCGCGCAGCAGGCCGGCGTCGACCTGGCGCTGGTGCTGGCGGCCGTCCTCGGCTGGCTCCAACTGCGGCACTACGGCGGCCCGGTGGCCGACCCGGCCCGGGTCGGCTTCGGCACCTGGGCGGATCCGGTGCTGGTGCTCGCGCCCGCCGCCGTGCTGACGGCCGGGGCACTGGTGCTGCTGCGGCTGCTGCCGCCGCTGATGCGGCTGGCGGAGCGGCTGGCCGCCCGCAGCACCGGTCTGGTGCTGCCGCTGAGCAGTTGGCGGATCAGCCGCCGGCCGGGCGGTCCGGCCGCCTCGGTGCTGCTCTCGGTGCTGGCGCTGGCCGTCTGCGCCTTCTCCGCCACCGCGCTCGCCTCGCTGGGGCCGAACTACCGTGACCGGGCGGCCGTGGCCGTGGGCGCGGACCTCGGGCTGAGCGGTGGCACCCTGTCCTCCGACCGGCGGGCGGCCGCGCTGGCGGCGCTGCCGGGTGTCCGGGCCGTCAGCCCGGTGGTCGAGGCCCGTACCGACCTCGGGAACCTGCCGGTGCAGACGGTGGCCGTCAACACCCGGACCGCGCAGCAGACCCTCTCGTCCGCGGGGGCCGGGCTGCCGGCGCTCCGTGCGGACCTCGCCGACCGGCCGCTCTCCGCCCTGCTCCCGCTGCTGCGCAGAGGAACCCCCGAGTACGGCCTGCCGGTTCCCGAGGGGACGACCGGGCTGGAGCTGTCGGCGGGCCTCGCCGCGGACGGGCCGCTGCCCGCCGACGCGGTGCGGCTCGTCCTGCTGGTCGAGGACGCCGACGGGCTCGCCCGGACGCTCACCGCGACGCTGCCCGCCGACGGCGCCCGGCGCACCCTCCGCTTCGACCTGGCCTCCCCCGTCACCGCGGCGCGGCCCGCCCGGGTCGTCCGGGTCGCCGTGCAGCCCGCCGTGGACCTGCCGGGACGGCGCAGCCTCACCTTGGACCTGGAGCGGATCACCGCCGTCGGCCCGGCCGCCCGGCACGACCTCGCACCGCCCGCCGGATCGGGCTGGACGGCCACCGCGCCCGGCGCCGGCCGGCCGGAGGACATCGGCTGCCCGGGCCGTCCCGCGGCCGACACGGCGGGCCGCATCCCGGACACCAGCGACGACCTGGCCGGCCCGTGCACCCTCGCCGAGCCTGCCGGCACCCTGCTGCGGGCCGTGCTGCGCACCCAGCAGCCGAACGGGATGAGCGACGGTCGCACGCCCGAGGTGGCGTACACCGTGGCCGCCGAACCGGACGCGGCGCTGCTGCCGGTCCTCGCGGACGACGCGCTGCTCGCCACCGGGGTGCGGGTCGGCTCCCGGCTGCTGCTCGTCCCCGGCGGCGACCCGGTCGTGCGGGCGGTGGTCGTCGGGCGGATCGCCGTCGTCCCGGGCCTGCCGCGGGAGCGGCCGGCCGTGCTCGCCGACTCCCGGGCGTTCGCCGCCCAGCGGGTCCTCGGCGGGTCACCGCCCGTGCCGGAGGCCCGCTGGTGGCTCGCGGCCGGGCCGGACGGCGGACGCGCCGCGCAGGCCGCGCTGCGCGGGCGTCCGGAGCTGGGCACCGTGCGGAGCCTGCGGGACGAGGCCGCGGCGCTGGCCGCCGATCCGTACCAGGCGGGGCTGCGCCGCGCGCTCTGGCTCTGCCTGCTGCTCGCGCCGCTGTTCGCGCTCACCGGGACGACCGTGCAGGCCGCGGCGGACGCGCGTTCACGGATCCGGGAGTTCGCGGTGCTGCGGGCGATCGGTGTCGCCCCCGGCCGGCTCGCGGCGGTGCTGCGCACCGAGATGCTCACCCTGACGGGTCTCGCGGTGCTGCTCGGTGCGGTGCTGGGCCTGCTGTCGGCGGCCCTGCTGCTGCCGCTGGTCGTGGTGGACGGCAGTGCCGCCGCGGTGTTCCCCGCGCTGCGCACCGGCCCGGGGTGGGCGGCCACCGCGGCCACCGCGCTGGCGACCGGGGCACTGGTGGGGGCCGGATCGTCGGTGTTGGCAAGGCGGTTCGCCCGGGTCGACCTGGCGCGGACCCTGAGGACGGGGGAGGACGGATGATCGCCGGCCGGTGGCCGCGGGCCGCTTCGCGCCGACTGCCGCTGTACGCGCTGCAGTTCGTTCTGGTGGCGGTCCTGGCGGTGCTCGCCGCCGCCTGGGAGCCGTCGTACGACCGGTCGGCCACCCGGGCGCTGGCCCAGGAGGTCGAGCAGGCCGCGGCCGACGGGCCGCTGGTCACCGTCCGCTCGGGCCTGCGGCCGCCGGCGACGGACGACGGCGCGTCGGTGGCGCCGAAGTTCGGCACCCTGGAGAACGACCTCGCCCGGCTGGCCGAGGGACTGCGGCACGGCGCCGGCCCCGGGCTGACGGCGGTCCTCGGGGCGCCGACCGCCAGGATCGAGACCGGCGTGGTGCCCCTGCTCGGGGACGGCGTCCGCCGGCCGGACGGCACCGTGCCGACCGCACAGCTGGTGTACGCCCAGGACGCCGGGCGCGAGCTGCGCTGGACCTCGGGCCGAGCTCCGGGCACCCCGGCAGGCGATCCGGCGGCGGCGCCGGTCGAGGTCGCCGTCTCGGCGGCGAACGCGGACGTCCTCGGTCTGACCCCCGGCCGCCCGGTGACGCTCCGCGGGCCCGGCCTGGAGACCGCGGCGGTGGTGGTGGGCGTCTTCACGCCCGTCACCGAGACCGCCGACCTGTGGCAGCAGTTCCCCGCACTGGCACGGCCGTTGGTGAACGACACCGCGCAGGGGCGGCGCACCGCCGTCGAGTTCCTGACCGGCGCGGCCGGCATCGAGGCCGTCGAGGCCCGTGGCAGCGCCGGCCCGGCGGGCCTGGCGCTGACCCTCGGCTACCCGGTGCGGGTGGACCCGGCGGGCGATGCGGGGGCGGCCGGCCGGGCGGGCGAACTCGGGCGCGAGGCCGTCGCGTTCGTCCAGGGCGCCGCCGTCGGCGTGTGCGGCGACCGCACCCTGGCCACCCTGCCGTGCGGGCTCGATCTGCGCCGGGTGTCGCCGCCGCAGGTGACGGAGCGGCTCTCGGCCGTCGTCTCGGCCTTCGAACGGCGCAGCTCGCGGACGCAGGCGCTGCGCTCCTTCGCCCTGGCGGGGCTGCTGACCGTCGCGGTGATCGGCGCCCTCGCGGCGGCGCGGCTCGCCGTCCGGCGCGAGGCGGCCGACCTGGAGCTGCGCCGCGCCAGGGGCGCGGGGCTGGCCGGGCTGGCCGGGCGCGGGCTGCTGACGGGCGCCCCGGCGGTCCTCGCCGGGGCCGTCGCGGGCTGGTGCACCGGGGTCGCGGCGGGTGGCGGGGCCGTTCCGTCCGGGGCGCCGGGGCGGGCGGTGGCGGCCGCCGTGCTGCTGGCGGTGCTGCTGGTGTGGTGCGCGCCGCCGGGCACGGTCTGGGCCCGGTACCGCGAGCCGCGGCGGGGCACGGCCGTCCGGCGGCAGCGCAGCCCGCTGGCGCGGCGGCTGGTCCGCGACGCGACGGTGCTGCTGGTGGCCGCCGCCGGGGTGGTGTCGCTGCGGCTGCGCGGCGGATCCGTCGCGGCCTTCGACCCCCAGCTGTTCCTGCTGCCGGGCCTGCTCGGGGCGGCCGCGGTGACGGTGCTGTGGTGGCTGTACCCGCTGCCGGTCCGGCTGCTCGCCCGCTGGGCGCGGCGGCGCACCGGGGCGGTTCCGCTGGTGGCGCTCGCCCGGGCCGGGCGGGAGGCGCCGGCGGCGGGGGCGGCGGTGCTGGTGCTGGTGCTGGCCCTGTCGGGGGCGGTGCTGGGCGGTCTGGTCTCCGACTCGGTGCGGCACGGCCGGGAGCGGGCCGCGGCCTGGCGCACCGGCGCCGACGCCGTGGTGATCGGCCCGGCCGGCCTGGACTCCGCCTCCGCGGAGCTGGCCGCCCTGCCGGGGGTCGCCCGCACGGCAGCGGTGACGGCGGCCTCCCGGGACCTGCTCGCCCCGGACGGCGAGCTGCTGCGTTCGGCGGTGCTCGTCCGGGTCGACCCGGCGGCGCTGCTCGCCGCCGTGCCGGAGTCCCGGCTCGGCCGGGCCCTGCGCGCGGCGGACCTCGGCGGCTCCGGGCAGACCGGCAGCACGGAGAGCGTGACGGCGGGCGGGGCGGGCAGCGGGGCGGCGGGCGACCCCGGGGCGGTGCCGACGGTGGACGTGCTGTCGGACGCCGTCGTACCGGACGGCACGCTCGAGGTCGTCGACGGCGGCCGGACGGTGCTCCGGCTGCGGATCACCGGCGCCCTGCCGGCCGCCGCCCGGCAGGATCCGGTCCTCGGCCCGGTGCTGGGCGAACTCCCGACCGGCGGGCCGCTCCTGGTGGCCGCCGGCGGCCCCCGCCCGGACGGCCCGACGGCCCGCACCGCCGTGCTGCTGCGGACGGCCGGCGGCGCGGCCCCGCCCGACGCCGAGCGGCTCCGCCGCACCGCCGCCGACGCCGTCCGCGCGGCCGCACCTGCGGTGGCGGCGGGCGGGGTGCTCCGGCTGCAGGTCCGCGGCCGGGCCGCGGAGACGGAACGGCTGCGCGGCGACGGCCTGGTGCGCGCGCTGGACACCACCTGGCTGGTCTGCGGCCTCGGCGCGCTGCTGGTGGCGCTCCTGGTGGTGGCGGTGGACCTGCTCGCCGGTGCCCGGGAGCGGGGCGGGACGGCGGCCGTGCTGCGCACCCTCGGCCTGGGCGGTCGCGCCGCGGCCGCGATCCACCTGCTGGAACTGCTGCCGCTGGTGGTCGCGGCGGCGGCGGGCGGCACCGCGCTCGGCCTGCTGCTCCCGGCGGCGCTCGGCCCCGCGCTGGACCTGGCGGACCTGACGGGCGCGCCGCCCGGCGCCGGGCCGTCCGTCGACTGGGCGCTCACCGCCGCGCTCGGGTGCGGGCTGGTCGTGATGGTGCTGGCGGTCGCCGTCCTGGAGGCCGTGATCGGCCGCCGCCGCCGGCCGGCGGCGGTGTTGAGACTGGGGGAGGCCCGGTGAGTGCGATGTCGGAGGCACCTTCGCTGGAACGGCTGCGTACGGCGGCCGCTCGGCGGCCCGAACGGCCGGAGGGGATGGTGGTGTGCGAGAACCTGGTGCGGATCTTCCGCAGCGAGGGCGTCGAGGTGCAGGCGCTCCAGGGGCTCGACCTCACCGTGGCGGACGGCGAGTTGCTGGCGCTGGTCGGTGCGTCCGGCTCGGGCAAGTCGACCCTGCTGTCGATCCTCGCCGGTCTGGACGTGCCCACCGCGGGCAGCGCCTCGGTCGCGGGCCGGGACCTGCTGGCGATGCGGCGGCGCGAGCGGCTGGAGTACCGGCGGCGCACCGTCGGCTTCGTGTGGCAGCAGACCGCGAAGAACCTGCTGCCCCATCTGACGGCGGTGGAGAACGTGATGCTGCCGATGCGCTACGCCGGTCTGCCGCGCAGGCAACGGCACGGCCGGGCTGAGGAGTTGCTCGGCCTGCTGGGGCTCGGCGGCAAGCTCGGGCGGCGGCCGGGCGAGCTCTCCGGCGGCGAGCAGCAACGGGTGGCGATCGCGGTCGCCAACGCCAACGAGCCCGCGCTGCTGCTGGCCGACGAGCCGACCGGCGAGCTGGACAGCGCCACCGGCGAGGAGGTGTTCGGCGCCCTGCGGTCCACCAACGCGGAGTTGGGCGTCACGGTGGTGATCGTCACCCATGACGCGGCGGTGGCCGAGCAGGTGTCCCGGACGGTGCGGATCCGCAACGGCCGCACCTCCACCGAGGTGCTGCGCCGCGAGGAGGGCCGCCCCGGCGTGGAGTACGCCGTGCTCGACCGGGCCGGGCGGCTGCAGCTGCCCGCGGAGTTCACGGCGGCGCTCCGGCTCTCCCGTCGGGTGCGCCTGGAGCTGGAGCAGGACCACATCGGTGTGTGGCCGGTGGTGGACGGGCCGCAGGAGGAGCCGCGATGACGGATGTGATGGTCTCGGCCGAGGACGTGCGGCGCAGCTTCGGCAGCGGGCCGCGGGCCGTGCACGCGCTGCGCGGGGTGGACTTCGAGGTCCGCCGCGGCGAACTCACGGCGCTCAAGGGCCGTTCCGGCTCGGGCAAGACGACGCTGCTGAACCTGCTGGGCGGTCTGGACGCGCCGACCTCGGGCCGGATCGTGCTGGACGGCACCGACCTCGCCGGCCTGGACGAGGACGGCCGGCTGGCGATGCGCCGCGACCGGATCGGCTTCGTCTTCCAGTCCTTCGGGCTGATCCCGGTGCTCACGGCCGCCGAGAACGTCGGTGTGCCCATGCGGCTGCGGCGGATGCCGGCGAAGGAGCGCGACGAGCGGGTGCGCCTGCTGCTGGCCCTGGTCGGACTGGCCGACCACGCGGACCAGCGGCCCGCGGAGCTCTCCGGCGGCCAGCAGCAACGCGTGGCCATCGCGCGGGCGTTGGCCAACGAGCCGGCGCTGGTGATCGCGGACGAGCCGACCGGCCGGCTGGACTCGGAGACCGGCCGCGCCGTCATGGAGCTGCTGCGCGCGGTGGTCCGCAGCGAGGGCGTCACCGTGCTGGTGGCCACGCACGACCCGGCGCTGATGGAGCTCGCGGACCGGGTGGTGGAGCTCGCCGACGGCCGGGTGGTGGAGGGCGCCGGCCGTCGCGGCTGACCGGCCCGGTCAACCCACCGGCACGGGAACGCTGTTGACCAGCCGCCGGTAGAGCGCGTCGAGCCGGGCGCCGGGGCCGGTGCCGAGTTCACGGCGGTGCACGGCCTCGGCCGCCCGGTACGCTGCGGTGACGCCGTCGATCTCGCCGAGCCGGTGGTGGGCGCGCATCCGAAGCTCCCAGGCCCGGCTGCGCAGGGGTGCCGCGGCGAGCAGGTCGGCCAGGTCGCGCAGGGCGGACCGCGGTTCGGCGAGCTGCAGTTGGGCGTCGGCGAAGTCCTCGACGGCGCGCATGCGCTCCTCGTCCAGGTGGCCGAGCCAGGCCGCGAGGGGCCCGTTGCGCGGCACCCCGACGGCGGCCTCGTCGCCCTGCCAGAGGGCGAGCGCGGCGGCCAGCCGGGCGGCGGCCCGGTCCGGGTCGCCGGCCTCCAGCGCCGCCCGCCCGGCCGCGGCCCGGTCGAGGAAGCGCAGGTGGTCGCAGCGGTCGGCGTCGACCTGGAGCTCGTAGCCGCCGACGGTGCCGAGCAGCGGGGTCCGCGGGTCGAGCGACTGCCTCAACCGGCTGGCGTGGGTCCGGATGTTGGCGACGGCGGAGCGGGGCGGCTCCTCCTCCCAGAGCGCCTCGGCGAGCCGGTCCAGGGACACGGTGGTGCCGGCCCGCAGCAGCAGCGTCACCAGCAGGGCGCGCGCCTTCACCCCCTTGACGTCGAGGGCCTCGTGCGGGCCGTGGTCGGGACGCAGGCACACTCTGCCGAGAATCTGAAAGGTGGTCACCGGCGTGCAGAGCTCGCTTCCTGGGGTGGGGCCGCCCCCCGCTGGCCGGGCCCGGCGGCATAGAGCCTGCCTGCGAACCGTTGCCATTTCAAGTCTGTTGCAGCAAGTTTCGGCAAGATGTTGCAGGACTGCTCTGGACAGGCCCTGCACCCCCTGTTCGGCGCAGCGTGCGACCAGGCCGCCACCACCACGGGCACCGCCACTCCCCCGCCCGGGGCCCTCCGGCACCTGCTCGCACCACGACAACGCCCGCTACCGGTTCACGTGGCCCCGGGCGGGCCCGTCACCCGCCGCCGAGCGCCTCGTCGGTCAGTGCCGCCGCCTCCGCCAGGGCGGCGGCGGCCTCGGTGCGGAACAGGCCGTGCGCCCGCAGGGCGAAGTCCGCGGGCGCACCCGGCAGCCGTCCGGCGGCGTCCACGGCGCCCTTCTCGTTGATCAGCCACCGCCCGGCCCGGCCGTGCAGGGCGTGCGCCAACAGCCCGACCACCCGGAACAGGCAGCCGTGCACGTAGGCGGTGTCGTGCGGGGCCTTGGCCGCGTTGGCGAGGGTGAACGGCGCCTCCCAGCGGGCGGTCGCGACCAGCGCGGCGCCGAGCGCGGCCGGGTAGTGCACCACCTCGGCCCGCAGCCGGGCGAGTTCTCCGGTGGGATCGGCGAGCACCCGGCCGAGGGCCAGCTCGCCCGGGTAGGCGTGGGCGTGGAAGCCGAGCGGATGCCCGGCCTGGACGCCCGTCGCGTACCGGCCGGCCCGGGCCTCGTCCCAGTGGTGGCGCACCCGGTCGAGATCGCGGTAGATGAAGTCGATCCGGGCGCCGCCGACGGTGAGCCAGGCGCCGCCGTCCACCCACGGCCCCCAGCCGCCGGGCTCGGTGACCTCCACCGGCCGGCCGGCCGCCCGGGCGGCCAGCTCCCGCAGGGCGCCGGTGTCCAGCGGGCCTCGGTAGTAGAGGCCGAGGTCGGTGTCGGAGTCGGGGCGGTGGGTACCGCGGGCCCGGCTGCCGCCGAGGCAGACGCCCACGACGCCGTCCACGGCGGCGAGTTCGGCCGCGAGCCGGCGGACCGGCACCCCGGCCGGCAGGTCTCCGGCCGGCAGGTTTTCGGTCACCAGGCTTCCGGTCGGAAGGTCGTCGGTTGCGTCCACCCGCCGATGGTCCACCGCCGGGGCGTCAGCCGTCGAGCGGCTTTCCCATGCAGACGCTCTGCTCGGAGTGCTTGTAGAAGCCGAACTTGGTGATCGGCAGGTAGCCCTCCGAGGCGTAGAGCGCGATCGCCTCGGGCTGCTCGGTGCCGGTCTCCAGGACGAGCCTGGTCCGCCCGGCCCCGCGCGCGGTGGACTCCAGGTGGCGCAGCAGGGCGCGGGCGAGGCCCCGCCCGCGCGCCCGCTCCACCACGTACATCCGCTTGAGCTCGGCGTCGCCGGCGCGCAGCCCGTCGGCGTCGGCCTCCTTGGCGCGCCAGCCGCCGCAGGCGACCGGCTCGCCGTCGAGGTAGCCGACCACGAACAGGCCGCCCGGCGGGTCGAAGTGGTCCTCGTGCATCGACGTCTGGTCGACGTCCCCGTACCGGCGGACGTACTCCTGCTGCACCTCCGCGGCGAGCTTGGCCGCGTCGGGGTGGCCGTAGCCGGTGGTCCGCAGCTCCAGGTCCGAGGTCTTCGGGGTGTTCGACATGGTCACCAAGCCTAAAGGGGCCGGTCAGCGGCCCTCGAACCGGGAGACCAGCTCGTCCTTGCCGAACATCCGGGCGGTGTCCAGGGCGGAGGGGGTGCCGGCGGTCGGGTCGGCACCGCCGTCGAGCAGGGCGGTGACCACCTCGTCGTGGCCCTTGAAGACGGCGCCGGCGAGCGGGGTCTGGCCGCGGTCGTTGGCCCGGTCGGCGTCGGCGCCGTGCTTCAGCAGGGCGGCCACCGCGGCGGCGTGCCCGTGGTAGGCGGCGAGCATCAGCAGGCTGTCGCCGCGCTCGTTGGAGAGGTCGGCGGGGGCGCCGGCCGCCAGGTAGGCGGCGAGCAGTTCGGCGTCGCCGGACCGGGCGGCGTCGAACAGCCGGCCGGCCAGTTCGACGACCTCGGGGTCGGGCGTCTGCGGGGTCTCGTCGGTCATGGGCGGGCCTTCCTGGGGGTGCTGCCGGGCGCAACCTCGGTGCGCGGATTCCGGTACGCACCGTAGCGGAAGGGCCCCGGCCGCGGGGTCACGCATCCGTTCGAGCGAACTTCCCGGTTCAGCCGAGGGCGATCACTCCGCAGGGGGACGCCTTGGAGCGCACGGCCGGGGCTCGGTGCGCATACCCCCGATGCATCGGACGCGAGCAGATCCACCCGTTTGCCACGTTCCATCGCTTATTACTTTTTGTCACGATTAGAACACTTTAAGTAACACTTGTCCCCGCCCCCTCACGAGGAGCTGACCACGTGATCCTCTCCATTTCCGGCATCGTCCTCTTCGGCACCATCGCCTTCCTCTTCTTCCGCCGGGACGGACTCAAGGTCTCGCACGCCCTGGTGTGCGCACTGTTCGGCTTCTACGTCGCGGGCTCCTCGATCGCCCCCAGCATCACCGCGGGCGGCGCGACACTGGCCAGCCTCATCGGCGGCATCAAGTTCTGACCCCACGGCACGACCGCGGCCCGGGAGCGGATCCCACCGCCCCGGGCCACCACCCGTCCCACCCCCGCCCCATCGCCGTCCCACCGCCGTCCCACCGCCCCGCCCCATCCCTGTCCCACCGCTCGGGGAGCCTGCCATGTCCCTCACCCGCCATCTCCACCGCGGTCGCGACCTCGCCCGCACCGCAGGCGACCACGCCGCCGACATGTTCGCGCCGCTCACGCTCATCGGCCGCGGGCTGCGCCACCACCTCGACTGGACGAAGGGCCGCTGGGCCGCGACCCCCAAGGAGCGGCGCGGTCCCACGCTGTTCCTGACCGCCGCCCTCGCGCTCGGCGTCTTCCTGCTGCCGCACGGACTGCTGTTCGCCCTGGTCGCCCTGATGGCCAGCGCCGCCTGGGCCGGCCGCCGCCCCAAGGCCGCGCCCGCCCCGGAGCCCGACGCCGCCGACCTGAAGCTCGCCGCGCTGTACGCCGCCCTCACCCCGTACCTCGCCGGGCCGGACGACATGAGCCCGCTCTACACCCTCGACGGCCACTACAAGAACGCGTTCGGCGGGTGGGAGTTCGACGGCGACGGCCGGCTCTGCGCGCTGGAGATCGCCTACCCCGCGTACTTCACCGACACCGAGCCGGCCGCCCGCGCCCGGATCGAGCAGGTGGTGCAGGGCAAGGCGGGCCGGGCCCGGGAGTACCGCTTCGACTGGGACGAGGAGTCCAACCGGCTGCGGGTCACCGCGCTCGCCCCGCTGGCCACCGACATCGCCGCGCAGCGCTTCGTCACCGCGCCGGGCGAGATCGTGCTCGGCTTCACCGACGCCCTCGGCACCAGCCGCACCATCCCGGTCACCCAGGGGGGCATCGTCACCCAGCAGCCGCCCGTGGTGTGGCGGGTCGGCCCGCGCAGCGCCGAGCCGCACCTGCTGGCCCTCGGCTCCAGCGGCTCCGGCACCTCCACCCTGCTGCGCTCGATCGCGCTGCAGGCGCTGCCGCACGGCGACCTGGTGGTCATCGACGGCGCCGGCACCGGCGAGCATGCCTGCCTGGTCAACCGGCCCGGCGTGCACACCGTGGAGACCAGCCTGCACGGCGCGGTCGCCGCCCTGGAGTGGGCCGCCAAGGAGACCGAGCGGCGGCTCGGCCTGCTGAACGCGGCCCGGCACCACGGGGTGGCCGCCCCCGAGGAGGCCACCCGGCCGCTGTGGCTGCTGCTCGACCATCCGACGGAGCTCAGCGAGCTGGCCCAGGCCGAGGAGCGCCCGGACCCGCAGGACCTGCTGGAGGTCCCGCTGCGGCACGGCCGGGCCGCCCGGGTCACCGTGGTGATCGCCGAGGACGTCGAGGCGGCGGCACGGCTGCGGCCCACCGTCCGCGCCGCCACCCGCACCAAGGTGGTGCTCGGCCCGGTCACCCCGGACCTCGGCCGGCTCGCGCTCGGCGCCGCACTGGACATCACCCCCGCCGCGCACACCCCGGCCGGCCGCGGCTACGCCCGGGTCGGCGCCGCCGCCCCCGTCCGGCTGCAGGTGCCGGCCACGGTGGACCCGCTGGACGAGGACGCGCCCGCCCAGCTGCGGGACGCGGTGATCGCCCTGCTGCCGCACCGGGACACCCGTACCGAGGCGGCCGCACCGGCCGCGCCGGCCGCACCGCCGAGCCCGCCGACCGACCGGGCCGAGGACCTGGCCGCCGGGCTCGGGGTGGAACTCGGCAAGGACGCCGGGGCGGTCCGCCCGCGGCCGGTCTGGTGAGGCGCGGGCGGCCCGCCCGGCCCCGGTCGGCGGGCCGGCCGGCGGATCGGCCGATCGGGGAGCCCGGTGCGGCGTCCGGGTGATCGCTCTGTGCGCCAGTCGTGGCACGCAGGGTGACATCCCCGTCCAGATGTGACAAATCGGGCGCCGATGGGTACAAACGTGGGCGGCACGACAGGCGACGCATGTCCCCGGACGGGAATCTTCGTCGACGGCCGAGCGTTGACCGAACGACGAAGACAGCGACCACTAGTCCTGTGGGCCATAAGCCCGGGAGGCACGATTCATGAGCGAGCGAGCTCTCCGCGGCACGCGACTCGGGGCCACTAGCTACGAGACCGACCGTGGTATCGATCTGGCTCCCCGCCAGACCGTCGAGTACGCATGTCAGAACGGACACCGCTTCGAGGTCCCCTTCTCCGTGGAGGCGGAGATTCCCTCGGTGTGGGAGTGCCGTTTCTGCGGCCAGGAGGCCGTACTCCTCGACGGTGAGGAGCCGGAGGAGAAGAAGACCAAGCCGACGCGCACCCATTGGGACATGCTGATGGAGCGTCGGACGCGCGAGGAGCTGGAGGAGGTGCTGGCCGAGCGGCTGGCCGTTCTCCGCTCCGGTGGCATGAACCTCGCGGTCCACCCGCGCGACAGCCGCAAGAGCGCGTGAGGTCCTCCCCCGGCCGTGCCGGGGGCGGTACCGACAACCGTGAAGGGCCCGGACGAAGGCGTCCGGGCCCTTCGGCATGCCCGGAGCCGTCCCGGGAGGACGGGCGGCACGCCGACGCCCCCGGGCGGGCGGCCCGGGGGCGTCGTGCGGGGTCTGCTCAGCCGGTGATCGGCGGGCGGTACTCGGTGTCCGGACCGGGGCCGCCGCCCGGCTCCACCACCTCGCCCTGGATCACCGTGCCGCCGGGGCGGTGGATGCGCAGCTGCTCCTGCAGCCGCATCGCGTCCGCGAAGCGGTCCTCACCGACCGGGGCCGTCGAACGCAGAACGTCGCGCGCCGCCCGGCGGGCACCGGCCCGCCACAGCGCCCGTGTCGGCGGGAAGAGCAGCGTCAGCGCCAGCACGTCCGACAGGAAGCCCGGCACGATCAGCAGCACGCCCGCGAGGACCGTCATGGTCGTCGCGGTCTGCGCCTGCTTCGGCCGGGGGTCGCGGCTCTGCTCGACGGCGGCGGAGAAGGCCCGCAGCCCCGCACGCTTGATCAGCCAGCCGCCGGTGAACACCCCGGCCAGCAGCAGCACCAGCACGGTGAACCAGCCGGCCGCCGAGGCCACCACCGTGACCAGCCAGATCTCCAGCACCAGCCAGGCGGCGACGAGCAGGGGAAGCGCCCGGCGCAGCGTGCTGCGGCGCGCCGGCCGGGCCGTGGTTGCTTGCTGGGACACGGGACGGATCCACTCCGGAGGTGCTCTCCCACCGGCCGGACGCTCCGGCCGCGACTACGGCACCACCTGGTCCAACGGCTCCGCCGCCTCGGGTGTTCCGCCCGAACGGCGCCGGCGGACGGCGCCGACGGCCACCGCACCGCAGGCCAGCAGGCCCGCCGCGGCCAGTGCCCACTCCGGCGCGGCACCGACCCGGTCGGCCACCGTGCGGGAGTCGCGCAGCGGCACCGTGGCGTTGAGCACCGCCGGGGTGAGCTCCTTCGTCCGGGAGACCACCGAGCCGTCCGGGGCGATCACGGCGCTGATGCCGCTGGTCGCGGCGATCAGGACGGCGCGGCCGTGCTCGACGGCGCGCAGCCGGCTCATGGCGAGCTGCTGCTCGGTCTGGCCGGTGCGGTTGTAGGTGGCGTTGTTGGTCTGCACGACGAGGATCCGGCCGCCGTCGTTGACGGTGTCGCGGACGATCTCGTCGTAGGCCACCTCGAAGCAGATGACGTCGCCGATCCGGGCCGGGCCGAGCTGCATCACGCCGTTGTGGTCGCCGGGGTAGAAGTCGCGGGCGACCCGCTGCAGGCGCGAGATCACCTTGGACAGCTCGGCGCGGAACGGCACGTACTCGCCGAACGGCACCGGGTGCTGCTTGGTGTAGGAGGCTCCGGGGCCGGTCGCCGGGCTCCAGACGATGCCCTCGTTCTGGACGTGCTGCGCGTCCGGGCCGTCGACCAGGGCGCCGACCAGGGTCGGCACGCCGACCGCGCGGACGGCCTGGTCGATCCGCTGGTAGGCGGCCGGCTCGGAGAACGGGTCCAGGTCGGAGGCGTTCTCCGGCCAGATGACGATGTCCGGCTTGGGGACGCGGCCGGCGGCGACGTCCGCGGCGAGCTTCTCCGTCTCGCTCGCGTGGTTGTCGAGGACCTGCATCGGGCGGCCCAGGAAGTCCATGCCGGGGTGCGGCACGTTGCCCTGCACCAGGGCCACCTTCACCGTGTCGTCGCCCTCGGTCGGGACGGGGACGACCAGGCCGGCGAGCAGCGCGGCCACCGCGCCGAGGCCCGCCAGTGCGGCGGCCTTCGGCGAGCGGCGCGGGCCGCGGCGCAGCCGCAGCGCGGCCCGCGCCAGCAGGGTGCCGCAGAGCGCGACGGCGAAGGTCACCAGCGGCGCGCCGCCGAGCGAGGCCAGCGCGGTGAAGGGGCTCGCAGTGTTGGCGAAGGCCAGCCGGCCCCACGGAAAGCCGCCGAGCGGCAGCCGGTCGCGGGCCCACTCCTGGGCCACCCAGAGGCAGGCCGCCCAGAGCGGCCAGGCGCGCAGCCGGGAGGTCGCGGCGAGGCCCGCGCCCATGGCGGCGACGAACAGCGCCTCGATCACCGACAGACCGACGGTGGCGTCCCAGCCGACCACCCGCAGCCAGGCCAGCAGGCCGAGGAAGAACGGGAAGCCGAAGGCGAAGCCCGTCCAGGCGCCCTGGCGCAGCGTGCGGCCGCGGGTCAGCAGCGACAGCGCCGCGACGCCGACGATCGACAGCGGCCACAGGTCGTACGGCGGGAAGGCGGCGACCATCAGCAGACCGGCGAGCACGGCCAGGCCCGTCCTGGGCAGGCCCGCGCGGATCCGGGCCGGCCGTCCCGGGCGACCGGGCCGCTCGGGCCGCGGGCGTGCGGCGGTGTCCGCCTCGTCCGCCACCGGCCGCTCCTGTTCCACCGGCAGTGCCACCTGTACACCGTCCCTCTGGCCGTACCGCCTGTCGGTCCGCCCTGGTGGGAGGCCGTCCGAAGACGGTACCCCGGATCAGTGTGCCTCCGGAGGGCCGGGGTGCGGCGGGGGCGCTCCCCGCGGGGTCGCCGCGGGGGTCAGGGCGCGGTGCCGGCGGTGGCGGGGCGGGCCGGGACGGCCGGGCGGCGCTGTCCGGGCAGCCGCAGCGGCGGCGGGGGCCCGGCGGAGACGGGCGGGCGGAGCAGCAGCAGGGCGGCGCCGGTCAGTGCGATCGCCACGATGCCGTCCAGCCAGTAGTGGTTGGCCGTGCCCACCACGACCAGGTAGGTCACCGCGGGGTGCAGCAGCCAGAGCCGGCGCCAGCGGGAGCGGGTCGCCGCGATCAGGCCGACCGCCACCGTCAGCGCCCAGCCGACGTGCAGCGACGGCATCGCCGCGAACTGGTTGGACAGGCTGTCGGTGGCCGGGTCGCCGTACACGGCCGGGCCGTACACCCGGGCCGTGTCGACCAGCCCGGTCACCTCCAGCATCCTCGGCGGGGCCAGCGGCAGCAGCAGGTGCAGCGCCAGGCCGGCGCCGGTGAGGACGGTCAGCACCCGCCGTATCCACACGTAGTGCCCGGGGCGGCGCCAGTACGTCCAGAGCAGGAAGAGCACGGTCGCCGGGAAGTGCACCGTCGCGTAGAAGGCGTTCGCGGTGTGCACCAGCAGGTCGCTGTGGAGCAGCAGGTCCTGGACGTCCGCCTCGCCGGGGAGGTGCAGGGTGCGCTCCAGGTTCCACACGTCGGTGGCGTTGCGGAACGCCTGCGGGACGTGGCCCTCGGCGGCGATCCGGCCCAGCCGGTAGACGGTGTACAGGACGGCGATGAGGAGCAGCTCGCGGACGGGGTGCGGGCGCGCGGGCTGCTCGGGCGGGGCGGTGGGCTGCGGGTCGGCGGGTGGCATGTCCGTCCTGGGAGGGGTGGGAGTCAGAGGCCGAGGGCGGGGAGGACCACCGCGTCCACGTAGCGGGCGAGGTACTCCGCGTCGGCCTCGGCGCCCTCCAGCAGCGGACGGGCGGCCAGGGCCCCCAGCACCATGTGCGGGACGAACGGCGCCGCCGGGCAGTCCGCGGCCAGCTCGCCCCGGCGGACCCCGCGGTCGAGCATCGCGGCGAGGGCCGCCGTCTCCGGCTCGACGACGAGGGTGCGGAAGGCGCGGAGCAGGTCCGGGTCCTTGTGCATCGCCTGGCCGAGGGCACGCATCAGCGAGGCGTCCCGGAGGGAGGTCGCGCAGCGCAGGCGGAGCAGTTCGCGGAGGTCCCCGCGGAGGGTGCCGGTGTCGACGTCGGCGGCGGTGATGGGGCGGCAGCTGCGGAGGGCCGCCGCGACCAGCTCCGGCTTGCCGTTCCACTGCCGGTAGAGGGTGGCCTTGCTGGAGCGGGTCCGGGCGGCGATCGCGTCCATCGTCAGCGCGTCGTACCCCGCCTCGCGGAGCAGCTCGATCACGGCCTCGTACAGCTCGCGCTCGCGCTCCTCGGTCAGGCGGCTGCGGCGCGCCTTCGGCTCGGCATCCGGCGCCATGGCGACCTCCCGGCGAACGGCAAGGAACGAAACGGTTTCGTACTCACCCTACGCCTGCGAATCGGTCCGAGCGGCCAAGGGCACGGAGAGCTGCGCGACTCCGGGTAGGGCACCCTGCGGTACTGGTGAAGCCGAAACGGGGGCGCGGGGAACTGCGCGACTCCGGAAGGAAGCCGACCAGTGGTCCGGATCGGCGGTGCGTCCGCTGTGCACGAGCCGCTGACGGACACTGCCCTTCCGTCTCGCGTAGTCCCGCCACCAGCCTTCGGCCGGGAGGTGCCCTCAGCGCCCCTGATTTCGCTGCACTGGCTCCGTGAGTGCGCCGCGTCCGGATTGCGCAGTTCCCCGCGCCCCTGACGTCGTTGTCCCCGGGGTCGCTGCCCCTGGGTGCTCGCGTCTCAGGCCCGGTGGACGGTGCGGCCGCGGACGACGGTGCGGAGGCAGGTGGGGAGGGGGTGGCCGGGGGTGAGGTCGGGGAGGCCGGGGGTGCCGGAGCGGGGGTCGGTGGACCAGCCGGCGACGCGGGAGTCGGGGGCCTGGACGACCAGGTCGTCGACCTCCCAGACGGCGTAGCTGGCGACCGCGCCGGGCACCAGCACCCCGTCGGCGTCCCGGCCGAGGGCCCGCCAGCCGCCGCGGGTGTGGGCGGTGAAGGCGGCGCGGACGGAGATCCGGTGCTCCGGGGTCCGGTGGAAGGCGGCGGCGCGGACGGTGCCCCACGGGTCGAGCGGGGTGACGGGGGCGTCGGAGCCGAAGGCGAGCGGCACGCCGGCCCGCAGCATCGCGGCGAAGGGGTTGAGGGCGGCGGCCCGCTCCGCGCCCAGCCGCTGGACGTACATGCCGTCGGGTCCGCCCCAGGCGGCGTCGAAGGCGGGCTGGACGGAGGCGGTGAGGCCGAGTTCGGCGAAGGCGGCGACGGACTTGTCGTCGAGGTGCTCGGCGTGTTCGACGCGGTGCCGCCGGGCGCGGACCCGGTCGAGTCCGACCCGGTCGGCGGCGGCGCGGACTCCGGCCACGACGGCGTCGACCGCGGCGTCGCCGATGGCGTGGAAGCCGGCCTGCAGTCCGGCCTCGGTGCAGGCGGCGACGTGGTCGGCGATCTGTTCGGCCGTCAGGTAGGCGGTGCCGTGGACGGGGGCGTCGGCGGTGCCGGCGTCGCGGTAGGGGGCGTGCAGGCAGGCGGTGCGGGAGCCGAGCGCGCCGTCGACGAAGAGGTCGCCGCCGGCGCCGACGGCGCCGAGGCGGCGGGCGGTGTCGATACCGCCGAGTTCGCCCCAGTAGCCGAAGACCTCGGGCCCGTCGCCCTCGGCGGCGAGGGCGAGGAGTTCGGCGAGGTCGTCCTCGGAGGAGATGTCGGGTCCTGCGCACTCGTGGAGGGCGCCGATGCCGAGGGCGGCGGCGCGGGCGAGGGCGGCCTGCTGGGCGGTGCGGCGCTGAGCGGGGGTCAGGTGGGCGAGGGCGGTGCGGCGGACGGCGTGGTGGGCGTCGCGGCTGAGCGGGCCCTCGGGGTCGTGGCCGGGGAGGTCGGCGAGGCCGGGGGCGAGGGCGCGCAGGGCGGTGGAGGCGAGTGCCGAGTGCACGTCGGTGCGCGACAGGTAGGCGGGGGCGCCGGCGGTGGCGGCGTCGAGTTCGGCGAGCGTCGGCGGGCGGCCCTCGGGCCAGCCGCTCTCGTCCCATCCGTGGCCGATGAGGACGCCGTCGGTGGTGGGGGCGGCGGCCGCGATCCGGTCGAGGGCCTCGGCGAGGGTGGGGCAGCCGGTGAGGTCGAGGCCGGTCAGGGCGAGGCCGGTGGAGGTGGCGTGCACGTGGGCGTCGACGAAGGCCGGGGTGACCAGGGCACCGTGGAGGTCCACCACCTCGTCGGCGGTGTCGGCGTACGCCTCGGCCGCTCCGTCGCTGCCGACCCAGGCGATGTGTTCGCCCTCGACCAGCATGGCGGTCGCGAAGGGGTCGGCGGGGCTGTAGACGTTGCCGCCGCGCAGCAGCACGGTGCGGTTGGTGCGTTCGGTCATGGGCCCAGTCTGCACCCCGGGGCCGCCGGGCCGGGGCTCCGGGGTTCCCGGTCGGCGGCCGGGTCAGAGCTTCGGGGGGCGCGCCTCGTACGGGGTGGAGAGGACGACGGTGGTGCGGGTGGAGACGCCGGCGGCGGAGCGGATCCGGGCGAGCAGGTCCTCCAGGTCGCCGGGGGCGCCGACGCGCACCTTGAGGATGTAGTTCTCGTCGCCGGCGACGCTGTGGCACGCCTCGATCTCGGGCAGGCCGACGAGCCGCTCCGGGGTGTCGTCGGGGGCGCTCGGGTCGAAGGGCTTGACCGAGATGAAGGCGGTCAGCGCCAGGTCGACGGCCTCCGGGTCGACGATCGCGGTGTACCCGCGGATCACGCCGCGCTGTTCGAGGCGGCGCACCCGCTGGTGCACCGCCGAGGTGGACAGGCCGGTGGCCTTGCCCAGGTCCGTGTAGCTCATCCTGCCGTCCTGCAGGAGCAGCTGGACGATGCGCTGGTCGAGATCCTCCACAACGCGCAAACCTACTCGATGGTGCACGGCCGCGTCGCCACCGCGTCGGCGCACCGCCCCGGCGGGTGCGCCGCGGCGGCCGGGGGGCGCACGGGGCGCGGGCGCGGCGGCACATGCCGCGGGAATGTGGCGAAGGCCACAGCCCGTGCATCACCGTGCGCCGCTCCGCAGGGTTATGACCCCCCGTCCGCGGGAAATGCTGCTGGTGGCCGGGGCCGACGAAGGCCCGGCCCGATCCGAGGGGGATCACATGCCTGCTACTGACCAGCGTCCGCGCAGCGAGGACGAGGAACGCACCGAGTTCGAGTACGCCCTGGGGGTGGACCCGGGCGAGGCCGACACGTGGGAGATCGTCCGCGTGCACTGCCCGGCCTGCGACCGCCCGATCGCCCTGATCGGCGACGAGGAGCGGCTCCCGCAGCACGCCGTGCTGCCGACCGCGTGGCACCCCTTCTCCGCGGCGCTCTGCCCGGGCACCGGCGCGCCGACCGACGAGCTCGCCGAGTGCGAGGAGCCGGCCGAGGACGGCGGTGGCGGTCTGGCCGCGCTGCTCACGCTCCCCGCCGAACTGGACTGGCGCACCCAGCCGTTCTCGCACGCCGGCGCGCCCTCCGACGGCCCCGCGCGGATCCCCGCGCAGCGTTCCCGCCGGCGCTGACCGCCCGGCGGACGAACCCCGCGCCGGGCCGCCCGGCCCGGCCCGCTTCCCCGGCGGAGCCCGCCTCCCCGGCGCAGTGCCGCGCGACCGCCGGCCGCCCCCGCGGCCGTCGGCGCCCCCACCTCCGTGGGTGGCCCCGCGGCGACGCATCCCGTTCCCTCCGCCCGGCCGGACCGTCGCGGGTCTCCCCGCGCCCGCCGGGCGCTCCCCCGACACGCCCGATCGCCGACGGCCCGGTCTCACCGGTTCGGGCGAGGCCGCGGTGCGTGCGGCCCGTGCCGACGGGTGATCCGCTCCCCCGCCCGGTTGACGGGACGCCCACGGACCGCGCGGTGCGGGGCACCCGTGCAGGTCGGGCCGTACGGCGCCGCCGCGGGCGCGCCGGTGGGCCGCGTCCGGGCCGCGGCACGCGTGCCCGCCCCGGGGTGCTCCGGTCCCGGCGGTGCGCCGCCGTACGCTGGCCGCATGACGGAACTCGGTGATCTCGCGATCCGGCTGGCGGCGCTGCCGCCGTCCCTGGGCCCGGTCCGGCTGGTCGCGGTCGACGGACACGCGGGCTCGGGCAAGACCAGCTTCGCCGACAAGCTCGCCGCCGAACTGGGCGGCGCCCCGGTGGTGCACCTGGACGACCTGGCCACGCACGAGGAGCCCTTCGGCTGGACGGGGCGGCTGCACGACCAGGTGCTGGCCCCGTTCGCGCGCGGCGAGGACGCCACCTACCCGGTGTACGACTGGGAGCGGCACCGCTTCGGCGAGCCGTGCACGGTGCCGGCCGCCCCGGTGGTGCTGGTGGAGGGGGTGGGCGCGGGCCGGCGCGCGGTGCGCCCGGTGCTCGCCCACCTGGTGTGGATGGAGCTTGACGCCGCGTCCGCGAACGCCCGCGGGCTGCTGCGGGACGGCCCGGAACTGGCGGCGTTCTGGCAGAGCTGGATCCGCGCGGAGCGGGCGCACTTCACCGCCGACCCGAGCCGTCCGCACGCGGACGTGACGGTCGACGGGATCACCGGGAGGATCGTCGGGTGTACCCACGGTGAGCCCGCATCACCCTCTTGACCTGGGCTGTCGCCAGGATTTAAGTTCATGGCGTCGCGAGATTGGTTGATCTCGCAACCTCTCGACACGGCATCTCCGGCTTGTTCCCCCGTGAGCCGGAGATGCCGTTCTGCGTTCGCGGCCTCGCCGCCCGCCGCTCAACGACCGCGCTGCCACGGATATTTGACCCGGCGCGGCACCCTTCCGGATCAGCGCGGCCCCGGTACGATTCCAGGCAGGCGCGCATGCGCCCCGGGGGCTGCGCGAACTGACGGATGGTCCGTCCGGCGATCCGTCGGCCGACCGGGCCTCGATGCACACTGCGGGGGGCGTGGGGTGACGGTGGACAGCGGCAACGGTTCCGGTGGCACAGGACCGCACAGGCAGGCCGACCGGGCCTGGCTCAGGGCGATGGACGCGTACGCGGCGGGCTCCTACGCCCGCGCCGAGGAGGAGTTCCGTACGGCCGTCAGGCTGGACCCGGGCATGGCCGACGCCTGGCTCGGACTGCACGCACTGCGCTGCGACACCTCCGGCGCCCTGCTCGCGATGCACCGCCACCGGGCCCGCTTCGGCGAGCAGCGGCTGCGCCACCGGCGCCCGCTCAGCTCCTGGTACTGGCTCGGCTGGTGGGTGCAGCCGGTGCTGGAGGACGGCCGCGACCTCGCGCTCGCGCACGCCTCGCACTGGCTCGACGGCCGGCACCTGGCCGAGCTCGACCGCGCCCTGGCGGACTGCCCGCCGCCCGACGAGGACCCGTCGGTGCGCTTCCTGCACGCCTGCCGCTCCTACCTGGTGAAGGACTGGGAGCAGCTGATCCGGGACACCGACCGGCTGCTGGACGACCCGCTGCTGGGCATCGAGGCCGGCCTGTTCGGCGGCATGGCGAGAGTCAGGCTCGACATGTGCGCGCAGGCGCAGGCCCCGCTGGCCGCCTCGCTGGCCCGCTGCCGCTCGGAGCAGCCGCAGCGCAAGGAGCTGCGCTACTGGCTGGCCCGCGCCTACGAGGGGGCGGGCCGCAGCGCCGCCGCGCTGCCGCTGTACCGGGCGGTGCACCGGGCCGACCCGGCGTTCATGGACACCGCCGCCCGGCTCGCCGCGATCACCTCCGAGGACGCGGCGCTGGACGGTCTGGTCGACCCGCTGGACCTGCAGCAGTCCTTCGACGGTCCGGACGTGCTGGACGCCGTGGAGACGGTGCCGGAGGCGGTCTCCCCGCTCGCCCTGCCGCCCGGTTTCGGGGAGCCGGCCGACCTGGCGGACGCCCCGGGCTTCGGCGGCCTGGGCGGGGCGCTGGGGCGCACCGAGCCGGGCGGGGCGGCCGCGCCGGCCGCGGCCGAGCCGGTGGCGGAGCGCTCGGGCGCCGCGGAGGCCGCGCCGGCCGCTCCCCCGCGCACGCCCGGCGAGGCCGAGTCCGCGGGCGGGCCGGCCGCGGCGGGCCCCGCGGCGGCGGGCCTGCAGCAGGAACTGGAGGCGGCCCTCGCCGAGCTGGAGCGGATGGTCGGTCTGGACCCGGTGAAGCGGCAGGTGCGGGCGCTCTCGGCGCAGCTGCGGATGGCCCGGCTGCGGGCCGAGCGGGGGCTGCCGGTGCAGCCGCCGAAGCGGCACTTCGTCTTCTCGGGGCCGTCCGGCACCGGCAAGACGACGGTGGCGCGGATCCTCGGCCAGGTCTTCCACGCGCTCGGCCTGCTCTCCGGCGACCACCTGGTGGAGGCCCAACGGGCCGACCTGGTCGGCGAGTTCCTGGGGCAGACGGCGGTGAAGGCGAACGACCTGATCGACTCGGCGCTGGACGGCGTGCTGTTCATCGACGAGGCGTACAGCCTGTCCAATTCCGGCTACAGCAAGGGCGACGCCTACGGCGACGAGGCGCTGCAGGTGCTGCTGAAGCGGGCCGAGGACAACCGGGACCGGCTGGTGGTGATCCTCGCCGGCTACCCGGAGGGGATGAACCGGCTGCTGGCGGCCAACCCCGGCCTCAACTCGCGGTTCACCACCCGGGTGGACTTCCCGAGCTACCGCCCCGGCGAGCTGACCGAGATCGGCCGCAGCCTGGCGCTGGAGGGCGGCGACGGCTGGGACGAGGACGCCGCGGAGGAGCTCTCCTCGATCTGCGCCCACGTGGTCGGCGAGGGCTGGATAGACGAGCTCGGCAACGGCCGGTTCATCCGCACCCTGTACGAGAAGTCCTGCGCGTACCGCGATCTGCGGCTCAGCGCCCACCGCGACCTCCCCAGCCGGGAGGACCTCGCCACCCTCCGCCTGCCGGACCTGCTCCAGGCGTACGGCGAACTGATCGACGGCCGCACCGGCTGAGCCCTGCCGCCGGGCGTGCGCCGTTCCGGTGAGCGGCCCGGTGCCTGCGGCCGGTCTCCGCCGCCCCGCCCGGCCGGGCTGGTACCAACAAGGGTGCTCGCGACGACCCGGCGCCCCGCCCCGCAGACCGTGGCGCTGCTCCTGCTGACGGCGGTCACCGGCATCGTCGAGGCCGCGAGCTTCCTCGGCCTCGGCCACGTGTACACCGCGGTGATGACCGGCAACATCCTCTTCCTGGGCTTCGGACTGGGCGGCGCGCACGTGTCGGTCGCCGGTGCCGGGCTGGGCCTCGCCGCGTTCTCGCTGGGCGCGCTGCTCGGCCACCGGGTGAACGAGGCGCTGGTGCGGCGGCACGGGGTGCGCTGGCCGCCGCCCGCGGTGGCCGGGGTCGGGCTGCTGCTGGCGGTCGGCGCGGTGGCCGCGGCCGGCCTGCCGGAGCAGCAGGACCTGCCCTCGGGCCGGGCGCTGGTGGTGCTCGCCGTGCTGGCGCTGGCGATGGGCTGGCGGAACGCGATCGCGCTGCGGATCGCCGCCCCGGACCTGCCGACCACCGTGCTCACCCGCGGTCTGACCGGCCTGCTGCGGGTGCACGCCGAGATGGACTCGCGCGAGCGGGCCGCCTCGGCGGTGGTCGTGATGTGCGGCGGCGCGGCGCTCGGCGCCCTGCTGCTGCGGGCCGGACCGGCGGCGCCGCTGGCGGCCGGTGCGGCCGTGGAGCTGGCCTCCGCCGCGCTGTTCGCCGTCTACGGCGGGCGGCAGGACGCCGCCGGCCCCGTGCGGTGAGCACGGGGCCGGCGGACCGGGCTGCGGCCCCTACAGGGCGGCGCTGCGGTGGTCCGGGTCGTGGACCTCGCCGACCAGCTCCTCCAGGACGTCCTCCAGGGCGACCAGGCCGAGCTGACGGCCGTCGGCGTCGACGACGGCGGCCAGGTGGGCGGCGGCCCGGCGCATGGCGCCGAGGGCGTCGTCCAGCGGCAGTCCGGCGCGCAGCTCGGGGATCGGGCGGCGCAGCCGCTCGGGCATCGCCGCGTCCGGGTCGTCCAGGTCGAGGACGTCCTTGACGTGCAGGTAGCCGAGCACGGTGCCGGCCGCGTCGGCCACCGGGAAGCGGGAGAAGCCGGTGCGGACGGCGAGCCGTTCGACCTCCCGGGCACTCACCCCGACCGGGACGGTCACCAGCTGGTCGGGCTTCAGCAGCACCTCGGTGACCGGCCGCTCGCCGAGCTCCAGGGCGTCCTCCAGCCGCTCCTGGCGCTGCTCGTCGAGCAGTCCGGCGTCGGCGGAGTCGGCCAGCAGGTGCAGCAGCTGCTCGCTGTTGAAGACCGACTCGACTTCGTCCTTGGCGTCGACCCCGAACAGCCGCAGGACCGCGTTGGCGAAGGCGTTCAGGAAGGCGATGAACGGGCGGAGGATCCGGGCGAGCCGGTCGAGCGGCGGGCCGAGCCAGAGCGCGGCCTTCTCCGGGCCGGCGAGGGCGATGTTCTTGGGCACCATCTCGCCGACCACCATGTGCAGGAAGACCACGACGGCGAGCGAGACCGCGTAGCTGAGCGGGTGCATCAGCGGCTCGGGCACGCCGACCGCGTGGAAGGGGTCGTGCAGCAGGTGGGCGATGGTCGGCTCGGCGAGGGCACCGAGGCCCAGCGAGCAGACGGTGATGCCGAGCTGGGCGGCGGCGAGCATCGCGGAGACGTTCGACAGTGCGTGCAGCACGGTGCGGGCGCGCCGGTTGCCGGACTCGGCGAGCGGCTCGATCTGGCTGCGGCGCACCGAGATGACGGCGAACTCGGCGCCGACGAAGAACGCGTTGCCGAGCAGCAGCAGGATCGCTGCGGCCAGTTGGAGGAAGGTCATCGGTCCTTCCCCCCGTCCGTGCCGCCCTCGCCCGCGAGGTCGGGGTCGGTCCGCTGGATCCGGACCCGGCCGGTGCGGTGCCGGTCGACGGCGAGCACGGTGAAGCGCCAGCCGGGCAGTTCGGCGGTGTCGCCGACGGCGGGCAGTTTGCCGAGCAGGTCGGCGAGCAGGCCGCCGAGGGTCTCGTAGGGGCCCTCCGGGGCCTGCAGGCCGATGATCTCCAGCTGGCCGGTCCGGGTGAGGCCGTCGGCCTCCCAGACGGGCAGGCCGTTCTCGGCCGGCATCGGCCGCAGGTCGGGTTCGTCGGCGGGGTCGTGCTCGTCCTGCACCTCGCCGACGATCTCCTCGACGATGTCCTCGACGGTGACGACGCCGGCGGTGCCGCCGTACTCGTCGACCACGACGGCCATCGGCTGCTGGCGGCGCAGCCGGTCGAGCAGTTGCTCGGCGGGCAGGGTCTCGGGGACGAGCAGCGGCGGGGAGGCGAGGTGGGCGACGCGGGTGTGCCCGCGGCGGTCCTCGGGGACGGCGAGCGCGTCCTTGAGCGTGACGGTGCCGGTGATCTCGTCCAGGTTGTGCACGTACACCGGGAACCGGGACAGGCCGGTGGCGCGGACGAGGTTGACGACGTCGGCGGCGGTGGCGTCGTGGTGCAGCGCGACCACGTCGATCCGCGGGGTCATCACGGACTCGGCGGTGAGCCGGCCGAGGCCGAAGGTGCGCACGAAGAGCGTCGCGGACTGCTGGTCTATGGCACCCGCGCGGGCGGAGTGCCGGGCCAGGGCGACGAGTTCGGCGGGGGTGCGGGCGTGGCCCAGCTCCTCCTGCGGTTCGATGCCGAGCGCGCGGACCATCGTGTCCGCGGAGCCGTTCAGGAAGCTGATCAGCGGGCGGCAGGCGGCGGAGAAGGCGCGCTGCGGGCCGACGACGGCGTACGCGACCTGCAGCGGCCGGGAGATCGCCCAGTTCTTCGGGACGAGCTCGCCGATGACCATCTGCAGCACGGTGGCGCCGATCATGCCGATCACGACGGCGGCGCCGCGGGCGGCGCCCTCGGACAGGCCGATCGCGGTGAACACCGGCGAGAGGATCACGGAGAGGGCGGGCTCGGCGAGCATGCCGACCACCAGGGAGGTGATGGTGATGCCGAGCTGGGCGCCGGAGAGCTGGAACGAGAGGTGCCGCAGGGCCTTGGAGAGGCTGCGGGCCCGGACGTCGCCGGCCTTGGCGGCGCGTTCGACGGTGCCGCGCTCCACGGTCACGAAGGCGAACTCGGCGGCCACGAAGAGGCCGTTCGCGAGGATGAGCAGGAAGGCCGCGAGCAACAGCAGCCAGGCGGTGGTCATCGTGCCGCCTGCCTGCCGAGGGTCGGACGCAGGGCGGCGCCGGTACTACCGGACGGATCGTCCATGGACGGGGAGTGTCACTCCTCAGGTCGGTTCGGGGGCGGCGGGCACTTTTGCCCTGGCTTTACCAGCCGTCACCAGCCTAGACGATACCGAACGAGTGTAGGGATCCGGCCTGTGCGGGCCGTCAGCGACGCGCCGTCCCGCGCTCGTCGACGAGGTCGCGCAGCGTCCGGGCGGCGGTGATCGCCTGATCCCGGCCGGCGGCGGGCTGGATGCCGACCGCGGCGAGCGAGGTGCCGTCGGCGAGGTCGAGGATCACCCAGGGGTCGCCGGCCCGCAGGTTCACCCGGACGATCTCGGCCCAGGCGAGGCGGCGGCTGCGGACGAAGTTGACCACCGTGACGCCGTCCTCGTCGGCGCTCACCCGGGGCCGGGCGAGCATCAGGCCGACGGCGGCGAAGAGGAGTCCGCTGATCACCATCATGGCGCGGTCGTTGGTGTGCCAGTTCGCCGGGAGGATCACGGCGAGCACGGTGAACACGATCACCAGCACGGCACAGAGCGGCAGCAGCACGAAGCGGTTGCGGCGCGGCGACCAGGTCACCGGCAGGACGGCGGCGGGGGTGGACAACGGGGTGGCTCCAGGAAGGCGCGGGGCGGGGGCCGGCCGGCCCCCGCCCCGGAGGATCGGTCAGAGGCGGCAGGCGTGGATGTTGGTGACCAGGATGGCGCGGGCGCCGATCGCCCACAGGTCGTCCATGATCCGCTGGGCCTCCTTGCGGAGCACCATGGACCGGACGGCCACCCAGCCCTCGGTGTGCAGCGGCGAGACGGTCGGCGACTCCAGGCCCGGAGTCAGCGCGACGGCCTCGCCCACCTTCTCGGCGCGGATGTCGTAGTCCATCAGCACGTACCGGCGGGCCACCAGGACGCCCTGGAGGCGGCGCAGGAACTGCTCGACGCCCGCGTCGTCGCCGGCGCCCTTGGGACGGATCACCACGGAGTCGGAGACCAGGATCGGGTCGCCGAACACCTCCAGGCCGGCGTTGCGCAGGCTGGTGCCCGTCTCGACGACGTCCGCGATGACGTCGGCGACCCCGAGCTGGACGGCCGTCTCGACCGCGCCGTCCAGCTTGGTGACGGTGGCCTTCACCCCGCGCTCGGCGAGGTGCTGCTCGACCAGGCCGGTGTAGGAGGTGGCGATCCGCATGCCCTCCAGGCCCTGCACGTCCTCGACCTGCACGCCGACCGGGCGGGCAAAGCGGAAGGTGGAGCCGCCGAAGCCGAGGGCCAGCACCTCCTCGGCGTCCGCGCCGGAGTCCAGCAGCAGGTCGCGGCCGGTGATGCCGACGTCGAGCCGGCCGGAGCCGACGTACACGGCGATGTCCCGCGGCCGCAGGAAGAAGAACTCGACCTGGTTCTCCGGGTCGACCAGCACGAGTTCCTTCGGGTCCTTGCGCTGGCGGTAGCCGGCCTCATGCAGCATCTCCGCCGCGGGACCCGAGAGAGAACCCTTGTTGGGAACGGCGATGCGGAGCATGGGAGATGGGTCCTTCACTGTGGGAGGGATGGCTGACACGGTGCGGTCAGAGGTGGGCGTACACGTCGTCGAGCGTCAGCCCGCGGGCGATCATCATCACCTGAAGGTGGTAGAGGAGCTGGGAGATCTCCTCGGCCGTCTGCTCGTCCGACTGGAACTCGGCGGCCATCCAGACCTCGGCGGCCTCCTCGACGACCTTCTTGCCGATCGCATGGACGCCCTGCTGGACGAGCTGCGCGGTGCGGGAGGACGAGGGGTCGCCGGAGGCGGCCTTCTGCTGGAGCTCGGCGAAGAGCTCCTCGAATGTCTTCGAAGCCATGATGACCTCACCATACGGGGTGCGGGCTGACCGACGGTAAACGGTTCCGGACCGTGGACAGTCCGGTGGGACAATCCCCCGTTCTACCGCCAGGGCTCGCTGACGCCGCGCAGCGCGACCGCGGTGGCGACGGCCGCGGTGACCGCCTCGTGGCCCTTGTCCTCGGCCGAGTCGGGCAGGCCTGCGCGGTCCAGCGCCTGCTGCTCGTCGTCACAGGTCAGCACGCCGAAGCCGACCGGCACGCCGGTGTCCACCGCGACCTGGGTCAGGCCCATGGTGGCGGCCTCGCAGACGTAGTCGAAGTGCGGGGTGCCGCCGCGGATGACCACGCCGAGGGCGACCACGGCGTCGTAGCCGCGGCCGGCGAGGTGCTTGGCGGCGACCGGCAGCTCGAAGGTGCCGGGCACCCGCAGCACGGTCGGCTCCTCGATGCCGAGCTCCTTGAGGGCGCGGTGGGCGCCGTCCAGCAGGCCGTTCATCACCTGGTCGTGCCACTGCGCGGCGATCACCGCGACCCGCAGGTCGGCGCAGTTCTTGATGGTCAGCTCGGGGGCTCCGTGGCCGCTCACGTCGTACTTCTCTCTGTCTCGAAGGCTGTGCCGGTGTGCGAAGGCTGTGGTGGTGCGGGGTGGCTCAGGAGTCGGCGTCGAGCCACGGCAGGTCGTGGCCCATCCGGTCCCGCTTGGTGCGCAGGTAGCGCTCGTTGTGCTCGCCGACCCGGACCTCGACGGGCAGCCGGCCCTTCACCTTCAGGCCGTGCTCGGTGAGCGCGTTCTGCTTGTGCGGGTTGTTGGTCAGCAGGGTGAGCGAGCGGACGCCGAGGTCGGAGAGCATCTGCGCGCCGATCGAGTAGTCCCGGGCGTCCGCGGGCAGGCCGAGGTCCAGGTTGGCGTCGACGGTGTCGCGGCCGCGCTCCTGCAGCTCGTAGGCGCGCAGCTTGTGGCTGAGGCCGATGCCGCGGCCCTCGTGCCCGCGCAGGTAGAGGACGACGCCGCGGCCGGCCTCGGCGACCTGGCGCA
Organism: Kitasatospora sp. NPDC093679; assembly: GCF_040683455.1. NCBI lineage: Bacteria > Bacillati > Actinomycetota > Actinomycetes > Kitasatosporales > Streptomycetaceae > Kitasatospora > Kitasatospora sp. NPDC093679. The sequence continues at coordinate 34,156 of NZ_JBFBDW010000012.1, forward strand.
GCGAGGCCTGCAGTTGCGGGCCGCAGTCGCAGCGCAGCGAGCCGAGCACGTCGCCGGTGAGGCACTCGGAGTGCAGCCGGACGAGGACGTCCTCGCCCTCGGGCAGGCGGCCGTCGGCGTCGAGGCCGCCGGCGACCAGCGCGAGGTGCTCGACGCCGTCGATGGTGCCCTTGTAGCCGACGGCGGTGAAGTCGCCGTACTCGGTGGGCAGCGCGGTGACGGCGGCCCGGTCGACGTGCAGCTCGGTGCGGCGGCGGTAGGCGATCAGGTCCTCGATGGAGATGATCGCGAGGCCGTGCTCGCGGGCGAAGGCGACGAGTTCGGGCAGCCGGGCCATGGTGCCGTCGTCGTTGACGACCTCGGCGATGGCGCCGGCCGGGGCGAGGCCGGCCAGCCGGGCGAGGTCGACGGAGGCCTCGGTGTGGCCGGGGCGGACGAGGACGCCGCCGTCCACCGCGCGCAGCGGGAAGACGTGGCCGGGGCGGGTGAGGTCGGCGGCCTCGGTGCCGGGCGAGGAGAGCAGCCGGATCGTGCGGGCGCGGTCGGCGGCGGAGATGCCGGTGTCCACGCCGTCCCGGGCGTCGACGGAGATGCTGTAGGCGGTGCCCTTGCGGTCCTCGTTGACGGCGGTCATCGGCGGCAGCTTGAGCCGGTCGAGCTCCTCGCCGGTCATCGGGGCGCAGATCACGCCGGAGCTGTAGCGGATGGTGAAGGCGAGGAGTTCGGGGGTCGCGGCGGAGGCGGCGAAGACGATGTCGCCCTCGTTCTCGCGGTCCTCGTCGTCGACCACGATCACCGCGCGGCCGAGGGCGATGTCGGCGATGGCGCGCTCGACCGGGTCGAGGGCGAGCTCGTCGGGGTGCTGGATGGTCATGCCGTGACTCCCTGCGGGACGTTGGCGGTCGAGGGACGGGCCGTACGGGTGCTCAGCCACCAGGTCCGCAGGCCGAGCAGCACCAGCACGAAGTAGATGGCGAAGGTGAGGGCGGAGAAGACGTAGCCGTGGGTGTAGGAGTACGGGACGCCGATCAGGTCGACGGCGATCCAGGCGAACCAGAACTCCACCCATCCGCGGGCCTGGGCGACCATCGCCGTCAGGGTGCCGACGAAGATGTAGGCGTCCAGCCAGGGGGCCCAGGACAGCTTCGGGAAGGCCGTGAACAGGCCCGCCACGGCGGCGGTGCCGAGTGCGGCACCGGCCACCAGCAGGGCGCGCTCGCGCCAGGAGGCGAACCGGACGGCGAGCGCGCCGCCGTCGCGCCGGCCGCGCTGCCACTGCGCCCAGCCCCAGGCCGCGGTCACGATGACGACCAGCTGCTTGCCGACCATGCCGGGGGCCTGCCCGCCGAGGAAGGCGGCGACGAGGACGGCGCCGGCCAGCAGCTGGACGGGCCAGCTGAGCACCGAGCGGCGCCAGCCGAGGGCGAGCGCGGCCAGGCCGAGCAGGTTGCCGATCATGTCGGCCCACTTCACCTGCTCGCCGAAGGCGGTGAAGGCCACCGAGGTCAGCGCGCTCACGAGGCGTCCTTCGCGAGGTGGTCGGGCAGGGTGCGGGTGTCGAGCAGCCGCTCGACGTACTTGGCGAGGACGTCCACCTCGAGGTTGACCGGGTCGCCGACGGCCTTGGTGCCGAGGGTGGTCAGTTCGAGGGTGGCGGGGATCAGCGAGACGCTGAAGGAGTCGAGGGCGGCGTCGACGACGGTCAGGCTGACGCCGTCGACGGTGATCGAGCCCTTCTCGACCAGGTACCGGGTGATAGACCGCGGCAGCGAGAAGCGCAGCACCTCCCAGCGGGGGTCGCCGTCGGCGTCGAGGTCGCCGGGGGCGCGGGAGAGCAGCTCGCCGGTGGCGTCGACGTGGCCCTGGACGAGGTGCCCGCCGAGCCGGGCGCCGAGCGCCATGGCCCGCTCCAGGTTGACCCGCGAGCCGGGCCGCAGGGCGCCGAGGCTGGAGCGGTGCAGCGTCTCGGCCATCACGTCGGCGCTGAACTCACCGGTCTCGGCGGCCAGTTCCTCGGGGCTGTCGACGACGGTCAGGCAGACGCCGTTGACCGCGATGGAGTCGCCGTGCTTCGCACCGGAACAGACCACCGGGCCGCGCAGGCGGATACGCGAGGAGTCGCCGATCTCCTCGATGGAGACGACCTCGCCGAGCTCTTCGATGATGCCGGTGAACACCCGGGTTCTCCTCGCGCTTAGGGGCGCGGACTCCGGGGCGGCACGGGAGATGACGCGGACAGCACGACCGGGAGGGAACCCGCCTCCGGCGCCGTCGCCGAAGAGAGCTCTCCTGTCCGATCTCCACGACCCGTCGCCGGGCCGTGGACCTGCTCGTCCGCCGCGCACGCCTCCCATCCGGACTTTAACCGTCGGTCCAGGAATTTCACCTGGTCAACCGGCCGCTGGCTGCGGACGGGTCGCGGACTGTAACCGCCGGTTCGGATTTTCACCGACCCCGGAGTGCGCTGAACGTCACTACTACTGCCGTCATTCTGCCATGATCGGCGCCGCAGCAGCAGGGGGTGGGCCTGTGGTCTGTTTCACTCGGCGACCGGCCGGTCACGGGAATAGCCCGCCCGGCCGCGGCGGCGGCGCCGAGCACGCCCTCCGCCGGCCCTGAGGGCGTGTCAACGGCGGCGCCCTCGGGGGCGGATCGGCCGCACCTCCTCGGCGTGCCTCCCCGGCGGGGCGCCCGGCTCCGGGTCCGCCGGCCGGTGTGCCCGCGCGCGGCGGACCCGCGACCGCAGGGTTTGGTGCGGATCCGGCCCCCGCCCGCAGATTCTCCGTCCGGTCCGGCGGGGATCCGGGGAAATTCGTCGCTTCCTACCCCTGGTCACCGGGTTCGGTCGTACGGAATGATCCCGCAGCAACCCTCGCCCCGCTCTGGAGGACCCGTGTCCCGTCCTGCCCGCGTGCCCCGTCTCGCCGTCGCCACCGCCGCCGTGCTCGCCACTGCGGCCGGTCTCGCCGCCACTCCCGCGGCCGCCAAGCCCGCCCCGGCCGCGGCCGGTGCGGTCGGCCGGGTCTTCATGGTCAATCCGGTGCAGTCCTCGGGCGACGAGTCGCTGACGGACGCCAAGGACGCGGCCTCGGCCGTGCCCGCGTCCGCCTACGCGCAGGTCGCGCTGCGGAACCTGGACGGCAGCGGCTACCTGTCGGGCCGGTGGGCGGTGGTCCGCTCGGAGACCGGGGCGCCCGCGTACTCGCCGTCCGGCGGCTTCACGTTCACCCGGGACGACGACCGGTTCGAGCAGGTGATGGCGTACTTCTGGGTCAACGAGGCGCAGGAGTACCTGCAGGGCCTGGGCTTCGGCAGTGAGCTGCCGGGTGCGAACGACCGGGCGCAGCCGGTGCGGATCAACCAGTGGGGGGCGGACAACTCCTTCTTCACCGACAAGAAGGACGAGATCCGCTTCGGCAAGGGCGGGGTGGACGACGCGGAGGACGCCGAGGTGATCGTCCACGAGTACGGGCACGCGGTGCACGAGGCGCAGGTGCCGGGCTTCGGGGCGTCGGCGGAGGCCGGGGCGATCGGCGAGGCGTTCGGCGACTACCTGGCGGTGGCGGTGGGCGCCGCCGCCGACGCGAAGTACGGCTGGACGGCGCGCACCCCGGAGGCCTGCGTGGCGGACTGGGACTCGACCGGTTACACCGCCGGCCCGGTGCACTGCCTGCGCCGCCTGGACACCGGCAAGGTGTACGGCGACAAGGTCGGCGAGGTGCACGCCGACGGCGAGATCTGGTCGCAGGCGCTGTACGACGTCCGCAAGGCGCTGGGGGCCCGCACGGCCGACCGGATCATCGTGAACGCGCAGTTCTCCTTCGCGCCCGACACGTCCTTCTCGGCGGCCGCCCTGGCGACCGTGGACACCGCCCGCCGGATGTACGGCGCGAGCACCGCGGACACCGTCCGGAAGGCCTTCGCCGCGCGGCAGATCCCGGGCCTCTGAGCGGCTCCCGCCGCCCCCGGCCCCACCGTCCGCCGCGGTGGGGCCGGGGGCGGCGCGCCGTCGCGCGTAGGCTCGGCGGCATGACGACCCGTGACGTCCTCGTGGTGACCACGACCCACGACGCGCAGGAGAAGGCCCGCGCGCTGGCCGAGCTGGTGGTGCGGGAGCGGCTGGCCGCCTGCGCGCAGGTGTACCCGATCGGTTCGGTGTACCGGTGGGAGGGCGAGGTGCGGTCGGAGCCCGAGTGGCGGATCGACTTCAAGACCACGGCCGGCGTCGTGGACCGGCTCACCGCCTTCCTCCGGGAGCACCACGGCTACGAGACCCCGGAGGTGGTGGCCGTGCCGGTGGTGGCCGGCTCGGAGGCGTACCTGGCGTGGGTGGCGGCGGAGACCGCCGGGCCGTGACCTCCTGCCGGCCCCTCCCGCCGCCGGGCTGACACGCCGTCACCGAGGGTGCCGGGCGGCCGGTGGCCGTCGTGCCAGCATGGAGCGGGCGTCGGAGCCGAAGGGTGGGCGATGCGGAAGATCGTGATGCTGTTCTCGGTGTCCCTGGACGGGTACGTCGAGCGGCCGGACCGGCGGATCGACTGGCACCTGGTCGACGAAGAGCTGCACCGGCACATGAACGACGTGCTGCGGCCGATGGGCGGCTTCATCAGCGGCCGGGTCACCTGGGAGCTGATGGCCGGGTACTGGCCGACCGCGGACGCCGACCCGGACGCCCCCGGACCGGTCGTCGAGTTCGCGGAGATCTGGCGCTCCATGCCGAAGACCGTCTACTCCCGCACCCTGACCCGCGCCGGCTGGAACACCGAGATCCGGCGGGAGGTCGTCCCGGCCGAGGTCGAGCGGCTCAAGGCGGAGCCCGGCGGGGACCTCGTGCTCGGCGGCGCGGACCTCGCCGCGGCCTTCCTGCAGCACGACCTGGTGGACGAGTACCGGATCTACGTCCACCCGGTGCTGATCGGCGCGGGCAAGCCGCTCTTCCCGCCCGCGGCGGCGGACCGGCCGCTGCAGCTGCTGGAGACCCGGACCTTCGGCAACGGCGTGGTGCTGCTGCACTACGGGCGGCCGGCGGCCTCCTGAGCGGCCCGGCCGTCCCGCGCGGCGGGCAGCCGGCCGGCCAGCGCGACGCGCAGGTCGGCCGGGGTGCGGTAGTGCAGGCCCACCATGCCCAGGGCGGTGGCCGCGGCGACGTTCTCGGCGCGGTCGTCGACGAACAGGCACCGCTCGGGGGCGACCCCGGCCCGTTCGGCGGCGATCTCGTAGATCCGGGTGTCCGGCTTGGCCGAGCCGACCTCGGCGCTGTTCACCACGCCGTCCGCGAGGCCGGTGAGGCCGAGTGCGGCGAGGTCCTCGTCCAGCCAGACGGTGGCGTTGGTGACGAGCAGCACCGGGCAGCTCGCGCGGGCCCGGCGGAGCAGGTCGACGACCTCGGGGTCGGCCGACTGGGGTGTGGTGGTGAAGGCCCCCGCGAGGGCCCGGGCCCCGTCCTCGGAGACGCTCGCGGTGAGCGCGGCGCCGATCGCCTCCCGCCACTGCGCCCGGGTGAGCCCGCCGAGGACGAGCGGCTCCGCGACCCCGGGCCCGAACGCCGCCCGGGCGGTGCTGCCCGGCGGCAGTCCGGCCGCCCGCTCCAGCCGGGTCACCTCGGCGTGGTCGAAGAACCTGATCACACCGTCCAGGTCGCACAGGACGGCGCCGGGCACCGTCATGCGAGTTCGCCGGATCTGACCGCGTCGACGAAGGCCTGCCACGCGGCGGCTCCGAAGACCAGCGCCGGCCCGGCCGGGTCCTTGCTGTCCCGCACCGGGACCATCCCGTCGAAGCCGTCCGCGACCTCGACGCACTCGCCGCCCGAGCCTCCGCTGAAGCTCGACTTCCGCCAGACCGCGGCCGACAGATCGAGTCCGTTCATGGGGTGTAGACCTCCTCCATCGCCGTCTCGACGGCGGTCAACGAAGCGTCCGGCGACAGGGCGTCAGCGCGCAGGTGATGGTACGCCAGTGTGTAGCGCGCCACATCCTCCGGACGGTCGATGAGTTGGCCCGAGTAGGGCCCCTCCAGGTGGGCCACGTCCGGCCCCTCCGTGAACGACAGAAGGGTCATCGAGCCGTCCAGGGCGGTGTGCGCGCCGGCCGCGAAGGGCAGCACCTGCATCACGACCCGCGGGCTGCGGGCCACGTCCAACAGCCGTTCCAGTTGGTGCCGCATCACGGCCGGGCCGCCCACCGGGCGCCGCAGCACCGCCTCGTCCAGCACGACCCACAGCAGCGGCGGGGTGGGCCCGTCCAGGATGGTCTGGCGGCTCATCCGGGCGGCGACCAACTCGGCCACGACCTCGTCCGGTTCGCCGGTGCGGCCCTTGCGGATCACGGCCCAGGCGTACTCCTCGGTCTGCAGCAGCCCCGGCACGACCTGGGCCTGGTAGGTGGCGACGGAGGTCGCGGTGGACTCCAGCTCCACGAAGCCGCGGAACCACGACGGGAAGGCCGGCCGGCCGAGCAGCGGCCAGATGCGGGCCAGCGCGCCGTCGGTGCCCAGCGCCGCGTCGCAGCGTTCGGTGAACTCCCGGGAGGGTTTGCGCCGGGCCGTCTCGACCAGCCCGACGAGCGAGCCGGTGTAGTTGACGACCTCGCCGAGCCGGTCCTGGGTGAGCCCGGAGGCCTCGCGGAAGCGGCGCAGCTCCGACCCGAAGAAGCCGAGCACGGACGACGAAGGGTCCAGGTCTCGCGTCGGTGCCATCGGCGTCCTCCCCCGGCCTACAGCGCCCGTTGTTGAGCGCCGAGCACTACCGAGCGTATCGCCGCGGGACGAGTCTTGTGACGGGCCGGCGCAGATCGCCCCGGACCGTGACCGTTGGAGCCGTGATGCACGACGTCCCCGCCCGTCCCGCCGCCGAGCGGCCGCCCTTCGCGACGACGGGCGGGGCGGACGGCTTCGGCGGGCGGCTGGAGTTCTGGCTGCCGAGACGCCGGGACTCGGTGCGCGAGGCGCGGCGGCGGCTGCGCGACCTGATGGCGGTCTGCGAGCCGTGGGACGCACGCACCGCCGGGCACTTCACCGGGGACGGCGCTCTGGTGCTGTCCGAACTCGCCACCAACGCGGTGGTGCACGCCCGCTGCCGCGGCGGCCGGGTTCGGTTCCGTCTCCGCTACGGCAGGCCGGGCCTGCTGCTGGAGGTGTCCGACCCGGACGGCGGGTGCGGGCCGGGCGAGGTGCCGCGGATCGCGGAGGAGCTCCCGGAGGGCGGGCGCGGGTTGGAGATCGTCGGCGCGCTCGCCGCGGCCTGGGGCTGGCTGCCGCAGGCCGCGGGCGGGGGTGGCGGCAAGACGGTGTGGGCGCTGATCGCGCCGCCGGGTGCCGCGGGGCCGGCGGAGGGCTGAGGGACTGCCGGGCGCAGTGCCGGAAACGCCGTTCCGCGGCGGACGGCGCTCGGCTAGATTTCCGGTATGTGATCACAGAACCCGCGGCGCCCGGCCGCCTCTTCGACGCCCTGCAGTCCTCCGCCGTCCGGGAGGTGTCCGAGCTGCGCGAGGTGTACGAGCAGCCCGGCGACCACGCCCGCCGCAAGCAGGTCGACCGGATCCACGACGTGGCCCGGCAGTTGATCGGCTGCTCGTCGCTGGTGATGGTGGCGAGCGCGGACGGGGAGGGCCGCTGCGACGTGTCGCCGCGGGGCGGCCCGGCCGGGTTCGTGGCCGTGCTGGACGACCGGACGCTGGCGATCCCCGACGCCACCGGCAACAAGCGCCTGGACAGCCTGCAGAACGTCGTGACCACCGGACGGGTCGGCCTGCTCTTCGTGGTGCCCGGCCGGGACACCACGCTGCGGGTCAACGGCCGGGCCTGCGTCACCACCGACGAGCGCCTGCTGGCGCAGCTGACCGCGGTCGGCAAGCCGCCGCGGAGCGCGATCGTGGTGGAGGTCGAGGAGGTGTACGGGCACTGCCCGAAGGCGTTCCTGCGCGGCTCCGCGTGGAAGCCGGAGCAGTGGCTCGGCAAGGACGCCCAGCCGACCTCGGCCCAGGTCACCCTCTCCCACCTGCGGGACCCGGAGCTGACCCTGGACCAGATCGAGCAGGCGGAGCGGGAGTCCCTCCGGTACCGCTACGAGTGACCCGCGCCGCCGCGGAGCGGAGCGGAGCGGTCAGAGCGGCAGCTCCTCGCCCGCGCGGTAGGAACGGACGGCGGCGGCCCCGCCGCCGTCCGGGCGGACGAGGTGCACCCGGCCCGCGCCGCGCACCCGGGCGCCCGCGCCCCGCACGGTGACGGCGGTGTTCTCGTCGATCGCCAGGCCGTAGGGCACGGCGCCGCGGGCGACCGCCTCGACCAGCCGGCCGAGGGTGCCCCACTGGGCGGCGTGCACGTCGACGGCCGGGGCGACCAGGCCGAGGCCGTCGCGGACCTCGATCTCGTCCAGGTCCTCGGCGGTCTCCTCCGGGCAGACGGGCACGCCCCCGGACAGCCAGCCGCCGACCACCGCGCGCCCGGCCGCGATCGCCGCGCCGGCCGAGAACCCGGCGTACGGCAGCGGGCGTTCGGCCAGCCGGCGGCCGAGCGGCCCGGCCAGCGCCGAGGCGTACTCGGGGGTGAGCCCGCCGCCGACGAACACGGCGTCCGCGCCGTCGAGCACGGCCGGGTCGAACGCCGCGCCCGGCACCACGGGCACCGCGCGGGGCCGGCAGGGCGCCGCCGCGGTGAGCGCGCCGGACCAGCGCTCGAACTGCTCGGGCACGTCGCCCTCGTCGAGCAGCAGGCAGGCCACCTCGGGCTGCGCCCCGGCCTCGGCCAGGAACGGCCCGTACAGCTCCGCGTACCACGCCTCGTCGCGGCCGCCGCCGACCAGATGGATCGTCATCGCTCCCCCTTCACGGTGTGCATCCTGCACGGTGTGCATCCGGCGCACGCTAGGCGGTCGGGCACCGACCGGGCGAACGGTTTTCCGCCCGGATCGCGGGGGCCGGGCCGCCGGCCTCAGTCGACGTCGACGTCGTCGAAGAGCGCGAGCATCCGGGCGAGCACCCGGACGCAGGTCGCGACGTCCGCCTCGGTCAGGTCGCCGCCGGCCTGCCGGAGCAGCGCGTGCTCGCGGTCGGTCACGGCGGTGATGGCGGCGAGGCCGTCGTCCGTCAGCCGGATCAGCGAGGACCGCTGGTGGGCCGGGTTGGGGGCGGTCGCGACGAGGTTCCGGGCGGCGGCGTCGTTGACCATGCGCTGGACGAACTGCCGGCTCAGCGACTGGGCGCGGCCCATCTGCGGGACGGTCATCGGCCCGTGCTCGCGGAGGAGGTCGAGGACGGCGCGGACGCCGACCGACAGTCCCTGCTGCGGGGCGTCCTGCTCGATCTTGCGCTGGACCCGTCGGTAGAGCGGGCCCACCAGGGCGAACACCTCCATGAGGTGCGGGGCGATGTCGTCGGGCTCGCCGGGGGCGTCCGGTGGCGGCTGCGGGGGCTCGGTCTCGGTCACGCGGCCATCATGACACCTCGGGTGCCGCATCAGTCGAAGAAGATGACAACTCAGTTGTCATCCTTCAGGGAATATGGCACCTTGGTTGTCATGACTGATGCTTCGGACCTCGCCACCTTCCCCTCCCACGACGGCCTCCTCGCCTACCGCGACACCGGCAGCGGTCCGCCCGTCGTCCTGCTCCACGCGGGCTTCCTGGACCACACCATGTTCGACGAGCTGGTGCCCTCCCTCGCCCGCCGCCACCGGGTGATCGCACCGGACGCCCGCGGCCACGGCCGGTCCGCCAACGCCACCCTGCCGTTCCGCCAGACCGACGACCTCGCCGCCCTGCTGCGCGGGCTCGACACCGGCCCGGCCGTCCTGGTCGGCACCTCGATGGGCGCGATCATCGCCGTCGACACCGCCTTGGAGCACCCGGACCTGGTGCGCGCCCTGGTGATCAGCGGCGGCGGCACCGCCCTGCGCGAACCCCGCGACCCGTGGCTGCTGGAGCTGGAGGCCGAGAAGGCCGCCGCCATGGCCGCCGGCGACATCGCCGGCTGGGTCGACGCCTTCGCCCTGATCGCCGCCGGCCCGCACCGCGGCCTCGACCGGGTCGACCCGGAGGTCGTCCGCCGGGTGAAGGAGATGGCCTGGCGCACCCTCGCCAAGCACACCGCCGACGAGCAGGACCACAGCGTGTCCGTCGCCGACACCGCCGCCCGCGCCAAGGAGATCGCCGTGCCCGTCCTGGCGCTCAACGGCGCGCTCGACTCCCCCGACCTGATCGCGCTCGCCGAGGACCTCGCCGCCGCCGTCCCCGACGGCCGCACCACCACCCTCGACGACGCCGCCCACCTGCCGAGCATGGACCGCCCGGAGGCCTACCTCCACGCGGTCGAGGCCTTCCTGCAGGAGATCACGGCGGCCTGAAGCCGCTACGCGCCGGGCGCGGCGCCTTCCGCGGGGTCGGCGCGTCGGCGCAGGTCCGCGCCGCAGCGCCAGCAGCGGGCGCTGCCGGCCGGCTCCGGCACCGCGTCGCAGGACGGGCAGAGCAGCGCCAGCAGGCAGGCCGGCTCACCGCCCTGCTCCTCCGGGCCCGGCTGCTGCTCCCCGTGCCCGCCGAACGGCTCCTCGTCCATGCCCGCCAGGCTACGCCGGTGCACCTACGGCGGTCACAGGGCGTGGCGGCTCGCGCAAACCCGGAGGTGGTGGTGGACTGAGGGGGACGGGAAGGGCCCCAGGAAGACGCGGGGTAGCGGCCAGAACCGTGCACCGCGCAATCAGGATCCGCGAGAAGCGGGTAGCCCCTTCCCGTCGCCGCACGTCGGACGCCGTGCAGCACGGCCGGCCGCCGCCGTTCCTGCTCCGGACACCGCTGGAGGAGCCATGACGTCAGCCGTGGGAAGCCGCCCGGTCGTGGTCGGCGTCGACGCCGGGGACCCGGCATCGGCCGCGCTCGCCTGGGCCGCCGACGAGGCCGTCCGCCGGGGGCTGCCGCTGCGGCTCGTCCACGCCGTACCGCCGAGCAGCCGGGACTACCGCGGCTTCGACGAGGGCCACTACCGCACCGCGATGCACGAGGCCGGCGAGGCGGCGCTCGGCGAGGCCCGGCTCGCCGTCGAGGAACGGTACTCGGGGCTCGACATCAGCATCGTCCTCGCCGACGGGCAACCCGGCCAGGTGATCTGCCGGCGGGCCGCCAGCGCCGAGATGGTCGTCCTCGGCACCCGCGGGCTCTCCCGGATCGAGGCGGTGCTCAGCACCTACTCGGTCATCCTCCCGGTCACCGCCCAGGCGCCGTGCCCGGTGGTGATCGTCCGCGGTGAGGAGCAGGTCGCCGAGGAGCCGCCGTACGTCGTCGTCGGCGTGGACGGCAGCGGCGGCTCGGGCGCGGCCATCGACTTCGCCTTCGACGCGGCGGCCCGGCGCGGGGCGGAGCTGCGCGCCGTCTGGGTGTGGCAGGCGCCGACCATCCTGCCGATCGACAAGGCCACCGCGATCCAGGAGATCGGCCGGCAGCTCCACGAGGCCACCGCCGGCCGCACCGCCCTGCACCCCGACGTCCGGCTCACCCACGAGGTGCTCACCGGCCACCCCGTCGAGCAGCTCGCCGCTGCCTCCGAGAACGCACTCGCCCTGGTCGTCGGCCGCCGCGGCCGCGGCGGCTTCACCGGCCTGCGCCTCGGCTCCGTCCCGCACGGCCTGCTGCACCGCGCCCGCTGTCCGCTCGTGACGGTGCCCGCCGAGCTCGACTGATTCCCCGCCCGGCGCCCTGCCCGACCGATCGCCCCGGGCGGGCCGTCAGCACGGCTCCGGCCTCGGACGGCGCCGGGGTCGCCCCGGTGACGAGCCCGGCGGCCTGCCGCATCCAGGTCGCCGGCCTGCACCTGGTGGACCGCCAGGTCGGCGAGGGCGGTCGCCCGGACGGCCGGATCGTCCTGGAGAGAGGCGAACAGCCGGCGTGCAAAGCCCCTCTTGGTCTGCTGACGGCGGTGCAACAGCAGGGTGCGGCCCCGGGAGGCGGGGGGTCAGAGGTGTTCGAAGAACCGGGTCCACCGGGTGGCCACGTCCTGGTGCGGCGGGTGGCTGATCACGGAGTCCTCGTCGACCAGCCGGGTCACACCGTCGAAGGGTCGGTGCAGCAGTCGGGGCGGCACCTGCACGTACCCCAGGTCCGACAGCGCGGCCTCGATCCGCCGGCGGTCCGCCACCGAGAGCGCGCCGGCTGCCACGGCGCCGTCCTCACCGGCATGGCTGTCGGGACTCGGCGTGGTGACCACGGCCAGGTCCCCGTAGTTGCTGAGTCTGATACCCACGTGTACACCGGCTTCGGCGAGCTCCGCGGGAACGCCGATCGCGAAGTAGTAGCTGGCGTCCTCGTTCCGGTCGAGGGGGCACCGCCCGCCGAACTCCTCGGACAGCCGGTCGGCGAGTTCCGTCGCCCGCAGCCCGGCCCTCCGGTGGTCGTAGCCCTCGGGGTGCTCCAGATGGTCCGGCACGGGCAGGCGGTCCAGCTCGTGCAGCAGAGCGATCATCATCCGGTCGTCGTCCATGACGTCAGCCCAGGTACCCGCCGCCCACGGGCGGTCAGTCGGGGAGCAGCAGGTTGACGTCGCCGAACTCGTGCCAGAGGTAGCGCTGTTCGAGGGCCTCGGCGTAGCAGCGGGTGAGCAGGGGGCGGCCGGCCACGGCCTCGAGCATGAGGAGGTGGGAGGCACGCGGCTCGTGGAGGCCGGTCAGCAGGCCGTCGACGGCGCGGACACCGCGTCCGGGGGTGATGACGAGGTCGGTCCAGCCGTCGGCGGCGTGGACCTGCCCGTCCCCGTCCGCGGCGGACTCGAGGGCGCGGACGGCGGTGGTGCCGACCGCGATCACCCGGCCGCCCCCGGCACGGACGTGGTTGACCAGCCGGGCCGTGGACTCCGGGACGGAGTACCGCTCGGCGTACGGGGCCTCGTGCGCCTCCGGGGAGGCCACGCCGGTGTGCAGGGTGATCGGCGCGACGAGGATCCCGCGGGAGACCAGCCGGGCCACCGTCTCCGTGGTGAACGGCCGGGCGGCGCTGGGCATTTCGCTGCTGCCGGGCACGGCCGCGAAGACCGTCCGGTACGCCTCGATCGGCCAGTCGCGGTCCACGTAGCCGTACCGGACGGCGCGGCCGTGCCGGGCGAGGTAGCCGGTGAGTTCGCCGGGCAGGGTGAGCCTGGCGTGCCAGAGCCGCGGGGTGAACGGCGCGGTGAGTTCGGCGACCGCACCGCCCGGCAGGGTGATCCGCAGGCCGGGCCGGGCGGGCGAAGTGCCCGGTTCCCAGGGGGCGGTGGCGTGCGAGGTGGGTCGGCGCAGCTCGACGAGGTGGTGGCCGCGCGGGTCCGGCTGGGCGGAGGAGAGGTGCACGGCGACCTCGGTGCCGTCCGGGAGTGCGCCGGTGAGTGCGGCGGGCAGGGTGGCCGAGTTGTTCACCACCAGCAGGTCGCCGGGGCGCAGCAGGTCGGGCAGCTCGGTGAAGCGGTGGTGGGAGGTGGCGGTGCCCTGTCGGCGGCCGACCAGGAGGCGGACGCCGTCCCGGGTCAGGCCGCGGGCCTCGGCGGGTGCCCGGGCGGAGAGTTCGGGCGGGACGGTGAAGTCGTAGCCGGTGTCCACGGCGGTCGCCATCTCACTCACCGGCCGGGGTCGGGGCGTCGGCGGCGGTCCGGGCGGCGACGGCGGGCGTGTCGGCGGCGGTGGGCACGTCGGCGGGCAGGTCGGCCGCGCGGTAGCGGCCGGCGGCGGGGCGGTCCCGGAGCAGGCCGAGCAGCGCGGGGACGACGGTGGCGGGCAGCGGCCGGTCGGAGATGTCCTCGCCGGGGAAGGCCTCCTGGTGCATCCGGGTGCGCATGTCCCCCGGGTCGACGGCCCAGACGGCGACGGCCGGCTCCTCGGCGGCGAGCACTGCGGAGGCGTGGTCGAGGGCCGCCTTGGAGGCGCCGTACCCGCCCCAGCCGGGGTAGGCCTCGACGGCCGCGTCCGAGCTGATGTTGAGGACGGCGCCATGGTGGTCGCGCAGCTGGGGCAGCAGCAGCTGGGTGAGGGCGATCGGGCCGAGCACGTTGACCTCGAAGGTCTCCAGCAGGCCGGGCAGCGGGAAGTCGGCGAGGGCGGGCAGCGGTGCGCCGTCGAGGTCGTAGCCGGTCAGGGTGGAGGCGTTGTTGACGAGCAGGGAGGCCCCGCCGAGGGCCTTCGCGGCCTCGGCGAGGCGTTCGCGGTGGTCGTCGTCGACGACGGAGCCGGCCGGGGCGGTGACCTTGGTGACGGCGGCGAGTTCGGCCTCGGCGGCGGCGAGTTCGGCGGTGTTCCGGGCGGTGATCACCAGCTGCCAACCCTCCCGGGCGAGGGCGCGGGCGAGTTCCAGGCCGAGCCCCCGGGAGGCTCCGGTGACGACGGCGACGGGCGGGGTCTGCGGGCTGTCGGTGGCTGCCGGTGCAGCGGCGGTGTCCATGCCCCCACTCTCGTCCCGCACCGGGCCCGCCCGGATCGGCCGCCGGCCCAATGCCCCCGGGGCCCTTGGCCCTACGACCGGGGCCTTAGGGCGGTTCTTCGAAGGCGCACGGATGCCGCACAGGGGCGCTGGGGGCACCTGGGCGGCATCCGTACGCCTTCGAAGACACGTCCTGGGGCTTCGGGCCGACGGCGAGCGCCCGGGTGCCGTCACCGGGTCCAGCGGGTCTCGGCGATGCCGCAGGCGTGCGCGGTCGACCCGGTGGCGCGGTAGCGGCGGCCGGCGAGCCAGGGGCCGAAGATGCGGGCGCCGGTGCCGGCGAAGCCCGGGTTGGTGAACAGCCGGAGTTCGTCGGCGAGGTCGTCCCGGAGCAGGGACGAGACCAGGCCGGCGCCGCCGAAGCAGACCAGGTCGCCGCCGGCCTCCTTCTTGGCGCGGGCCACGGTGTCGGCGAGCGGGCCGTTGAGCACGGTGGTCCGGGGCCAGTCCTGCAACGGGCGGCCGGAGCGGCTGACGACGAACTTCGGCAGGGTGCCGGTGGCCCGGCTGAACTCCCAGTCGGGGTCGGCGGGGTGCTGCTGCGCGGTGTGCGCCCAGTGCGCGAGGTACCCCTCGTCGGCCATCGGCCGGCTGAGCAGGATGCCGGAGGCGCCCGCGAGCAGGCCGTTGAAGGACGCGCGGAGGTCGGCGCTCCAGGGCCAGTCGGGGCCCCAGTTCCACAGCTGCCAGTCGGCGTCCGGCAGGCTGCTGTCGACGCAGCCGTCGATGGAGATCTGCATCGCCACGATCAGGCGGCTCATGGTCTCGTCCGTCCCCTCGTCACGGTCCAGGGCTGCGGACGGCCCGGGGCGCGGACCCGTCCTCCCGGATGTCTACCAGCCGGACGCCGTTCCCGCCGGGCTTCCGACCCGACACCCCTCCGCGGGGCTCCGGGGACTCGCCGAGCGCGGCTTCTGGGCATGAGTCGCACACTGACCTACCATCGGACGATCCGCCAGGATGACCGGCCCGGCCCGATGCGGAAGGCTGCGCACACCATGACGATCAGCGAGGCCCTGACGGTCGACCAGGTGATCGACCGGATGGAGCGGTTGCAGGCGACGTTCCCGGCCGGGGACGGCGTCGGGGTGTTCAACCACGTGTACCTGCGGGTGACCCGGCTGGTGGCCGAACGGCTCTCGGACGGCTACTTCGCCGACCCGGCCGGGATGTCCGAACTGGACGCGGTGTTCGCGGCCCGCTACCTGGAGGCGGTGGAGGCCGCGGCGAGCGGGCGGCGCCCGGCGCACTGCTGGCGTCCGCTGTTCGAGCTGCGCGGACGGGCCGACGTCCACCCGCTGCAGTTCGCGCTGGCGGGGATGAACGCGCACATCGAGCACGACCTCCCGCTGTCCGTGCTCGACACCTGCCGACTGCTCGGCCAGGAGCCGGAGGACGTCCGCGCGGACTACCACCGGATCAACGACGTGCTGGCGCAGGTGGAGGCCGAGGTGCGGGAGGAGCTGCTGCCCTGCCCGGACGAGCTGCACGCCGCCGACCGGCTGCTGCACGTGGTCGGGGTGTGGAGCATCGACCGGGCCCGGGACGCGGCGTGGGCGAGCGTGCTCGCGCTGTGGGAGCTGCGGCACTCCCCGCCGGTGGAGGACGCGGTGGCCGCGGCGCTGTCCCGCTCGGTCGGCATGGTCAGCCGGGCCCTGCTCACCCCCGTCGAGTGACGCACCACGGGTGCGCCCCCAGGGGCGCACCCGGACGCGGGAGCGGTCAGGCCCAGCTGGAGTGCAGCGGCTTGCCCTCGGCGTAGCCGGCCGCGCTCTGGACGCCGATGATCGCCTTCTCGTGGAACTCCTCCAGGCTGGAGGCACCGGCGTAGGTGCAGGAGCTGCGGACGCCCGCGACGATCGAGTCGATGAGGTCCTCGACGCCCGGGCGGGCCGGGTCGAGGAACATCCGCGAGGTGGAGATGCCCTCCTCGAACAGCGCCTTGCGGGCGCGGTCGTAGGCGGACTCCTCGGCGGTGCGGTTGCGCACGGCACGGGCGGAGGCCATGCCGAAGCTCTCCTTGTACTGGCGGCCGTCGGCGGTGGTCTGCAGGTCGCCGGGCGACTCGTAGGTGCCGGCGAACCAGGAGCCGATCATCACGTTGGACGCGCCGGCGGCGAGCGCCATGGCGACGTCGCGCGGGTGGCGGACGCCGCCGTCCGCCCAGACGTGCTTGCCGAGGCGGCGCGCCTCCTCGGCGCACTCGAGGACGGCGGAGAACTGCGGCCGGCCGACGCCGGTCATCATCCGGGTGGTGCACATGGCGCCGGGGCCGACGCCGACCTTGAGGATGTCGGCGCCCGCCGCGACGAGGTCGCGGACGCCGTCGGCGGAGACCACGTTGCCGGCCACGATCGGCACCTGCGGGTCGAGGCCGCGGACGGCCTGCAGGGCGCTGATCATCGACTCCTGGTGGCCGTGCGCGGTGTCGACGACCAGCACGTCCGCGCCGGCCTCGAGCAGCGCCTTGGCGCGGCCCGCGACGTCGCCGTTGATGCCGACGGTGGCGGCGATCCGCAGCTTGCCGTCGGCGTCGACGGCCGGGGTGTAGAGGGTGGCGCGCAGCGCGTTGCGGCGGGTGAGCAGGCCGACGAGGCTGCCGTCGGCGGCGACCACCGGGGCGAGCTTGCGGTGCGCCTCGTTGAGGCGGTCGAAGGCGGCGCGCGGCTCGATGCCCTCGTCCAGCAGCAGCAGGTCGCGGGACATCACCTCGGCGAGGCTGGTGAAGCGGTCGACGCCCTGGCAGTCGCCCTCGGTGACGACGCCGACGGGCTTGCCGTCCTCGACCACGACGAGGGCGCCGTGGGCGCGCTTGGGCAGCAGGGAGAGCGCGTCGGCGACGGTGTCGCCGGGGCTGAGGGTGATCGCGGTGTCGTGCACCAGGTGGCGGCCCTTGACCCAGCCGATCACCTCGGTGACGACCTCGATCGGGATGTCCTGCGGGATCGCGACCAGGCCGCCGCGGCGGGCCACCGTCTCGGCCATCCGGCGGCCGGCGATGGCGGTCATGTTCGCCACCACCAGCGGGATGGTGGTGCCGGTGCCGTCGTGGGAGGAGAGGTCGACACCCTGCCGGGAGCCCACGGCGGAGCGGCTGGGGACCATGAAGACATCGTCGTACGTGAGGTCGTACGCGGGCTTGAGGTCGTTCAGGAAACGCATGAAAGGGCTCTCTGGCTGGGCGGTAGGTACACCACGGGTGCGGTTGCGGCAGGGCCGGCGGGCACACTCGGGCGCCCCGCACCCAACCGTCAATGTTCATCGATACCCCGGGGTGGAGGCCAGTCCACACGCAAACCTTGAAGATCCACACAAGCCGTCGCGACGGCCTGCCGTCGAGGCTTGGAGGAAGCTACGAACCGGCCGCCCGCGCACCCAGTTGAACGCGTTCAAATTCTGCGGCATGATCCTCGCATCGAGGTCCGGGACCCGCCCGGGCCGGCGCCGCCGTGCCCTGCGCAACGGCGGCAGGGGGAGGAGAGGGGGGATCGTGGCCGACATCGGAAGAACCCGTCTCCCGGCCGCCGCGGTCGCACTGATGTGGTGGTACGAGGGCTTCTGGTGCAAGGTCTTCCCCGGCCGGGCGGACCAGCGCGCCATCGTCGAGGGGCTGCCGCTGCTGCCGGCCGGCGCGGTCACGCCGCTGCTGCTCGCCATCGGACTGGCCGAGGTCGCGCTCGGCGTCTGGGTGCTGCTCGGACACCGCCCGTACGCCGCCGCGGTCGTGCAGACCGTCCTGGTGGCCGGCTTCAACACCGGCGGGCTGCTCGTCGGCGCGGACCACATCCCCGAGCCCGGCCGGCTGGTCGTCCAGGACATCGCCTTCCTCGCGCTGATCTGGCTGGTCGCCGCCCGGCGCCCCGCGGACCGCGCACCGCAGTGGGCGGTGGCCCGGTGAACCGCTCCCCCGCCGCCCGCCCCGCCCCCGCCGACGGCACGCCGTGGCAGGACGGCCGTCTGATCGCCGGCCCCGCCGGCCGCCCCCGGGTGCTCTTCGGCCGGATGTACGAGGACCCGGCCGTCGAACTCTCCGTCTTCCCGCCGCCCGGCGCCCGGGTGCTCTGCATCGCCTCCGCCGGCGACACCGCCGCCGCCCTCGCCGCGGCCGGGTACGAGGTCACCGCGATCGACCTGAACCCCGTCCAGCTCGCCTACGCCCGCGCCCGCCTGGAGGGCGGCGCACCCGCGCTCACCGGCACCGCCGAACGGCTGACCGGCCTCGGCCGCGCCACGGCCGCAGCCCTGCTGCCGGCCTGGCGGCCCGCCGCCGTCGCCGGCTTCCTGCGCCTCGACGACCCCGCCGAGCAGCTCCGCCGCTGGTGGGCCGAGTTCGACGGCCCGGGGCTGCGGCTGCTCGCCGCGGGTGCCCTGCGGCCCGCCGGGGCGCTCGCCGCCGCCCTGCGGCCGGGCTTCCGCTGCGCCCTGCCGTCCGGCTTCGACACCGTGCTGCTCCGCCGGATCGCCCGGACGGTCGCCCGGCACCCCAACGCGGCCAACGACTGGGCCTGGCGGCTGCTGCTCGGCCGCGAACGCCCCGGCGCCACCGCCCTTCCGGCCGGCGGCGGGGTGCGGCTGGTGCTCGGCGAGGTCGTCGAACACCTGGAGCGCTCCACGGCCGGCCGCTACGACGCGGTGACGCTCTCCAACGTGGTCGACGGACCGGGGCCGGACTTCGCCCGCCGGCTGCGCGCCGCCGTCGAGCACGCGGTGCGGCCCGGCGGGGTCGCGGTGGTCCGCAGCCTCCGCGAACCCGGTCCGGCCGGGCCCGGGCTCGCCGCCGAGGACCGTTCGGTGATCTGGGGCGTGGTGCGGGCCGTCCGCACCGGGACGGACGGAGCCGATCCGCGATGAAACACCTGCTGCAACGCCACCCCGTCCCCATGCGGACCCGCTTCGCGCACTCGCTGGTCCTCACCTACGCCCTGCCGCCCGACGTCCTGCAACCCCTGCTGCCGCCCGGCCTCGCCCTCGACACCTACACCGACCCGGGCGGCACCGAGCACGGCTTCGTCGCCGCCGCCCTGGTCGACACCCGGGACCTGCGGCCCGCCTTCCTGCCGGCCGGCCTCGGCGCCGACCGGATCCTCACCGGGTACCGCGTCTTCACCCGCTTCCCGACCCCCACCGGGCGGACCATGCGCGGCCTGAAGATCCTCCGCAGCGACACCGACAGCCGGGTCATGGTGCTCGGCGGCAACCTGCTCTCCCGCTACCGCTACCGGCTCGCCCGGATCGGCAGCCGGGTCGTCGACGACACCCTGGAGTTCCGGATCGTCAGCCGCGACGGCAGGGCCGACCTGCACGTGCGGGCCCACCTCGGCGGCGCCCCCGCGGACCTGCCGGCCGGCAGCCCGTTCGCCTCCGCCAAGGACGCCCGCCGGTTCGCCGGGCCACTGCCCTACACCTTCGAGCACGAGCCGGAGACCGGCTCGATGATCGTGGTCAAGGCCACCCGGACCCGCTGGGAGCCGAGCCCGGTCGCCGTCGAACTGCCGACCCCGCCGACCTTCTTCCGGTACGGCCCCTTCGCCGGGACGACCCCCGTCCTCGCCAACGCCTTCCACGTCGCCGACCTCGAGTACGGCTGGGAGGCCGGCCGGCGCCGCGCCGAGAACGGGGCCGAGCGGTGAACCGGATCACGGCACGCGAGCAGCAGGAACAGCACGGGTTCTCCGGGCTGCGGGAGGTGGTCTACTACAACTGGCCGATGTACGTGGCGGGTTGCCTCGCCGCGGGGGCCGGTCTCGCGGTCTCCCACCGCCTGTCCGGGCCGGCCGCGCGGATCGCCCGGCTCGGTGCGGCGGCCGCCGCCGGACTGCTGGCGACCAGCACCGCCGCCACCTGGTGGGTCTACGACCGCTCGGAGCTGCAGACCTTCGACTGGCTGGACGAGCTGCTGCCGGCCGGCCCGGGCGAGCACCTGGTGGTCTCCGCCGGCCTCGACGAGACCAGCCGGCCCCTGGCCGCCCGCCGGCCGGACCATCCCCAGCGGGTGGTGGACCTCTACGACCGGGCGACGATGACCGAGGGCTCGATCCGGCGGGCCCGCCGCCGGGTGCCGCCCGTGCCGGGCACCCTCGCCGGACGGCCCGACCGGCTGCCCGCCGCGACGGACTCGGCGGACACCGTCCTCGTCGTCTTCGCCGCCCACGAGCTGCGCCGCGCCGAGGACCGGCGGGCGCTGTTCGCCGAGTTCGCCCGGGTGCTGCGCCCCGGCGGCCGCCTCGTCCTGGTCGAGCACCTGCGGGACGCCGCCAACACCGCCGTCTACGGCCCCGGCGCCCGGCACTTCTTCTCGCGGCGGACCTGGCTCGGCGCCGCCGCGGACGCGGGCCTGCACCCGGTCGCCGAACGGCGGATCGCCGGCCTGGTGACCGCCTTCGCCTTCACGCAGACCGACGCCCCGGACCGGAAGGACGGCACACCGTGACCCACCTGCTCACCCTGGAGGGCCAACTGCGGCTGGTGGGTGCCGCCCTGATCGCCATGGGCGCGCTGCACGCCGTCCTGCCGCGGTTCATCGGCTGGCCCTCCGACCTGGCCGGCACCACGCTGCTGACCCGTCAGGTCTCCTACGTGCACCTGTTCTTCATCGCCCTGACCTGCGTCCTGCTCGGCCTGCTGCCGCTGCTGCTCGCCCCCGACCTGCTCGCGGGCGGTCGGCTCGGCACCGCGCTGCTCACCGCGCAGACCCTCTTCTGGGGCATCCGCTGGCTCTTCGAGTTCGCGGTGTTCTCCCCGGCGCTCTGGCGCGGGGACCGGCTGCGCACCGCCGCGCACGTGGCGCTGTCGGTGCTGTGGACCTGGGTGACGGCGGTGTTCGCCTGCGCGCTGGTGGCGGTGCTCCGCGGTTGAGGCGCCGGTGCGGTGCGCGCGGCCGGGGGTGGGGCCGGGGCGCGGTCGGGATGCGGTCCGGGTGTGGTCAGAAGACGTGACCGGTCGCGTAGGCGTGCACCGGGTCCGGTCCGCCCTCCGTCCCGGTGCCCGTGCGGTCGGTGACCGAGACGACCCCGTCGACGGAGCGGCACAGCCGCACCACGAGCGGCGCGAGTCCCGGGGTCTCGATGGTGCCGCTGAGCACCACCCGGCCCTGCACCACCTCCACGCCGACCAGGGCCGGGCTCACTCCGTCGACCTTGCCCAGCACCTCCTCGACGATCTCCCGGTGGATCAGCCGGTCCTCGCGGAGGAACACCCGCAGCAGGTCGCCCCGGCTGACCAGGCCGGCCAGCCGGCCGTCGGCGTCGACCACCGGCAGCCGCTTCACCCCGTGCGCGGTCATCAGCCGGGCGGCCGCCACCACGCTCGCGCCGGGCGTGGTGCACAGCACCGAGCCGGTCATCAGCTCCGCCGCGGTCACCGCGGCCCTGCCGCCGTCGGGGCCGCCGTCCGCGGTGCCCGCCGGGGCCCTGTCCGCCGCGGACGCGGTCGCCGGGTCGTCCTCCTGGGCGGCCAGCGTGCGCAGCAGGTCCGCCTCCGAGACGATGCCGATCGGCCGGTCCTCGGCGTCCACCACCGGCACCGCCGTGATGTCGAACTCCGCCAGGAGCGCCACGATCTCCCGGAATCCGGTCTCCGGTGCCACCCGGACGACGTCCCGGGTCATCACCGACTCCA
The DNA here is from genome assembly GCF_040683455.1 of Kitasatospora sp. NPDC093679. Lineage (NCBI taxonomy): Bacteria > Bacillati > Actinomycetota > Actinomycetes > Kitasatosporales > Streptomycetaceae > Kitasatospora > Kitasatospora sp. NPDC093679. The sequence continues at coordinate 56,195 of NZ_JBFBDW010000012.1, forward strand.
CCGTGCGGTGCCCCATGACCAGCCTCCCTGCTGCCGTGCCCCGATCCTCACCCACCCCTGCCCCCAACGGTAGGGCCCTAGGACCCGTTCACGAACCGTCGCGCCCGGGAACCGCCGGGGCTCAGCCCGTCCGGGCGGCGGCGACGGCCCCGAGCCGCTTCCGGGAGGGCCGGCGGTCAGTCGGGGACGAGGACGGCGACGCCGGTGACGCGGTCGGCGGCGAGGTCGGCGAGGGCTTCGGGGGCGCGGCTCATCGGGTAGCGGCGGACGTGCACGGCGGGCGGGTGGGCGGCGGTCTCGGCGAGGTAGGCGCGGCCGTCGGCCCGGGTGTTGGCGGTGACGCTGCGCAGCGTGCGCTCCTGGAAGAGGTACTGGCGGTAGTCGAGGCGCGGGATGTCGGAGAGGTGGATCCCGGCCACCGCGAGGGTGCCGCCGCGGTCGAGGGCGGCGAGGGCGACGGGGACGAGGTCGCCGACCGGGGCGAAGAGGATCGCCGAGTCGAGGGGTTCGGGCGGGCTGTCGTCGGCGCCGCGGGCCGAGCTGGCGCCGAGGTCCTGGGCGAGCCTGCGGGCCTCGGCGGAACGGGTCAGCACGTGGACGCGGGCGCCCCGGGCGAGGGCGAGCTGTGCGGTCAGGTGTGCGGACGCCCCGAAGCCGTACAGGCCGAGGCGGCCGCCGGGCGGGAGGTCGGCGCGCTGGAGCGCGCGGTAGCCGATGATGCCGGCGCAGAGCAGCGGGGCGAGGTCCTCGTCGGGCGGGCCCTCCGGCAGCCGGTAGACGTAGTCGGCGTCGACCACGGCGTGGCCGGCGTAGCCGCCGGGGACGTCCCAGCCGGTGTAGCGGGAGTCCGGGCAGAGGTTCTCGCGGCCGGCGAGGCAGTACCGGCAGCTGCCGCAGGTGCCGGCCAGCCAGGCGGCGCCGACCCGGTCGCCCTCGGCGAAGTCGGTTGCCCGCGGCCCGGCCCGCAGCACCCGTCCGACGATCTCGTGGCCGGGCGGGCAGCCGGGCAGGTGCGGTGCGAGGTCGCCCTCGGCGAGGTGCAGGTCCGTCCGGCAGACCCCGCAGGCCCGGACCTCCAGCAGCAGGCTGCGCGGTCCGAGCGGTTCCAGCGGCCGTTCGACCCGGCGCAGCGGGCGGTCGGCGGCGGGTGCGGGGTGGTCGACGACCCAGGCGGTGGTGGTTCCGGTGGTCGTCCCGGTCTCGGCAGCCATCGGCTGTGGCCTCCCGTCGGCGCGGCCTCCCGGCGGTGCGGCCGGGCGGTGGACGCGGTGCGGCTTCCGCCTCCAGCATGCACCGCCACGGCAGCCCGGGCAGCCGCGCCCGGGCGCGGTCGTGCATGGGCGACGACGCGGCCCGGGCAGCACGGTTCGTGAACGTCCGGCCCACCGCGGCGACCGTGCGTGACCGTCGGCACCGCTCGGGGATCGCCGCAGGTGGGGGTGGGCCGGGTGGGGGGAGGTGGCCGGGTGGTGCGCGTGGCGGGGTGCCGGTGGGGCCGGTTGGAGAGACGCTTGAGTCCGAAGCCGGCGGTAGGAGGCGTACTATGCGCACCCACTTCCCCGGCCGTCGCGGGAATTCCCGGTGGCGGCGCCTGGTGGTGCATCTGCGGCTGGCGGTCGGCGCGGACGCCGGGCCGCTGTGGCGGCCGGTGGACCGGTCGCGGAGCCGGGCCCTGCTGGCCGCGTGGCTGGCCGTGGTGGTGGCGGCGGCCGGCGCGGGGGCGGCGGCGCTGTTCATGTACTGGTCGGCGCAGGCGGACGCGGCGCGGGCGGCGGCCCGGCTGCACCGGGTGCCGGCGGTGGTCCGCAGCGAGCCTCAGCAGGCGGACCTGAGCGCCTCCGGGGCGCCGGCGGGTGGCTACCGGGCGCTGGCGACGTGGACGTACCCGGCCGGGCACACGGTGACGGAGGAGGCGGCGGTGCCGAGTTCGGCCGGGCCGGGTTCGCAGGTCGGGGTGTGGGTGGACGATGCGGGCCGGGCCGCCGAGGGGCCGCGGTCGACCTCGGACATCGTGGCGACCACCGGCTTCGTCGTGCTGGGCGGCTGGGCGGCCGCGGCTCTCACCTGCGCTGTCGGGTACAGCGTGCGGCGCAGCCGGTTGCAGCGCCGGGCGGAGGAGGAGTGGCAGACGGACTGGGCGGTGGTCGAGCCGACCTGGACGGGCCGCGCGGGAGGCCGCAACGGCTCGGACGCCTGATCCCGTGACCGCGTGAAGCGCCGACCGCAGGGCGGAGGGGCACAGCAGGTGGCCCTCCGCCTCCGCGTGCCGCGTGTGCGCGGTCAGTTGACGTGGACGACGGGGCTGCCGGGCCGGCCGGTGTCGGTGACGGGGCCGTAGGTGGCGGAGAAGTATCCGTCCGCGGGGCACAGGCCCGATCCGCCGCTCTTGGCGAAGTGCTCGTTGTGGAAGGCCAGGCCGTGGGCGGTGTTGTCGGCGGCGCCGGTGAAGGCGCCGCTGAGCTGGTAGCTGCAGGTGATGGTGCCGAACCAGGTGGCGAGCACGGCGGTGGCCTGGATCGGCCCGGCCGGGCCTGCGGTGAGGGTGACGGGGTACCCGGCGGTGTCGTCGACCGCGACGGTGTAGGGCAGGTTGCCGACGGTCAGGCTCTTCACCGCGGTGACGCCGGTGACGTTGCTGGTGCACGAGCCGAAGGCCATGCCGGTGAGGGACTCGGTGGCGGTGCCGGGTGCGGCGGGGTTGGTGAGCACGGTGGCGGTGAACTGCGAGGTGCCGCAGGTGACTCCGGTGGCGCTGGTGGCGGTGGAGTAGAAGGTGGCCCGGGTGGTCGCGGCGAGCGGTGCCGCGAGCACGTCGCCCACAGCGACGGCGTCGCCGGTGGCGTCCCCGGTGGTGAGGACGGCAGCGGCGGCCGGCCGCGGCGCGGCGGCGGCCGGGGCGGAGAGGGCGGGGAGACCGGCGGCGGCGGTCGCGAGCAGGGCGGCGGCGAGCAGGGCGGGGCGGCTGGATGAGCGCATGGGTGGGCCTCTTCCTCGGTGAGGGGGTTCGAGAAGACGCACGTTCGCCGCTCCGGACGGGTGAGGGGCGCCGGAGCTCCTTACCCTTGTAGGTCCATGTCGGTACACCGTCAATACAATCGGCGGAACTTGCTGACGAATAGTCAGCAGCGCCCGCGCCGGCCGGTCTGCTACGGTCGTCCGGCGGCCGGCCGCGGGACTCCGGTGCGACTTCCGGAAGGCGCCTTTACCGCGATAATTCGCAGCTCGTGCCCCCATTCCCCGGCCGGCCCGCCACACCGACGGGGGCTGAACCATGGAGACGCCGGGCGATCTGGTCGCCGCCGAGGACGTGCTGCTGTTCGTGAACGCGGCGGTCACGGCCACCGGCCAGCGCGAGTTCCACACCGACGCGGCCGAGCAACGGCTGTCGCTGGACTTCCTGCACGCGTACATCCTCGGCAACTACCGCGACCTGTACGCGGCGGTGCTCGCCCTGGACGTCAACGACCACAACGCGGCGATGATCGTACGCCGGCTGCTGGAGACCTCTCGGGAGGCCACCGACGTGCAGCGCCGCACCGAGGGCCGGCTGATCGCGCGCCGCCTGGCGCTGATGCCGCCGCAGCGGGTGTACCGGCTCTTCGCCGGGCTGCGCCGGGCCGGGGTGAACAACCGGCGCACCCGCGCGGTCGTCCGGGACTGGATCGCGGCCCGGCCCGACGCCGCCCTGGACGCGGTGAAGTACCGCGGCGGCTTCCGCACGGCCCTGCGGCACGCGCACCTGGCGCCGCCCGGGCCGGAGTTGGGCGACTTCGCGTTCGGCGGGGAGAAGTCGCGGCAGGGCCGGTCCTTCGACTCGCCGCTGCTGGACGCCTGGCGGCGGGCGCACTACCAGAAGTCGGCGGTGTACGAGCTGCCGTACACGGTGGCCGAGGGTTTCGCGGCGAAGCACGGGATCCCGCGGGCGGCCTTCCTGGAGCGGATCGCGCCCCGGATGACCCGGCTGGAGCGGCTGCGGCTGCAGGAGTCGGCCCGCGCCGCGGGGGCGGACGCCGTCGCGGTGGACCTCGCACGGATGCCGCTGACCCGGCTGGCCGGGTACGTCCTCGGGCTGCCGGTCGAGCAGCGGCGCGCCCGGCGGGCCGAGCTGACGGCGGCGCTGGAGGCCGCGGCGCGGCGCACGGCGGGTACCCGGCAGGGCACCTGGGGCCGGGTGGCCGCGGTGCTGGACGACAGCTTCTCCTCGTACGGCTCGGGGCAGAAGCGGCGGCGTCCGCTGGCGGTGGCGCTGGCCTGCCACCACCTGCTGGCGGTGCTGGCCGCGGAGTACGTCCCGCTGTGGACCTCGGGGCGCCGTGATGCGCTGCTGGCCCGGCCGTCCGGGGCGACGCCGCTGGGCCGGCGCGTCCTGGACGCCCTGGAGACCGCCCCTGAGCAGCTGGTGATCGTCTCGGACGGCTGGGACAACGCGCCGCCGGGCCTGGCCGCCGAGGTGCTGCGGGTGTGGCGCACCCGGCTGGATCCCGCCGGGGCGACGAGGATCGTGCACCTCAACCCGGTCTGGGACGCGGACGGCTTCGATGTGCGCCGACTCGCCCCCGGCGTGCCGACCGCCGGCATCCGGGACGCCGAGGACCTGGTGCCGCTGGTCGGGATCGCCCGGTTCGCCGAGGGCCGCACCGGACTGCCCGAGCTGACCGCGCACCTGGCCGAGCGGACGGCGGCTTTCCTGGCCGCCGGGGAGCACACCGGCGGCGGACCGGGCACCGGCGGGTCGGGCACCGGCAGGACGGACAGCGACGGGGAACACGACGGGGAGGCGGACGAGTGAGCGGGCTCGACCTGACGGGCCTGGCCACCGGGCCGGCCCAGGTGTGGGGCGGGGTGCGCCTGGTGCCGCTGCTGCGCGCGGCCCCGATCACCGACCTGCGGCTGCACCGGCGGGTGTTCGGGGACGCGTACGCCCCGGTCGCGCTCGACCGCCGCACCGCCTACCTGTCGTACGTGCCGCACGGCTTCGTCGCGGACTGGACGGACGACGGCTCCGCCGCCGCCTACGGCACCTCGCTCGGCGAGCGGGTGCCGGAGCGCGTACCGGTGCGCCCGCACCACCGGCTGGCCCGCCGGGAGGGCTCGAACCGGCTGCGTTTCCTGCCGCTGCACCTGGCGCTGGAGGGCTACCTCGCGCTGCACTTCGGCGGGCCCACGGTGCTCTGGGCGGAGTGGTCGCAGCGGGCGGTGCGCGCGGGGCTGTCGCCGCGCGCCGAGGAGGCGTACCGGGGTGCCGAGGTGCGCGGGCTGGCCGACGCGCTGCGGGTGTTCGAGATCCACCACGGGCAGTGCGGGGTGCTGGTGTACGTCGCGGACGCCCTGGCGGCGGCGTTCGCGGTGCCGCATCCGGAGGACTACCGGGCGCTGCACGCGACGCTGGTGCACGACCTGTTCGGCGAGCTGATCCACCACTACGCACTGCTGTCGGCACCGGTGCCGGAGTTCCGGGCGAGCATCCCGGGCCCGGGCATCCGCTCGCTGGCCGACCTGCGGGCGGCCGCGGACGGGCAGGAGCGGGCCTGGGCGGAGTTCCACGACGGCACGATGGCGGCGGGCCTGCTGACGGCCCCCGTCCGGTCCCGGCCGGTGTACCGGGCGGGCCGGTTCACCCTCGGCCGGTTCCTGCCGCAGTTCCGGCCGGGCGCGGAGAACCACATCGGCGAGACGATCACCGACGGGGACGGCCGGATCGCCTACCTGAAGACCTTCCGGCTGTCGGAGGCGCAGGTGCGCCGGGGGTTCCTGCTGGACACGCTCGCCGCGCACGACTGGCACCCGGGCTCGGCGGCGGCCGCGCTGAACGCCACCGAGGCGCAGTTGGGCCTGCGGCTGGAGGCGGCGGGCTTCGGGGCGCTGCTGCGGCAGGACGTGCTGGACGGGTACCGCAAGCGGGCCCGGGCGGGTGGGGACGGCGCCGCGGCTCAGCCGGCGGCGAGCCGGCGGCCCTCGTCGAAGTAGCGGGTGAGGGCGTCGGCCCCGCCGAGTTCGCGGACGGTGCGGGCGGCGCCGAACGGGGCGTTCCAGAACCCGCCGGTGCGCGGGGTGTGCGGGCCGACGTAGGCGTACGGCTCGGGCTGGTAGGAGTCGCCGGCGGAGACGCCGTAGTTGACCGCGTCGAGGGTGATGCCGAGGTCGAAGTGCTCGGGCCAGAGCACCGGTTCCGCGTCCGGGGCGAGGCGGCGCAGGGCGGTGTCGGCGGCGCCGAAGCAGTGGGCGATCCACTGGGCGGCCTGCGGGTCGGCGTCGACCGGGTCGTCGGAGGCGGCGCCGGAGCCGTCGTGGTACAGGCCCTCGGGCGGGCCGGGTTCGAGGCCGAGGGCCGTCGCGAGCGCGGCGCAGCTGGTGCGCCGCAGGGTGAGGCGGTGTCCCGGGGCCATCAGCTCGTCGCCGATGACCTGCAGGAAGGGTTCGGCCGTGGTGGCGAAGCCGCCCGGGTAGGCCCGCAGCCGGATGGTGCCGCTCGCCCGGTACTGCGGCCCGGCGAGCACCGTCTCGGCGACGGCGTGCAGGGCCCGGCGGGTGCGGACGACCGTGTCGATGTCCATGTCTTCATGGTGGCCTGCACCGGCGGGGACGGCACAACCCGTCGTCCGTGGCCAGGAGTCGACAGGTCGATGAGGCGACTTGTCGCCTCTGCCCCGCTTTCGCACGCCGGTGACCTGCGGAAGCGGATGGCTGCGGCCCCCGCCGGAACCCGCCGTGCGCCGCTCAGTGCCCGGCGCGGCGGCGGCGCAGCAGCACGGCGCCGGCGGCCGCCGCGGCGGCCAGCACGGCGACGACCACCGCCATCCAGGTCCAGGCGCTGTCGGCCTCGGCGGCGGCCGAGGTGCTGCGGATCGGCTCGGCGGAGGCGCTCGGCGCGGGGGCGGTGCCCACCGGGGCCACCGGTCCGCTGCTGGGCGCGGTGCCGGGGACGGCGGTGACGTCGACCTCGGCCTCGCCCCGGCCGAGCGCGGGGAAGCCCGATTCGACGACCACCTTCCAGTGGCCGGGCGGCAGTTGGCGGGCGGTGGTGTAGGTGCCGGGCTTGCCGGCGACCGCGACCAGCTGCCAGGGGCCTACCGCGCGGCCGTCCTGGGCGGTGGCGCTCAGGGTTCCGGCGATCTTCTCGTCGACCGGGTCGTGGTCGTTCTCCCAGGTGGCGACGGCGGTGAGGTGCCCGTCGACCAGGCTGGAGACGGTGAAGGCGATGGTGTCGCCGTGGGCACCGGCGGGCTGGGCCGTGCCGAGCACGGTCAGGCCGGTGAGGGCGGCGGCGGTGGCGAGGGTGCGCAGGCGCATGGGGTGGCTCCTGGTCTGGCCGGCGGGCGCGGGCGCCCGGTGGGACGGGACGGCCCGGTGGGGCGGGAGGGCCGACTCCCGCCCCACCGGGCTCGGGGGCGCCTCGTCAGGAGGCGGCCTGGATGGTCCAGTTCTGGTAGGACTGGCCGCTGGGCTGCTGCAGTTCCAGCAGCCAGCCGCCGTAGTACCAGCGCTTGCTGGTACCGAGGACGAGCGAGGAGCCCTTGGCGGTCAGCGCGTAGCCGCTGCCGGCGGAGGCGATCTTCCACTGCTGGCTGTCGGCGGACGAGCAGGGCTGCTGCATCACGTACTGGCCGGCGACGGCCTGGCCGCCGATCTGCAGGCACTTGTCGGAGCGGGCGGAGCGGATCTTCAGGTAGCCGTCGCCGGCGTCCTCGAACAGCCACTGCTGGTTGGAGTAGCCGTGCCGCTGGTAGCCGATGAGCACGGCGCCGTCGCGGGTGGAGCCGCCCCACATGTCGGCGGCCTGGCCGGTCAGGCTGTTGATCATCAGGTAGCGGGTGCCGGGCTTGGTCGGCGCGGGGCCGGCCGCCTTGGTGGTGCGGAAGGCGGTGGTGCGGCCGGGCTTGGCGGTCTTGCCGGACTTGTCCTTGACCGCGACGGCGACCTTGTACTCGGTGTCGGGCTTGAGGTTGACCAGGCGGACGACGCTGGAGGTGACGGTCGCGATGGAGCGGCCGTTGACCTGGAGGTCGTAACCGGAGGCGCCGCCGACCGCCGTCCAGCTGAGCACCGCCGAGTTGGTGGTGATCTGGCCGACCGTCACCTTGGGACCGGTGGTCGAGGTCGGGCTGGGGCTCGGGGTGGGCGTCGAGTCGGTCGGGCTCGGGCTCGGCGTCGGCGACTTGGTCGGGTCGGGCGTGGTCGGGCTCGGCGTCGGCGACTTGGTCGGGGTCGGCGTCGGGTTCGGGTTCGGGTTGGTGCCGCCGTTCGCGAACAGGAACTGGTTGTTGGCGATGTTCCAGTGCGTGGTCAGGTAGCTGCCCGGCTGCGGGTCGGTGTTGAAGTAGTCGTCGTGGTTGCAGTCGAGGCGGTCGTCCTCGGCCCGGTTCGGGCAGAGGGTCTGCATCTTCGGGTAGTACGGCGAGTCGGAGTAGCACATGATGTCCCACTCGTCGACGCAGTGCGCGCCCTTGCTGGTGTGCGGGGCGCTGTTGTTGACGGCACCGAGGTTGTGACCGAGCTCGTGGGCGGCGGTGGAGCCGCCCCAGCAGCCGTTGTCGGTGCGGCCGTAGGACGGGCCGAAGTTGGACAGGTTGTCCTGGCCGGGACGCTCGTCACCGTTGAAGGTGCCGATGCCGCAGTACACGTTGGCGTCCGCGAAGACCATGTACTTGCGGTCCTTGCGGTTGAAGCCCTGGGCGGCGAGCGCCTTGTTGCTGGCGCCGAACTCCTGCAGGGAGGCCGCGGACAGCTCGACGTTCAGCACCGAGACGGTGCAGTCGGCCTCGGTGACGAAGCGGATGTGCCGGACGCCGCCGGTCTCCTGGGCGCTCGCGTTGTAGATGGTGTCGGTGTCCGACGCCCACTTCTTGAACGAGGCGAGGTACTGCGCGAAGCGGTCGTTGCCCGGGGCGTGGACGTACATCACCTGGACGCGGTTGCCGGTCGAGCCGTCGCCCTCGCAGACCACCTTGGAGCCTTCGGCCGCGGCCCCCGCTCCGGCCGAGGGGGTGCCGGCGGGCGTGGCGGAGCCGCCGAGCGCCTTGCCGGTCTGCAGGTCGAGCACGGGCGGCGCGTCGCTCAGCAGGTCCGCGGCGGACGGTGCGGCGGCCGCGGTCGGGGTGAGGTCGGCGGGCTTCTCGGTGGTCGCGACGACCGGGGCGGTGCTCTTGTGGACGTCGACGCCGCGCGGCGGGGCGTCCGGGCCGTGGGTGCACAGGCCCTGCTCGTCGACCTTGTAGACGCCGACGCACTTGTCGCCGCTGGCGGCCGGCACGAGGCCGCCGTAGACCAGGCCGCGGGTCGGGTCGTCCTTGGGTATGGAGGTCACCGGGGCGGGCGCCTCGTTGTGGAGCGGACCGGCGGCCGGCGAGGGCTCCACCTCCTGCGCGATCACCGCGTCCGCGGAGGTGCTGAGCGGCTTGTCGCCCTCCAGCGCGGAGCCGATGGTGACGGCTCCCGCGATGAGTCCCGCGGTGATGGCGGTTGCGGTGAACATCAGTCCACGGCGATTGCGGCGACGGTGCGACGACGCTTTCCTGTGTGACATGTGTATCTCCTCGTCGGCCCTCGGTGGGGTGTGGTGCTTGCCGACACCTGGGAGATCCGTGGGACGGGAGGGGATAACAGGAATCCCAAACATTTTTTCGCGGTTGTTTTCCGACGGGACGTCAGGACCACGACGATCGGCCCGGTTGACGGGCCGTCCGAGTACGGAGGAAGGGGAGGACCGGTGGACGCACGACAGGTGGCCGCCTACCTGGACCGGATCGGCCTGCCGCGGCCGGAGCACGCGGACGCGGCGGCGCTGCGCGCCCTGCAGCTCGCGCACCTGCACGCCGTGCCGTTCGAGACGCTGAGCGTGGCCCGCGGCGAGCCGGTCGTGCTGACCGAACGGGCGCTCTGGGACAAGCTGGTGGAGCGCCGCCGCGGCGGCTTCTGCTACGAGCTCAACGGCGCCTTCGCCGGCCTGCTCACGGCGCTCGGCCACCGGGTGGAGCTGCTCGCCGGGCGGGTGTTCGGCCGGGACGGCCGGCCCGGGCCGCCCTTCGACCACATGGCGCTGCGGGTCCTGCTGGACGAGCCGTGGCTGGTGGACGTCGGCTTCGGCCGGTTCAGCCACCACCCGCTGCGGCTGGACGAGCGCGGCGAGCAGTCCGACCCCGCCGGCCGGTTCACGCTGCGGCCGCACGGCGCGGAGCTGGACGTGCTGATGGACGGCGAGCCGCAGTACCGGCTGGACCTGCGGCCTTACGCGCTGGCCGACTTCGGCCCGACCTGCTGGTGGCAGGCGACCTCGCCCGAGTCGCACTTCACCCGGTCCACCACCTGCTCACGGCTGACCGGCGAGGGCAGGATCACCCTCGCCGGCACCCGGCTGATCCGCACCGGCGCGGACGGCTCACGCAGCGAGGAGCAGCTGACCGGGGAGCAGGCGCTCGCCGCGTACCGCGAGCACTTCGGGATCGAGCTCGACGCGCTGCCGGTCAGCGCACCGCCGCGACCAGGGCGTCACTGACCGAGCGCCAGGCCACCCCGGCCTCGCGGAAGCCGGCCCCGACCAGCCGGGCGGTGTGCCACTCGGCGGGGTGGCTCTCGCCGTCGGCGTGGTCGCCGTGGATCGCGAAGCGGGCCGCGACGGCCTCGGCGAGTGCCGGGTCGTCGGCGGCCGCCCGCCACCAGGCGGCCCAGTCGAGGACGCCCTCGGCGCGCTCGCGCTCCTGGCGGGCGTGCTGCCGGGCCCGGTCGGCGGCGTTCAGCAGCGGGGTGTCCGGCTGCGGCATGTGGTCGGCGTTGACGAACAGGCCGCCGGGCCTGACCAGCCCCGCGAGGTCGCCGTACAGGCGCACCAGGGCGTCGCTGCCGAGCCAGTGCAGGGCGGTCGAGGTGAGCACCGCGTCGAACGCGCCGCCGTCCGGCAGCGGCTCCGCCCAGCCGGGGTCGTTCAGGTCGGCGGTGACGAGGGTGAGGCGCGGCTCGTCGGCGAAGTGGCCGCGGGCGATCGCGAGCAGCGCGGGGTCGACGTCCACGCCGACCGAGACCGCCCCGGGCAGCCGGGCGAGCAGCCGTTCGCTGATCGATCCGGTGCCGCAGGCCAGGTCGAGGACGCGCGGCGCCGGGCCGGCCACCGCCTCGACCAGGTCGAGCATCACCCGGAACCGCTCCTCCCGGTCGGGCAGGTACCACTCCTGCTGGCGGTCCCAGCTGCGCTGCCAGTCGTGCCAGGTCGTCATGCCCCACTCCCGTCGTAATGGCCGGATGAGCTGTTCATCTCTTACGCTAGCGAGAGCAGGTAACCCCTACAAGGCAGGTGGAGGTATTACTTTTCGCTCCGGCTCGGCAGGCTCCCGTAGCATTCGCCGGTACAGGCGGCACACCGAGGGAAGCAGCAGCAGGCATGACGGCGGGCCCGGACACCCAGACCCAGATCCAGCAGCACGACGAGCAGGACATCGACTTCGGCCCGGGCATCGACCCCGAGCGCCTGGCCCTGTGCCTGGACGTGCTCGCCGAACTCGACGACCTGCACGTGGACCACCCGGACGCGATCACCGTCCGCCGGGCGGTCGGCGGCATCTTCCGCACGCTCAAGCAGCGCCGCCGCCAGGAGACCCGCGCCCGCAAGACCGCCAACGACCGGCTGGTCACCTCGCGGACGGCGACCGGCGCACCCGGCCGGATCGACGACGAGACGGCCGGCGCCTTCGGCCTGACCACCGAGACCACCACCGAGATCGCCGGGATACTCGAGCGCCCCCGCTCCTGCTACACCTGCAAGCAGCGGTACGTCGAGGTCGACGCCTTCTACCACCAGCTGTGCCGCAACTGCGCGGCGCTCAACCACGCCCGCCGCGGCGCCCGCGCCGACCTCACCGGGCGGCGCGCCCTGCTCACCGGCGGCCGCGCCAAGATCGGCATGTACATCGCGCTCTGCCTGCTGCGGGACGGCGCGCACACCACCATCACCACCCGCTTCCCCAACGACGCGATCCGCCGCTTCAAGGCGATGCCGGACAGCGACCGGTGGATCGACCGGCTGAAGATCGTCGGCATCGACCTGCGCGACCCGGCCCAGGTGATGGCGCTGGCCGACGAGGTCGCCTCGGACGGGCCGCTGGACATCCTGATCAACAACGCGGCGCAGACCGTCCGCCGCCCGCCGGAGTCGTACCGCGAGCTGGTGGCCGCCGAGTCGGCCCCGCTGCCGGCCGGCGTACTGCCCCCGTCGACCGTGATCGGGCGCTTCGGCAGCGGCAACGTGGACCTGCCGGCACTGCCCGGCCAGGCCTCCGGCGAGGGCGAGCGGATCAGCGCCGAGGACGTCACCGCCCTCGCCCTGGTCAGCGGCTCCGCCTCGCCGGCCCGGATCGAGGCCGGCACCGCGATCGACGCCGGCGGCCTGGTGCCGGACCTCGCCTCCACCAACAGCTGGGTGCAGACCGTCGACGAGGTCGGCCCGATGGAGCTGCTGGAGGTGCAGCTCTGCAACTCCACCGCGCCGTTCATCCTGATCAGCCGGCTCCGGCCGGTGATGGCCGCCTCCCCCGCGCGGCGCAAGTACATCGTCAACGTCTCCGCCATGGAGGGCGTGTTCAGCCGCGGCTACAAGGGCGCCGGCCACCCGCACACCAACATGGCCAAGGCCGCGCTGAACATGCTCACCCGCACCAGCGCCGAGGAGATGTACCGGACCGACGGCATCCTGATGACCAGCGTCGACACCGGCTGGATCACCGACGAGCGGCCGCACCCCGACAAGATGCGGCTGCACGACGAGGGCTTCCACGCCCCGCTCGACCTGGTCGACGGCGCGGCCCGGGTCTACGACCCGATCGTCCGCGGCGAGCTCGGCGAGGACCTGTACGGCTGCTTCCTCAAGGACTACTCCAAGGCCGCCTGGTGACGGCCGACGGCCCGGCGGCCGGTGGCGGGCAGGCCGGTGGCGGGCCGATCATCGGTGCGGGGGTCATCGTGCCCACCACCGACGGCCGGGTGCTGATCGGACGGCGCACCACCGCGGGCGAGCCGCCGACCTGGAGCCTGCCCGGCGGCAAGGTCGACGGCACCGGCGAGTCCTTCGAGGAGGCCGCCGCCCGTGAACTCGCGGAGGAGACCGGCATCGTGCTGCCCGCGGCCGCGATGCGGGTGCTGGCCGTGCTGCTCGACCACGAGCTCGGCCGGCCACGGCTGACCGCGGCCGTCCTCGCACCGCCGAGCGACGCCCCCGCGGTCGTCACCGAGCCGCACAGCTGCGCCGGCTGGGAGCGGGTCCCGGTGGACGCGCTGCCCGAGCCGATGTTCCACCCGTCCGGGCTGGTGCTGGCCCGCTGGCTGCCCGGTTACCCGGGGCCGGCCGGCGCGCACGTCTACCCGTTGGTCTGAGCCGCTCCGGGGGACGCCGCCCGCCGGTCAGCCGTCCTGGGGCCGGGTCAGCAGGACGAAGGTCCGGGCGAAGGCGGTGCCCTCGGCGACCCGCGGCCAGTCCAGGGCCAGCAGCGCCTTCGAGGCCCCCTCGTGCGGTTCGCCGTTCACCCGCACCTCGGCGCTCTCCCGGCCGGCCCCGCTGCCGAACAGCAGCGACAGACCGGTCGGGCGGGCCCGGTCGAAGCCGTCCGGGAACGCCGGGGCGAGCTGCGGCAGCAGCGGCCGGGCGAGCATCCAGTCCTGGACGGCGCCGTGCCGGTCGCCGGTGCCCCAGCCGGCGATGCCGCCGTGCACGGCGTGCCAGCCGGGCAGCGCGTCCGCGTCGTCCGGGTGCAGGTGGCCGGCGAACCGGCCGTTGTGGGCGAGGAGTTCGAGCAGGGCCAGGCCGGTGGTGGAGGCCCAGACCTCGACCGCGCGGCGCACCGCGGGCCCGCTGTCGGCCTCGACACCGGCCAGGCAGTCCTGCACCCTGCGCTCCTGCGGCCGTCCGGCGTCCAGCAGGACGGTCAGGTCGAGGTGGGCCGGGCCCTCGCCGTGCCGGGCGCCGACCGCGACGGCGGTGCCGCCGGGGCCGGTGACCAGCGAGCCGTCCACCGTCCAGGTGTCGCCGCCGAGTTCCGTCAACCGTTCGGCCACCGCGGCGAGGACGGCCGGCTCGGAGAGCGGGGCGGTGTCGCCCGACTGCCTGCGGGTGGCCGCGCCGGAGCCGCGCCACCAAGATCCCAACCCCATGGCGGACACCGTAGCGGCGCGGCCGCCCCGGCCGCCACAGGAACGCCGAACGCGTCCGTGCGGCTGCCGGGACGGGCCCGGGGTCAGGGCTTGTAGGTCACCTCGCCGGGCGTGTAGCGGCAGTTGGTGCCGTCCGGGCCGCTGCCCGCCTCCTTGGGCTCGCCCGAGGTGACGCCGGTGTAGCGCTGGCAGACGGTGATCTTCCGGCTGCTGTCGCCGACCACGGTGAGCCGGGTGATCGTGGCGGTGTCGCCCAGGTTGGCGTTGATGCCGACCATCTTCTTGCCGGGCGCGGTGGCGATCACGTTGTCGATCACCACGTGGCGGGGGTACTGCGTCTTGCAGTTGCCGCAGGAGCGGTAGAGCTTGCCGAAGTCCTCCACCCGGAAGTTCTTGACGACGAAGGTGCCGGGGCCGTTGTGCTGGAAGACCTTGTCGGCCGCGCCGCGCGCGCCGCCGCCGTCCACGGTCATCACCTGGGAGGCGGAGGTGCCCTTGAAGGTGGCGGCGTCCTCGCCGACGTTCTCCCACCAGACGTTGCGCAGGGTGCAGCTGCCGCTGCAGTGCACGCCGTCGGCGGCCGGGTCGCCGAGGATCACGTTCTGCAGCACGGCGCCGTCGGCGAGTTCGAACATGGCGGGCTGGTTCTCGGACTGGCTGCCGCTGCCCAGCGCGCCCTTGCCGACGTAGCGGCGGCCGCCGCCGTCGAAGAGCGCGGCGACCTTCCGGGTGGCGGTCAGCGGCACGTCGGCGCCCTGCGGGGTCGGCCAGGCCGGGATCACCGTGCCGGTGCCGCCCGTCGCGGTGGCGGTCGGGGCGGGCGTGGCCGTCGCGGTGGGCTTCGCGGTGGCGGTGGGCTTCGGGGAGGCCGTGGCCGTGGTGGTCGGGGTGCTCGCGGTGGGGGCCGGGGTGGCGGCGGCGGGCTTGAAGGTCCAGCGCTTGGCGGGCGCCGAGTCGCAGGAGTTCTGCTGCACCGGGGTGCCGGCCGCGGCCGAACCGTCCTTCACCGCCAGGCACTTGCCGCTGGCGGCGTTGACCACCCGGTGGCCGCCCTCGACGGCCGTCAGGGTCCAGCGCTGGGAGGCCGCCGCCGGGTCGCAGTCCTCCGTCCGGACGGCGGCGCCGGCGCCCGTCCTGGCGTCCCGCACGCCCGCGCAGCGGCCGCCGGCGGCCTCGACCAGCCGGTAGCCGCTGCCGTCGGCGGTCAGCCGCCAGGTCTCGCCACCCGCGCCGCAGTCCTGCTGGGCCAGTTGGGTGCCGGCGGCCGGGGCGGGCGCCTGCAGGCAGAGTCCGCCGGCGGCGCTCACCAGGGTGTAGGAGGACCCGGCGGTCGGGGCGGGGGCGGCGGCGTCCGCGCCCGCCCACAGGCCGCCCGCGATGCCGGCGGCCAGCAGGGCGGCCGTGCCGCCGAGGGCCGCGATCCTGCCGCGCTTGGGGCGTATCGCTCGCTTGCTCACGTCTCATGACTCCTTGGCGACTACCGGTACGGGGAGGGGACGTGTCCCGGCGTCGACGGGCCGTCCCGGCAGCGGGGCCGACGGTCCGCCGTCCTGCTGTCCGACTCCCTGTTGCCGCCGCCCGCGGGGAGGTTGCCGCGGGCGGCGGGTTTTCTCCTGCGGGTCAGCCGACCGGGTTCCAGCCGTCGGTGCCGGCCAGGTAGGCGCGCGCCGTGTACGAGGCGGCCCGAGCGGCGGTCAGCTGCGGGCGGTCCGCGCCGGCGCCGGCCCCGGGCCCGGTATTGGCGTACTCGGCGAAGCGGGCGGACCGCCAGGAGTACCCGTGCATGTCCGTCCACGGCGCCTTCTCGACCGCCGCGGGCAGCACGGTGTTGCGGACGACGAACTGCCCGACCGCGCTCGGCCCGGTGCGCCAGGGCCGGCCGAGGTGGAAGGTGCCGGGCGCGGCGGTGCTGCTGATCGTGCTGTCGGTGACGAGGATCCCGTACGGCTTCGCGGCGTCGGTGTTCGGCGCGGCGAGGTAGCCGTTGCTGCCGCCGGGGGCGGCGCCGCGGTCCCGCAGGGTGATGTTCACGTGGTCGTAGACGGCGGTCGCGTTGCCGAAGAGGAAGTCCACGTCGCCGGCGACGAAGCAGTGGCGGAAGTACTGCCGGTACTGGCCGGTGGCGGCGGGCGCCCAGTTGAGGACGGTGTCCTGGTGGCCGATGAAGCGGGAGTTCAGGTACTGCTGGCGGTCGCCGCGGGCGGCCAGGGCGACCGCCTGGGTGGCGGTGGTGCCCGGGTGGGCGGACCGCTCGAAGGTGTTCTGCACGGTGAGGCCGGTGACGGTGGTGCCGTCGGCGGAGACGGTGAGGGTGGCACTGCCCTCGGTGCCGTGGGTGCCGCCGCCGGGCTTCGGGGTGCCGGCCGCGTTGTCGTACGCGAGGACGACGTCCTCGGCGTTGCCGGTGGCGCCCTGGAGCGTCAGGCCCTTCTTGGCGGCCGGGACGTTCACCGTCTCGCGGTAGGTGCCGCGGGCGATCAGCACGGTGTCCCCGGGTCCGGCGGCGTCGACCGCGGACTGCACCGTCCGGTGCGCGGCGGAGCCGTCCGCGGCGACCGTCAGGATCCGGCCGGTGGCCGGGGCGGCGGTGCCGTTCTCGGTGAGCACGCCGGCGCCGGCCTGCTTCGGCAGCCGGTCCGGCAGCGCGGCGGCGGGCTCCAGCCCGGCGGAGAGGGCCGGCCGCCAGGAGACGGTCGGCCTGATCTTCTTGGTGTTGGCGGCGTTGTACGCGGCGGCCGGGTCGGCCGCCGCGCCGTCGACCAGGTTGCCGCTGCCCGCGAACGCCCCGGTGCCGTCGCCGCTGAGCAGCTGGGAGACCTTCCGGTCGGCCGACAGCCGCCAGTGGTTGTTCTCCGCCACGATCTGCGCGCCGGCCCGGGAGTTGACGCTGTAGCTGTGCGCGTAGCCGTCGAGCGGCGCGGTGTCGTAGTAGTTGTCGTAGAGGTGGATCTGCCCGACCCGGGCGAGCGGGGCGCGCTGCACGACGCCCTGGAAGACGTTGTGGTGCAGGGTGACCCGCAGTCCGGTGTCCTTGTCGCTGCTGCCGATCAGCATCGTCTTGTCGTGGTCGGCGAAGCGGTTGTAGGAGGCGGTCACCAGGTCGGAGCCGTTGGTGATGTCCAGCGCGCCGTCGTGGACCTGGTACTCGCGGCCGAACCGGGTCGGGTTGGCCGCGTCGAGGTGCGGCGCGTCGGAGAAGGTGTCGTGGTCGATCCAGACGTGCGTGGCACCGCGCAGCGAGACGGCGTCGTAGGCCGAGTTCCAGTTGCCGGTCGGGCCGTCCGTCGGGTCCCACTGCGGGAAGCAGTCGCGGACGTCGGTGAGGGCGAGGTTGCGGACGATCACGTCCTGGGCGTTCTTCACCGTCAGGTTGCCGCCGGTGATCCCGGCGCCGGTGCCCGGCACGCCGACGATCGTGGTGTGCGAGGGGACGTCGAGGACGACCCGGGCGGCCTGCCTGGCCTGCGCGGCCCGGCGGGCGTCCTCCTGTCGGCCGGAGGGCAGCTTCGTCCGGCCCCAGACCGCGGGGTCGTAGGCCTTGGCGTACGCGGCGTCCGAATGGCCGGTGCCGGCCGCGTAGTCGGCGCAGCCGAGCGCCCGGCCGGTGTCGTCGGTGTTGGCGTCGATCACGCCCTTGACCCGGATGATCCGGGGTGCGCCCGCGGGCCCGGCGGCCAGCGCCTTCGCCAACTCGGCGCGGGTGGTGACGGTGAAGGTGTGCGCGGCGTCCGCCGAGCGGCCGCCCGTCGTCCCGGCGCCCTCCGCCGCCCAGCCGTCCCGGGCGGGCAGGACGGCGTGGCCGAGGTCGGCGGCCGCCGCGGCGACGGGCGCGCCGCCGGTGGACGCCCCGGCGTTCAGGGCGAGCGGCACGGCCCCCAGGGCGAGGACGGCCGCCGCGCCGGCCGCGGCGAGGGCGAGCCTTTGGCGGCCGGCGGGACGGCGGTGCGGGGAAGCGGACATGTCGCTCTCCGAGGGTGAGGAGGTGGGTCTGCCTCTCGGTTGCCGCCGTGCCGCAGGAGGTTGCCGCCACGCCGCGGGAAGTCGCCCGCGCGCACGGACGTTGCCGTCGCAGCATCCGGGACCTTCGGCCCTCCCCCGCCGGGCACGGATCTGATGGAGTGTCAGCCGCTCTGCTGCCGGCCGGGTTTGCGAGGAGCCGGGCCGGCGGCAGAGCACCGTACGCACCGCACCGCCCAGGAGGCCTCCTTGCCCGCTCCCGCACCGCACACCGAGGCCGCCATCGCCTCGGTCCGCCGCCAGTCCCCCGGCCGCCGCACGGTGGTCGCCCTGCGTGGCGAGCTCGACCTGCACTCGGCCGGCCGCCTGGAACCGCGGCTGCTGCCGCTGCTGGAGCGCGGCGGCGGCGAGCTGGTGCTCGACCTGGCGGCGGTGACCTTCTGCGACAGCTCCGGCGTGGACCTCTTCCTGCGGCTGAACGGCCGCTGCGCCGCGGACGCCTCGGTGGTGCTGCAGGGGATCCCTCGGCAGCCGTCCCGGGTGATCCGACTGCTGGGCGCCGACCGGGCGCTGCGCTGCGAGTTCGAGCGCACCACGTAGGCGGGCGCCGGGGCCCGGTCAGGCAGGGACGAGCGGCGCCGACCAGACCAGGCGGGTGCCGCCGTCCTGCGGGGCCGAGAGTTCGAAGAGCCCTCCGACGCCGTGGGCCCGCTCGGCGAGGTTCCGCAGTCCGCTGCGCCGCCCCTGCTCGGGGATGCCCACCCCGTCGTCCTGCACGGTGAGCACGACCTGTCCGCCCGCGGCCTGCAGCACCACCTCGACCCGGCCCGCCTTGGCGTGCCGGGCCGCGTTGCTGAGCGCCTCGCCGAGCACGGCCACCACTTCGTCCGCGAGCCGCAGCGGCACGTCGGTGTCGAGCAGCCCCTCCATGCTGAGCCGCGGGGCGAAGCCGAGGGCGGCCTGCGCCTCCCCCACCGCGGCGACCACCCGTGAGCGCAGTCCCTGCCGGGAGTCCTCGCGGGCACGGAGGCCGAAGATGGTCGACCGGATGATCTTGATGGTCTCGTCGAGGTCGGCGACCGCGCGCAGCACCCGGTCGGAGGCGCCGGTGTGCTCGATCACCCGGGCGGCGCTCTGCAGGGTCATGCCGGTCGCGAACAGCCGCTGGATGGCCAGGTCGTGGAGGTCGCGGGCGATCCGGTCGCGGTCCTCCAGCATCGCCAACTGCTCGGCGTCGCGGCGGCGTTCGGCGAGTTCCAGGGCGAGTGCGGCCTGGTCGGCGAAACCGGAGAGCGGGCCGATCTCGCGGTCCGTGAAGGCGGGTTCGCCCGTCCGCCGGGCGAGCAGCAGCACGCCCGGGATGTCGCCCTCCTGCCGGCCGATCGGGACGGCGACGGCCGGGCCGAGGCCGCCGTACCCGGTCGGCCCGACGGCCGGGCCGCCGGCGGGTCCGACGCCGGCCCCGGCCGTCGGCCGGTGGTCGTCCGCCAGAGCGGTCGTGGTCACCGGATGGCCGCCGGTGACCGCCCGCCCGGGCAGCGAGCCCTCCAGCGGCAGCAGCCGGCCGAGCCGGGCCGCGGTGTCGCCGCCGAGGGCGAGTTCGACGCGCAGCGCCTGCCCGTCGCCGGTCGGGGCGGACATGTCGGCGAGCTCGGCGCCGGTGATGGCCATCGCGCGCTGGGCTATCAGTTCGACGACGTGCGCGCGTGAGGTGCCGGAGAGCAGGCTGCGGGTGATCTCGGCGCTCACCGCCAGCCAGCGTTGCTGCCGCTGCGCCTCCTCGTAGAGCCGCGCGTTGTCGATGGCGACCCCGGCGGCCACCGCGAGGGTGGAGATGACGGACTCGTCGTCGGCGTCGAAGCCCTCGCCGTTGCGCTTGTCGGTGAGGTAGAGGTTGCCGAAGACCTCGTCGCGGACCCGGACGGGCACGCCGAGGAAGGTCCGCATCACGGGGTGGTGCGCGGGGCAGCCGTGCGAGGCGGGGTGCGCGGCGAGGTCCTCCAGCCGGAGCGCCTCGGGCCGGCGGATCAGCTCGCCGAGGATGCCCTTGCCGGTCGGGTACGGGCCGATCTCGGCGATCTCGTCCTCGCCGAGCCCGACGGTGAGGAACTGCGAGAGCGTCTCGCCGTCCGGGCCGATCACGCCGAGGGCCGCGTACTTGGCGTCGACGAGGACGGCGGCCGCCTCGACGATCCGCCGCAGCACATGGGTGAGGTCGAGCTCGCGGCCGACCGAGAGCACGGCCTCCAACAGGCTGTGCACGCGGTCCCGGGTGCCGCGGGCGGCGTCGATCCGGGCCTGCAGTTCCTCCAGCAGTTCGTCGAGCCTCAACTGCGGGATCCGCGGCCTCATCGCGTCCTCGCCCACCGGGTCTCCTCACCCTTCGCCACCGGAGAACCGATTCTTGCAGACCTCGCGCCCGCGGACGGGCCGTCCGGCGGTCGTGGCCTCGGAACGTCCCTCCGGTCCACGGCCCGGCCGCCGCTTCGGCCGGGCGACAAGGGTCGGGCGTCAAGGACCCGTCAGGGAACGGGCCCGCGGCATCAGGATCGCGTCAACCGGAGGTCCGGCCGGCCGGGGCGGGCGTCCCTGGAGGTACGGGGCTGTCGAAGGAGGCGCGTCGGTCACGGCCGGAGCGGTACGGGTGGTGGTGGATCTGGACGGGTCGACGGAGAGTCCGGCGGCGCTGGAGCGGGCCGTCCGGGACCGGGCGCGCTGCCCGGTCCTCGCGGTACGGCCGGACCACCGGGTCCTCGGCCCGGTGCCGGCCCGGGTTCCCGCGGCCTGGGCCCGGGCCGGCGGTCCGTGACCGGTGGTCAGCCGACGTGGACGTGCGGGCGGCGCGCCGGATCGGACTCGGCCTCGCGGAGCACCTCGCGGGTGACGGGGGCGACCTCGCCCTGGCCGAACAGGAAGAACCGCAGGAACTGGGCGAACGGATTGCCCTCCGTCCACTCGAAGTAGATGTGCGGCTGCTGCCCGGTGGTGTCCCGGACGTGCAGCAGCAGCGCGGCGAGCGCGTTGGGCACGCTGGAGTGCTCCAGGGTGAGCACCCGGAAGCGGTCGTGCAGCACCTCGCCGCGCACCCGCAGTTCGGCCTCGAAGTCGGACGGGTCCCGGACGGTGACCTCGACGAAGACCAGGTCGTCCTCGGCGGGGATCGCGTTGTCCGCGCGGATCTGGTGCAGCTTGTCCCGGTACTCGGCGAGGTCGCGGCGGTGCGGCTCGTTGGCGATCAGCCGGATCTCCCGGTGCGTGCCGTCGCGGACGAACCGCTCCGCCAGCGTGTCGAACACGACGTCGGTGACGCGCAGTTCGAAGGCGCGGGCGAGCCGGGAGGCGAGCGAGATCAGCACGATCGCCGCGATGAAGCAGGCGCCGATCTTCACGCCGTCCGGGCGCTCGGCGATGTTCGCACCCGTGGTGTAGAGGAACACCGCCGCGATCACCGCGAAGCCGATCGCCCAGCGGCGCTCGCCGGCCTTGCGGGCCGCGATGGTGACGGCCACGGCCGCCGAGCTGATCAGCACCAGGACGCCGGTCGCGTACGCGCCGCCCTGCTTGTCGACGCTCGCGTCGAAGATCCAGGTGACCAGGAAGGCCACCGCGGTCAGCACCAGCACGGTCGGGCGGACGGCCCGCGCCCAGTGCGGCGCCATCCCGTAGCGCGGCAGGTAGCGCGGCATCAGGTTGAGCAGGCCGGCCATCGCCGAGGCCCCGGCGAACCAGAGGATGGCGATGGTGGAGACGTCGTAGACGGTGCCGAACGCGCTGCCCAGGTACTCGTGGGCGAGGTAGGCCAGGGCGCGGCCGTTGGCCGCTCCGCCCGGTTCGAACGCGGGGGCGGGGATCAGCAGGGTGGTGATGAAGCTACTCGTGATCAGGAAGACGCTCATGATCAGGGCGGCGGTGGTGAGCAGCTTGCGGGCGCCCTTGATCCGGCCGACCGGCTTCTCCTCGGTGTCGCCGGGGTCGCCCTTGATGTGCGGCATCACGGCGACGCCGGTCTCGAAGCCGGACAGGCCCAGGGCGAGCTTGGGGAAGACGATCAGCGAGACGCCGATCATCGCGACCACGTTGCCGTGCTCGGCGGTGAGGGCGTGCGTCCAGTCGGTGATCAGGTCGGGGTCGGACAGCACCTTCACCAGGCCGGTCGCGACCACCACCACGTTCAGCGCCAGGTAGACGGCGACCAGGACGACCGCGACGCCGATCGCCTCGCTGAAGCCCTTGAGGAAGACGGCGCCGAGCAGCGCGATCAGCAGCAGGGTGATCAGCACCTCGCGGCCCTGCAGACTGCTGGTCAGGTGCGGGTTCTCCACCAGGTGGGCGGTGGCGTCGGCGGCGGACAGCGTGATGGTGATCAGGAAGTCGGTGGCGGCGAAGCCCAGCAGTGCCAGCACGAACAGCTTGCCCTGCCAGAAGCTCAGCAGCCGCTCCAGCATGGCGATCGAGCCCTCGCCGTGCGGGCTCTCCTTCGCCACCCGGCGGTACACCGGCAGCGCCCCGCACAGGGTCACCACGACCAGCACGATGGTGGCCAGCGGGGAGACCACGCCGGCGGCCAGGGCGGCGATGCCGGGCTGGTAGCCGAGGGTCGAGAAGTAGTCCAGTCCGGTCAGGCACATGACGCGCCACCAGCGCTGGCCGTGCTCCTCGGGCAGTTCGGCGTGCGGGCCGGGGTGCTGCTTGGCGGTGTCCGCCATGCCCTCGAGCATCCAGGCACGGAACCGCGCCCGCCTGGACGGTGCCGCACCCTGGCCCGACGGAACTGAGACCACCGTTGCACTCCCGTCAGCACAAGGGCACCGGGCCGGCCCGGCGGAGGACCAGGCCAGCGTAAGTGAGCTCCCACCCCGCACCCGGGAGGCCGCCCCGCACCGTCACCCGCCGCCCGTCCACCACCCCCTGATCGGCGGCCGGGTTCCTCCACCGGGAAGGGGCGGGGCGGGCGGCTTTCCCGCTCGCGGCTCCGAGGAGTCCGGCACCCCCTGACTGCGGCACCGCCCCGGGCGCACCCGGCCGCGGGCTTAAGGTGTGCACGGAAGGGAGGTCGATGTGCGAGGGTTCGGGCATCTGGAGGCCGAGATCATGGAGCGGCTGTGGGCGTGGGACCGGCCCGCGAGCGTCCGCGAGATCGTCGACGACCTCAACCGGACCCGGCCGGTCGCCTACACCACGGTGACCACGGTCGCGGACATCCTCCACCAGAAGGGCTGGCTCAGCCGGCACAAGGAGGGCCGGGCCTGGATCTACGCGCCGACCCGCTCCCGGGCGGCCCACACCGCCGAGCTCATGCGCGACGCCCTCGGGGACACCGGCGACCAGCACGCCGCCCTGCAGTTGTTCGTCGACGGCATGGACAGCACCCAGGCCCGCACCCTGCGCGACATCCTCGACCGGACCGAGAACGGCCGGCCATGACCGTCCTGGTACTCCTGGCCGCGTTCCTGGCCGTCACCGGCTGGCTCGCGCCGCGGCAGCTCGCCCGCAGCGCCTGGGCGCCCCGCGCACCCCGGGCCGCGATCACCACCTGGGCCGCGCTGATCCTCGCCTGCGCCGCGAACGTCGTCATGCTGGCGCACCGGCTGATCACCGCCGACCACCACGGACGCGGCCCCTTCGGCTGGCTGCTCCCCGCCGACCTCCGCGGCGGCAGCGGGTCCACCGGCCACGCCCAGGCCTTCTGGATGGGCATGGCGATCCTGGCCGCCCTGTCCGCCGTCGTCCTCACCGCCTGGATCCGCGGCGCCCGCGCCCGGCGCCGGCACCGCGAGCAGCTCGACCTGGTCGCCCGCCGGCACGAGGACGGCTGGCTGGTGATGGACGCGGACGAGCCCGCCGCCTGGTGCGTGGCCGGGGACGGCGGCCGGATCGTCCTCACCGAGGGCGCCCTGCGCATGTCCCCCGCCCACCGGGGCGCCGTCCTCGCCCACGAGGGCGCCCACCTCAGCGGCCGCCACCACCTGATCACCTCGGCCGCCGGTGCGCTCGGGCGACGACTGCGCTGGCTGCCCGCCGCCCGCCTCGCCGGGGAGGAAGTCCCGGCACTGGTCGAGATGGCCGCCGACGACCGCGCGCTGCGCACCACCACGCCCAGGGTGCTCGCCGAGGCGCTGTTCCTGTTCGCCACCGCACGCACCCGGCCGTCGGCCCTGGGCGCCGGCGACCACGCCGTCGTCGCCCGCGTGCGACGGCTGCTGGAACCGGCACCGCTGCCGCGCGCGGTGCGCACCGCCTGGTGGGTCGCCGCCGTGGTCCTCCCCGCAACTCCCGTTCTGCTCGCCTGCGGCCCTTGACCCCGGCCCCGGGAGGCCGGGTCGCGGGACTTGCCAGCACCCCACCTTCATCTACTAAGTTACTTAGAACATGGAGGGGGTCGCTGTCGGCCGCACCCCTCCACGACCGCGCCGCGAACAGGCGGAACGACAGTCAGGGAGTGACCACGCATGGGCAACCACCGCAAGCCCGCGCCGCCGAGCCGGGCCCGGATGGCCATCGTGACCACGGCCGCCGCCGGCTCCGCGATACTCGCCGCCGGCGCCAACGCGAACGCCGCGCCCAAGCCCGACCTCGCCACCGTCAAGGCCCAGGTCGAGGACCTCAACGAGCAGGCCGAGGTCTCCATCGAGAAGTACAACAAGTTCAAGGAGACCCAGCAGCGGCTGCAGAAGGACGCCACCGAACTGCAGAACCAGGTCGCCTCGGCCCAGGACAGGATGAGCGGCCTGCGCGAGCGCCTCTCCGCGGTCGCCGCCGACCAGTACCGCACCGGCAACGTCGACCCCGCCGTCGCGCTGATGTTCTCCTCCGACCCCGACACCTACCTCAAGCGCGCCTCCGCACAGGACATCGCCGCCAGCTCCCAGAGCGACCTGCTGCGACTGCTGCTCGACCAGCAGCGCCGACTCGACCAGCGGCGCGCCGAGGCCACGGCCGTCCTCGGCCAACTCGACACCACCGACCGGGCCCTCGCCGCCGAGAAGAAGCTCGTGCAGACCAGGCTCGCCGAGGCGACCCGGCTGCTGAACGGCCTCTCCGCCGCCGATCAGGCCGAGGTCAACGCACAGGACGGCCGCTCCTCGCGCACCACCGCACGCGAGACCTACAACGGCCCGGCCACCGGCCGCGCGGCCGCCGCCGTCCAGTTCGCCTACGCCCAGCTCGGCAAGCCCTACCTGTGGGGCGGCACCGGCCCGAACAGCTTCGACTGCTCCGGGCTGACCGGCGCCGCCTGGCGCACCGCGGGCGTCTCCCTGCCCCGCGTCTCCCAGGACCAGTGGAACGCCGGCCGGCACGTGGCGAAGGCCGACCTCCAACCGGGCGACCTCGTCTTCTTCTACTCCGACCTGCACCACGTGGGCATCTACATCGGCGGCGGCAAGATGATCCACGCACCGCGCACCGGCAAGAACATCGAGATCACCCCGATCGACTACATGCCGTACGTGGGCGCCGTCCGCCCCTGACGCCCCCGCCCCGGGGCTCCGCACGGCCCGGCCGGCCGGCTGTGCGAGACGCCTAAGCGGCGCCGCCGCCGGGCGGATGCCTTCACGTCCGGAAGACCCACGGCCCGTCACCTCCGCAGGTCAGGTCGCAGCCATGACGGTGCCTGCGAGCAGCCAGGCGGCGAAGAACGCGGGCATGTTGGGAGCGAGCGCGACGCCGACGAGCGCCATGGCACCGAGGGCGGAGCCAGTGGTCATCACTGCGCGGGGGCCGTGGCGGTCGATGATGCGGCCGACGGGGATGCCGGCCAGGGCCGACACGAGAAGGGCCGCGGTGAATGCGGTGGTGGCCTGCGGCGTGGTCCAGCCGGTGTCGGCGGTGATCCGCGGGACGAGGACGGGGAAGGCGTAGGAGAGGATGCCCCGGCCGGTGATCCGGGTGACGCACAGGGCGGGCAGGGCGGCGCGGGGCCGCGACCGGTCCCCCGTTCCAGTCGTGGCCCCGTTGAGCCGAGTGGTGGTCACGTACTCGCTCGGCAGCAGCCGTTGGTCTCGGCGGCGCCGGCCGGCTCGGGTGCGGCGCCGAGGGTGATGAGCTGCGGTGCGGCCGGGACGGAGCAGCAGCCACCGCCGTCGCTCCGTGCAGCGCCGGGCTCGTCGAAGAGGCCGGCGCCGCCGCAGACTCCGGTCTCGGGGAGCGTGAGCTCGACGCGGGCGGCGGCCTCGTGGTCGCCGGCGAGCTGGGCGGCGACGGAGCGGACCTGCTCGTAACCGGTCATGGCGAGGAACGTCGGCGCGCGCCCGTAGGACTTCATGCCGACCAGGTAGACGTCGCCCTCGGGATGGGTGAGCTCGTTCGCGCCGTGCGGGTAGACGGTGCCGCAGGAGTGCTGGTTGGGGTCGATCAGCGGCGCGAGGGCGGTGGGGGCCTGGAGGCGCTCGTCGAGGCCGAGACGGACCTCGGAGAGGAAGGACAGGTCCGGGCGCAGGCCGGTCAACACGACGACCTGGTCGACCTGGTCGCTGCGGCGGCCGTCCTCGGCGACGAGGACCAGGCGGTCACCGTCGGCCTCGACGGCGGCGGTGCGGAAGCCGGTGAGCGCGGAGGCGTGGCCGTCGTCGACGGCCTTCTTGGCACGCAGGCCGAGGGCGCCGCGGGCGGGCAGCTGGTCGGCCTCGCCGCCGCCGTACGTGCTGCCGTTGATGCCCCGCCGCAACACCCACACCGCGTGGGTGCCGGGCTCGTCCTTCGCCAGGTCGGCGAGGTATGCGAGGGCGGTGAACGCGGAGGCGCCGGTGCCGACCACGGCGGTGCGCTTGCCCGCGAACCGCTCGCGGACGGCCGGGTCGGCGAGGTCGGGGACGCGATAGGAGATCCGGTCGTCGGCGGCGTGCTCGCCGAGGGCGGGCAGGCCGTTGGCGCCGAGCGGGTTGGGGGTGGACCAGGTGCCGGAAGCGTCGACGACGGCGCGGGCGAGGACGCGCTCCTCACGGCCGTCGGCGTACTCGACGTGGACGGTGAAGGGCTGCTCGGTGCGGCCGGAGTCGACGATCCGGTCGCGTCCGGCGCGGGCGACGCCGGTCACCCGGGCGTTGTAGCGGACGCGGTCGCCGAGGACGTCGGCGAGGGGCTGCAGGTACTGCTCGGCCCAGTCGCCGCCGGAGGGGTAGGCCTTGCCGTCGGGCCGGGTCCAGTCGGTGGGGGCGAGGAGCTTCTCGGCAACGGGGTCGACGAGCTCGGCCCAGGGCGAGAACAGGCGGATGTGGGCCCACTCGCGCACGGCGGATCCGGCGGTGGGCCCGGCTTCCAGCACCACGGGTTCGATGCCGCGCTCGATCAGGTGGGCTGCGGCGGCCAGGCCGATCGGTCCGGCGCCGATGACGGCGACGGGCAGGTCCTCGGGGGTGTTCTCGGTCATCTCGGGTCTCCGCGTCGGTGGGAGGGGTGAATGGCTGCGGGAGGGCCGGGTCAGCAGCAACCGGCGCCGGCGGCGGTGGCCTCGCGCTTGGCGTCCGGGGCGCAGGTGCCGGCGTCTGCGGCGTCCCGGGCGGTGCCGCAGCAGGGGGTGGCGGCCGCGGGCTGCTGGATGCGGTGCGTCTCTGCCTGGCCGCTGCTGCAGCAGCTGGTGGCGCGGTCGTCGGTGGTGTGCTCGGTCATGGCTGCCTCCGGGGGTCCCTTGTTTCGAAGTTCGTCGATATCCTGTCGCGCCGCCAGCATGACACCTGATTTGACGAACGTCAACATAGGCGCTTGTCGAATCAGGAGGAGGCGCGGAGACGGTGGACGTCGCGGTGACCGGGGGCGGGCAGTCCGACCCGGCCGCCGCACAGGCCTTGCGCCGGAAGAGCCTGCGACCGGCGATCCTGGAGGCTTCCGACCGGGCGGCCGGCTCGTGGCCGCGGTACCACGGCAGCCTGACCCCGTTCTCCCCGGCCCGTTTCTCCGCCCTGCCCGGCCTGCCGTTCGGTGGCGAAGGGGACCGCCACCCGCACCGCGGCGAGATCGTCGAGCACCCGTCTCGCTTCGCCACCCGATTGGACGCCGAAATCCGGCTCGGCCGGCGGGTCACCCGCGTCGAGGCCGCCCCGGACGGATTCACCGTCCGCCCGGCGGGCGGCGGCGAGCCGACTGCGCGGGCGGTGGTCGTGGCGTCCGGTGCTCCTCCACCGTGCTCGCCACCCGCTCCCCGGTGCGCTTCGCCCGCCAGCGACCGTTCGGCCGCGACCTCCACGCGTGGCTCACCGCCTCCGGCCTGGACTCGGCCCCGATCGGCCGCCTGCTGCGGCGCCCGCCGACCGCGCCCGTCTTCGACACGGGCCTCCACCGCGCCGCGCCGGAGGCCCGCGCTCCGGAGCGGCGGCCGCTGTTCACGGCTGCGGACGGCGGAACGCTGCTGCGGCCGGACGGGCGGCGTGAGCACGCCGACGCCGTCATCCTCGCCACCGGCCACCGACCCGACGTCCCGTACCTGGGCGGCCCGGGCGCTCTGGGCGGCGAGGGTGCGCCACTGCACCGCGGCGGCCTCTCCCACACCCACCCACGTCTCGCTTTCGTCGGACTGGAGTGGCAGCGCAGCCTCTCCTCGGCCTCCCTGCGCGGCGTGGGCCGCAATGCCGCGCACGTCGCCCGGCACCTCGCCGCCCGGCCGGGCCGGCAGTAGACCGCCCTTCCGATGTGATTCGGCAAGTGTCAACATAGATGCATGTCGAATCTTGAGATGGTCAACCTTCCACTGCTCGAACCGGAGGTCGCAGCGCCTTGCTGCCCGCCACTGACCTCCGCTCCGCTGTCGGAGGAGGACTCGGTCAGGATGGCGGCGATGTTCAAGGCCCTGTCCGACCCGGTCCGGCTGCGGCTGTTCTCGCGCGTCGCGTCCCACGAGGGCGGCGAGGCCTGCGTGTGCGACATCCAGGACGTCGGCGTCTCCCAGCCCACCGTCTCCCATCACCTCAAGAAGCTCCGCGAGGCCGGCCTGCTCACCTCCGAGCGCCGCGGCACCTGGGTCTACTACCGCGTCGCCCCGAGCGTGCTCGCCGCCATGGCCGGCATGCTCGCCGCCGCCACGGGCTGAGCCGGCGGCGGGCGTTCCCGTAGAGCACTCGATCGACTATCGTCGATTATCGATGAATCAGCCGAACCGCACCAGCACCGCCGTCGACGCCGAGGCCGCCGAACTGTACGCAACGTGGTTCAAGGCGCTTGCCGACCCCACCCGCATCCAGCTGCTGCACCTGCTCGCGGCCGAAGGCCGGCCGATGAGCGTCGGCGAGATCGTCGAACGCTCCCCGGTGGGCCAGTCGACGGTCTCCCACCATCTGAAGGTCCTCGCGGAGGTGCGCTTCGTCCTCCCGGAGAAGCAGGGCACGTCGACCCGGTACGCGGTCAACCGCACCTGCCTGACGGTCTTCCCGGCCGCCGTCGCGGCCATCCTCGCCGAACACGCCTCCGACCGCCCCCAGGAAGGCGACCATGGCTGCTGACACCCGGGTCGTGCCGATGACCGCCGACCACGCGGCCCAGGTCCTGGCGATCTACCAGGCCGGCATCGACGAGGGCAACGCCACCTTCGAGACCGCTGCACCCACCTGGCAAACGTTCGACGCGGCCAAACTGGCCGAGCACCGCTTCGTGGCCCTCGACCGCACCGACCGCGTCCTGGGCTGGATCGCGGCGAGCCGGGTCTCCGACCGCTGCGCCTACGCGGGCGTGGTCGAGCACTCGGTGTACGTCCACCCCGACGCCCGAGGCCTGGGCGTCGCCGGCCGGCTGCTGCGGGCGCTGATCACCTCCACGGAGGAGGCCGGGATCTGGACGATCCAGTCCGGCGTGTTCCCGGAGAACACCGCCAGCCTCGCCCTCCACGCCCGGACCGGCTTCCGGGTGATCGGCACCCGCGAACGCATCGGCCGCCACCACGGAGTCTGGCGGGACGTCCTCCTGATCGAGCGTCGTAGTCCATCGGTCGGCTGACCTCGCCAGGTCCGACCGCCGTGGGTCGGGACGTCAGCCTCGGTCGTCGAGGGTGAGCTGGCGGCGGTGGAAGTCGAAGTGCCGGGTGGGGTAGCGGTAGATGTCCGCGAGGGTCATGTAGTCCTTGAAGAACGGGTCCCAGCGGACGGGGTAGTGCATGCCGCGAGCGAGATCGGCGTCCGACTCGCGGTCCAGCCCTCGGTGCAGGGCGGCGATGACGCGGTCGAACTGCGCGCCCATCCGCCGGGGACCGATGACCTTCACCGCCCCGCACGGCCCCAGACGGTTGACGAGGTCGAACGGAACGGTCGCCGCATCCAGTACACGTGCGAACGCCCGGCTGACACCGCGCGGCAGGCGCCCGAAGAGGCGAACGAGCACGAGCAGCGCCCGCACCACGAGGTAGCCGAACAGCATGTGCCACAGCAGCTGCTCGTTCGTCCATCGCGTCCCGCGAGTGGGGCGGGCGAGGTCGTCCGTACCGGCCGCTGCCAGCAATCGGTGGAACTCGGCACGTGCCCGATCCAGCTCGCCGTGGACCACCTGCCGATCCAGCGGCCCGCTTCCGGCCATGGTAACCGGTCCTCTCCGTCGACCCGCATGCGCTTGGACGCCCCTGGGATTGCCAGGATGCCCGTCTCGCAGACTTCCAGTCGTCCGGCGTCGAGATCGGGGCATCAGTGGCCGGTGATTGATGCGGCAGACGTCCGCCTCGTCGCAGACGGCCGGATTGGTGGCGGAGGCGGTGCGCATCGGGGGGCAGAGCAGGTGGTGCCGCCGACCACCACCCACGCGGGGGTGCAGGGCCGATCACCGGGGCAGCGTCTGGGTGATGCGCCACAGGCGGCGCGGCAGGTCGCCTTCCTCGAAGGGGTGGACCTCGGTGAGGGTCCACCCTTCGGCGAGCTCGTCGACCAGGTGGCGGGGGAAGAAGTGGACGGCGAAGCCGCCGTGCTCCCAGATGTCGTCGCCGTGTCCGGTGCCCGCACCGTAGTGGGCGTCGCCGGTGTGGCGGACGGTGTAGACGAAGACGCCGCCCGGCCGCAGGACTCGGCGGACCTCCGCGACCAAGGCACGGATCTCCTTGGTGGACAGCGCCATGCACAGCAGCATGTGCGCGAAGACGGAGCCCACCGAGGCGTCGGCGAGCGGCAGCGGCTCGCGCACGTCATGCACTGCGGTGGTGACCTTCTCGGCCAGGCCCTCGGCGGTGGCCCGCGCGCGGAGCTGGTCCAGGCCCACCGGGCTGAAGTCGGTGGCCAGCACGGTGAACCCCGAGCGGGCGAAGAACAGCGCGTCACGGCCATGACCGGCACCCAGTTCCAGCACATCGCCCGCATCTGCGGCCCGGAACACCTCGGCGGCGTGAACCGCAGGGTCCGAAGGCCGGTCGCCGTACATGCCGGGATGGGCTCCGTAGGTCTGCTGCCAGTGTTCCTGCTGGGCCTCGGCAAGCTCCCGGCCCTCATGCATCGCAGCTCCTCGCGCTGTTCCGGCCTCCCCGGGGCTGTTGACAGCCTAGAACGCTCCCGGCGATGCCTCCGCGGCGACCTGGACATTGGACTGCACCACTTCGGGCACCGACCTGAAAGGCCCGTACGTCCAGGGCCGGCCCGGGCAGCGGTTCATCCACCTCTCGTGGGGCACCGTCGACGGCACCAACACGTTCACCGTGTTCCGCCGCGCCAAGCTCATGCTCGATGCCGTCGGCCCGGCCGTCCTCACCGCTGCCGCACGTTCGGGGTGGCTGGTCGCCCGCCTGGGCGTAACCGATGCCAGGGGACAGCCGTCGTGTGCGGCCGTCCGCCCACCGCGCGTCGAATGGTTCGCCGGAGCCCCGATCTGATCCCTTGGGGATTCCGGATCGCCTCCGCACGGTGGCACGCGCGTGAGGGCTCAGCTCAGCCGGTCTCTGATCTCCTGGACTGCGGTGCGGGCCGTCCGGCCGACGCCGATGAGGGTGGCGGAGGCCGGGCCGGTCCAGTCGCCGTAGCCGAGCAGGTGGATGCGCGGGTCCGTCTCGGCGCGGGTGCCGACGGTGGCGATCCGGCCGCGTTCACCGGTCCGCAGGCCGAGCGGGGCGAGGTGGTGCAGGGCGGGGCGGAAGCCGGTGCACCAGATGACGGCGTCGGCGGGCCAGACGGTGCCGTCGGCCCACTGGGGGCCGTCCGCGGTGAGGGCGTGGAACATGCGGTGGTCGGTGAGGAGGCCGGCGTCCCGTGCCTCGCGGACGGGCGGGGTGGCGACGATGTCGCCGAGGTCGGAGATCCGTTCGCCGCCGTGCTGGACGCGGCGGGTGGCGATCTCGAACAGGGCGCGGCCGTCGATGTGGTCGGGCAGGAAGCGGGCGGGCCGCCGGGTGACCCAACGGACGGCGGCGGCACGGCCGGTGAGATCCGCGGCGATCTGGGCACCGGAGTTGCCGCCGCCCACGACGACGACCCGCCGGCCGGTGAAGTCCTCGACCCGATGGTAGTCGCGGGTGTGGAGCTGGCGGCCGGTGAAGGATTCGCGGCCGGGGACGGCCGGGACGAAGGGCCGCCACCAGGTGCCGGTGGCGCTGATGAGGGCCCGGGCGTGCCAGGTGCCGTCGTCGGTGCGGACGATCAGGCCGCCGTCCTCGGCGTTCTCCACGGCGCGGACGTGCACGGGGCGGTGGACGGGCAGCTCGTACCGCTTCTCGTACTCGGCCAGGTACTGCACGACGTGGTCGGCATCGGGCCAGTCCTTTCCGGTCTGGCCCGTCATCGGGCGGCCGGGCAGCGAGGAGTAGGCGGCCGGGGAGAACAGGTGGAGGCTGTCCCAGTAGTGCTGCCACGCGCCGCCGGGCGACGGGGCGGCGTCGAGGATCGCGAAGTCCGGTCCGGCGCGCCGCAGGTAATAGCCCGCGGCAAGGCCGGCCTGGCCCGCTCCGACGACCAGGACCTGGACGCGCCGGACGGCGCTCACGAGGCGTCGGCCTTGCGGCCCGCGCGGTGCGTGAAGATCAGCACCACCAGCGCGAGCCCCACGACGCCGCCGATGAGCTGCATGCCGATGAACCCGGGCACCGAGGACGGTGCGATGCCGGCGAAGGTGTCGGTGAACGCCCGGCCGATGGTGACGGCCGGGTTGGCGAACGAGGTGGAGGAGGTGAACCAGTAGGCGGCGCCGATGTAGGAGGCGACCGCTACGGGGGCGAACCGCAGCAGGTCGCTCTTGCCCAGGCCGAAGATCAGCAGGACCAGGCCGGCCGTGGCGACGACCTCGCCGAGCAGCAGGTGCCCGGCGGAGCGGTCGTGGGTGGACCACTTCACCAGGGCCTGGCCGAACATCGCGTCGGCGAGGATCGCGCCGGCGATCGCGCCGGCGATCTGCGCCGGGATGTAGGCGGCGACCTCCCGCGCTCCGAGGCCCTTGGGGTCGCGGCGTCCGGTCCACCACTCGGCGAGGGTGACGACCGGGTTGAAGTGCGCGCCGGAGACCGGGCCGAGCAACAGGATCAGCACGCCGAGACCGAAGACGGTGGCCAGCGAGTTGGCGAGCAGCTGCAGGCCGACGTCCTGGGTGAGTGCGGTGGCCTGGATGCCGGAGCCGACCACGACCGCGACCAGGGCGGCGGTGCCGACCACCTCGGCCACCACCCGGTTCGGCAACGGCACCGCGGGCGGCTCGACCGCCAGCGGCTCCTCGGTGCCCTCCGCGTTCGCATGGTTCACGGGCTCAGTCTCGGATCTCGTCTCGTCCATGACGCTCAAGGACACTCCTCGTACAGGGCGGGACAGGCCGCCGGTGGGGGCTGTGGGGGTTTCAGCAGGAGCGTTTGCGGCCCGCTGCCCCGCGGGCGGTGGCGGCCAGCCCGGCGAACTCCGCCGCGACGGCCTCGAGGGCGTCGGGGCGCAGCGAGTAGTAGGTGAAGCGGCCGCACGGCTCGGTGTCGACCAGTCCCGCGTCCCGGAGGATCTTGAGGTGGTTCGACAGGTTCGTCTGCCGGGCGCCGGTCTCCTCGACGAGGTGCGTCGTGCACAGGGCCTCCTGGGCCAGCAGCGCGAGGATCTGCATCCTCAGCGGGTCGGCCAGGGCCTTCAACACGTCACTGTCGACTGACATCACCATAGGCTGATACGTTAGCGGTCGTCGGGGGAAATCCCAAGCACACGGCCCTGCCGGGCCTGGGATGCGCCGCGCCCCGGCCGCGGGTCTCGATGAAGGAAGAACCATGCCCACCACCGCTTCCGCGTCCGTGCTGTTCGTCTGCATCCACAACGCGGGCCGCTCCCAGATGGCCGCCGGCTTCCTGCGCCACCTCGCGGGCGACCGCGTCGAGGTCCGCTCGGCCGGTTCCATGCCCGGCGACCGGGTCAACCCGTCGGCGGTCGCCGCGATGGCCGAGCTCGGCATCGACATCTCCGACCAGCAGCCCAAGGTCCTGACCACCGACGCCGTCCAGGCCTCCGACTACGTCATCACCATGGGCTGCGGCGACGCCTGCCCGTACTTCCCCGGCAAGAAGTACCTGGACTGGAAGCTCGACGACCCGGCGGGTCAGGGCGTCGAGGCGGTCCGCCCCATCCGTGACGAGATCAAGCGCCTCATCGAGGGCCTGATCGCCGAGATCGACGCCAAGCAGCAGGAGAGCTGACGCCCATGGGCGAGAACGCCGACGTGCGCGAGGTCGTCATCATCGGCTCCGGCCCCGCCGGGTACACCTCCGCTCTCTACACCGCGCGCGCCCAGCTGAAGCCGCTGCTGTTCGGCGGCTCCGTCTTCGTCGGCGGCTCGCTCACCACCACGACCGAGGTCAGAACTTCCCCGGCTTCCCGAACGGCATCGACGGCCCGGACCTGATGGACGACATGCGGGCCCAGGCGCAGAAGTTCGGCGCCGGCGGTGTGACGGACGTGGCGGGGCCGCACTCTGACGGGGCGTCGGCCCGCAACGGAGACCGGGCCCGGCCCGTCGTGGTTTCGACACGACGGACCGGGCCCGGCCCTTTTGATTCTGTCCTCTGCTCCCCGGGCTCGGACGGCTGCCGAGGAGAGCGCCGGGGTTTCCGGACGCTCCAGACGCACCGTGCGGTCGCGCAGCCGCTGCACCTGCGCCGGACCGTGCGGGCCGGACACGGCCGCTGGCGCTGGCCGTTGGACGGTGCCCGGGCCGGGGAGTCCAGCCGGCTGCGGACCTCGTTCCACAGACCCGCCTCCTTGAGGGCCTGTTCCACGCGCTCCTGCGTGTCCGCCCGGGACGCGCGCACCAGGTGCCCACCGCCGCCGCGAGGAAGCGCAGATGAGCCTGCCGCATCACCCGCATCTGCGCCGGCATCCGGACCACCCGCCCGTCGATCACCCTGCCGAGGAACCTGCCGCGAGTCCTTCCTCGGCGATCGAGAACAGGACGAAGCACCCCACGGCTCCCGACAGGCGATCCGCCTCGAAGGGTCGGCCGATGCTGTCATCCCGTTGCATGCCGGACGGCATTTTCGCAGGTCATCGCTCACGTCCTCGCGGCTTCAGGGGAAGCGGCGGCAGCTCCGGGGCCCGCAGGCGATCACCGTCGTAGCCGTGCACCTCGCCGAACCGAGCCCCCTTCTCCCAGTCCCTCCTCGCCTGTACGATCTCCTCACCGGATCGCCCGACGAAGTTCCACCACATGACGAGCTGCTCCTCGAAGGGTTCGCCGCCGAGCAGCAGCAGCGCCGCGTCGGCGCGGGCGAGCAGCGGCAGTTCGCGGCGCCCGCAGCCGAGGTAGAGGATCGAGCCCGGTTCGACCGGGACGCCGTCCACGTCGACGCTGCCCGTCATCGACAGCACCGCGTACTCGAAGCCCGGCTCCAGCGGCAGCCGGTGGGCCGCGCCCTCGCGGAGGGCGAGGTCGGCGCCGACCAGGGCGCTGTAGGTGGTGCCCGGCGAGGTGGCCCCGTCCAGCGTGCCGAGGAGGAGCCGCGCGCGCAGCCCGCCCGCGGTGACCTCCGGCAGATCGGCGTGGTGTTCGAAGGCGGGTTCGGTGTGGCGGTGGGCGTCGGGCAGGGCGACCCAGAGCTGGGCGCCGTGCAGCAGCCGGGCGTGCTCGCGCGGCGATTCCTCGGAGTGCGAGATCGCCCGGCCCGAGGTCATCAGGCCGAGTTCGTACGGCCGGACGGTCTGCAGGCTACCGAGGCTGTCGCGGTGCAGCACCTCGCCCTCGTGCAGCCAACTCACCGTCTGGAGTCCCATGTGCGGGTGCGGGGGCACCTGCATGCCGGGCTCGTCGGCGATGTCGTCCGGGCCGTAGTGGTCGACGAAGCACCAGGCACCGACCATCCGCCGCCCCAGGGTGGGCAGCAGCCGGCGCACCACGGTCGACTCGCCGAGCGGCACCTGACGGCCGGCCACCAGCTGCTTCACCGGACCGTCGGAGGCCTCGCCGCCGCAGCGGGAGGCGGCGGGGCGGACGTCGAGGTTGCTCATGCCGCGAGTATCCCCCCGCACCCGGCCGCGGCCCGGCAGGCGCGGGACGGGCGAGCCGCGGGCGGCACGGGTGGACCGGGAGGGCCCGCCTCAGGCCCTGCGGGCGAGGGCCTGGCCGAGGAAGGCGGTGGCGTCGGGGAGGACCCGGCGCCAGAAGCCGTCGGTGTGGGCGCCGCGCGGGAAGTGCGTCTCGGCGGCCCGGTCGGCGAGCTTGCGGGCGGCCGGGCAGAACGGGTCCTCGGTGCCGCACCAGACGGCGAGCCTGCGGGTGAGCGGCCGGTCGAGGTGGCGCAGCGGCTCGTGCGCCTCCCAGTCGGCCTGGTCCTGGTACGCGTCGACGGGCCGGGCGTCCCCCCAGGAGGTGAACAGGGCGGGGCTGAGCAGAGCCGCGGCGGCGAGTCCGCCGTTGCGGGCGCGGGCGTACTGGAGGGCGCCGGAGCCGCCCATGGAGATGCCGAGCACGCCGGTGGGGGCGGCCAGGCCGCGGGCGGCGAGCCAGCCGGGGACTTCGTCCAGCAGCATGGCCATCGGGTCGTCCCCGGGGGTGCGGCGGTGCCAGTAGGTGGCCTCGCCGCCGTCCACGGCGACCAGGTGGAAGGGCGGCACGCCCTTGGCGGTGGCGGCGGCCAGGAACTGCGGCAGTCCGAGGTCGACGAGGGCCGCCGCGGAGCCACCGCGGCCGTGCAGGGCGAGGCAGACCGGCAGGTCGCCGCGGGGCGCGCTGCCGGGCGGGGAGACGACGGTCAGCTCGATGCGGCGGCCGCGGGCCTTGGAGGCGAGCTGGTCGGTGCGGACGGGGCCGGGCTCGACGGCCGGGACGGTGCCGTCCGGGCCGGTCATGCCGATGGCGCGGCGCAGCCGGGCACCGCCGGGCAGCACGTCCTCGATCACGGCGCCGCCGACCGCCGCGGTGCCGACGCCGGCGACCAGCAGCGCCCGCAGGAATCCGCGCCGGCCGGTGCCGGTCTCCGGCTGCTCCGCGGCCGGCGGGCCCTCCGGTCCGCCGGCCGGTGCCCCGTCCCCGGGCACGGCGCGCCGCACCCCACGGGACTGCTCCGGGATCCTCCCGACCTCCGCGGTCGTTCCGGCCGTCCGTTCCTCGCCGCTCGCTCCCAAGGCCCCTCCCCCGATCGATCTTGGGCCCCCACTCTACGGGCCGTCAGTTCCGGCCTCCCCGACCGCCCTTCCGGCAAGCCCCGGCCGCCCTCCGGCCCGTGCGCGGCCCGGACGGCCGCGCCCGCCTCAGTGGCGGCAGGCCCAGTGGGCGCCGGCGGTCGCCGCGTCGGCCTGGGCGCGCAGGGCGCGGACGGCCTCGGCCGGGTCCGCGGCGTTGTAGACGGCGGAGCCGGCGACGAAGACGTCGGCCCCGGCCTCGGCGCAGCGCTCGATGGTGGAGGGGGCGACGCCGCCGTCGACCTGCAGCCACAGGTCGAGGCCGTGCTTGGAGATCAGCTCCCGGGTGCGACGGATCTTGGGCAGCATGATGTCCAGGAAGGCCTGGCCGCCGAAGCCCGGCTCCACGGTCATGATGAGGATCATGTCGAGCTCGGGCAGCAGGTCCTCGTACGGCTCGATGGGGGTGGCGGGGCGCAGGGCCATCGAGGCGCGGGCGCCCTTGGCGCGGATCTCGCGGGCGAGCCGGACGGGCGCGTCGGCGGCCTCGACGTGGAAGGTGACCGAGCCGGCGCCGGCCTCGACGTACTGCGGGGCCCAGCGGTCGGGCTGCTCGATCATCAGGTGGCAGTCGAGCGGGGTGTCGGTGGCCTTGGCGAGGGACTCGACGATCGGCACGCCCAGCGTCAGGTTGGGGACGAAGTGGTTGTCCATCACGTCCACGTGCAGCCAGTCCGCACCGCGGACGGCCTCGGCCTCGTCCGCCAGGCGGGCGAAGTCGGCGGAGAGGATGCTGGGGTTGATCTGCGCCATGTCCGGGTACCTTCACAGCTCGGTGCGGGCGTTTCGTCTGCGGCCGCCTCCTCCCATCATCGCGTGAAGCGGTGGCCGGAGGTGAACGCCGGGGCTCCGGGGTGACCCGCATCACAGACCCGATCACCGCAGGTCCGCTCAGGGGGGCGACGGCAGCACCGTGTGCGCCCCGGCCCGCACCAGGAGCCGCACGGCTCCGGAGAGGCTGTCAGTCCGTGGCCGAACACGTCCATCCCGCCCGTGCCCTGTGGTGGCTCTTCGAGCCGGTGCACGCCCTCACCTACTTCGCGCCGGAGGGCCGGGCCGCCTACGAGGCGGTCGGCCTGCGCGGTTACTGGCGCGGCTACTTCGGCGGCCGGGCGGCCCCGCTCGGCCCGGTGGACGCGGCCCCGGTGGCCGCAGCCTTCTTCAACTTCGCGCCGTCGATGGTCGAGCGGGCCCTGCCGGACATCTGGCGGCGGGCGTCGCCGGAGGCGGCGCTGCAGGCGCGGCTCGCGGGGGCGCGGGCCACCCTGGGGCGGGTCCTGGAGGCGGTGAAGCCGGACCTGGTCGACCGCTCGGCGGACCTGCTGGAGCGCGCGGTCGACGGACTGGACTGCGGCGGCCGGGTGCTGGCCGCCGCCAACGCGGCGCTGCCGCGCCCCGAGGACCGGCTCGGCCGGCTCTGGCAGGCGACGACGGTGCTGCGCGAGCACCGCGGCGACGGCCATGTCGCCGCCCTGGTCTCCGAGGGGCTGGACGGCTGCGAGGCGCTGGTGCTGCGCTGCGCGCTGGACACCCGCCGCGAGGTGCTGCAGCCGCACCGCGGCTGGACGGACGGGCAGTGGGACGCCGCGGCGGCGCGTCTGGCCGAACGGGGCTGGCTGCACGGCGACGGCACCATCAGCGCGGAGGGCCGTGCCCGGCACCGCGCGCTGGAGGCGGTCACCGACCTGGCGGCCGCCCGGGTCTGGGACGGCTTCCACCGCGCCGAGCTGGACGAGCTGGCGGCCGCGCTGCGCCCGATCGCCACGGTGTGCCGGGCCGAGCTGCCGCAGGCCAACCCGATCGGTCTGCCGGCGGCGGGCTGAGCCGGGGCTGCGGCACCGGTGGAGCCCGGGGTACCCCGGGTCAGAGCTCGGCGGGCGCCGTCCGGGCGGCGCGGGCGCTCCACCGGCCGTCGTGCCGGGCGATGCTGATGGGGTGTCCGAAGCAGGCGCTGATCAGCTCGGTGGTGACGACCTCCTCGACAGGCCCGGCCGCCACGCAGCGGCCCTCGCGCAGCAGCAGGGCGTGGGTGGTGGTCTCGGGCAGCTCCTCCAGGTGGTGGGTGACCAGCACGGTGGCGAGGCCGGGGTGGCGCCCGCGCAGCAGGTCGAGGCTGCCGAGGAGGAGTTCGCGGGCGGTGAGGTCGAGTCCGGTGGCGGGCTCGTCGAGCAGCAGCAGCCGGGGCTGCGGCATCAGGGCCCGGGCGATCAGGGCGCGGCCGCGCTCGCCCTGGGAGAGGGTCGTCCAGGGGTCGTCGGCGCGGTGCGCCATGCCCATGGTGTCCAGCAGGTGTTCGGCGTGCGCGGACTGTTCGGCGGTGGGGCGCCACCGGGGTTCGGGTTCGATGCTGTTGGTGAGTCCGGTCAGCACGACGGTGCGGACGGGCAGCGGGGAGCGCAGCGGGTGGCGCGGGTTGACGTGGCCCAGGTGGGTGCGCAGGGCCCGGATGTCGACCCGGCCGAGCCGTCGGCCGAGGACGTGGACCTCGCCGTGGGTGGGGTGGGAGACCGCACCGAGCAGGGCGAGCAGGGTGGACTTGCCGGCGCCGTTGGCGCCGAGCAGCGCCCAGTGCTGGCCTGCCTCGACGGTGAGGGAGACGTCCCGCAGCAGGTAGCGGCCGTCGCGCACCACGTCCACGGCGTCGGCGCGCAGCAGCGGCGCGTCGGGCAGCGGTTCGGCACTGGTCACGGCGGCCTCCCGGGCGCGGTCGCGGCCGTACGGATCGGTTCCGGCCGGCCTCGGGCATCCGGATGATCTCAGACTTCGGCGGCCGGTGCGTTCGTGCGCCGTCCGTCGGACGGGCCGCCCGCCCGCACCCGCGGGCGCACCGCCCGGAAGGGAGTACGCGCTCCGGGCCGCGACCGGGACGCGACCGGACGGGACACGACCGGACGGAACGCGGGCGGACGGGACGCGGGCGGCGGCCGGGCGGTCTCAGCCCTTCATCAGGGCGTTGAGTTCGCCGTAGTCCAGGGCGTCGGCGAGACCGGTGTAGGTGCCGGTGGCGGCCAGTTCGGCGGCGACCTTGCGGACGACCGCGTACGCGGCCTCGGCGACCGAGGAGCCGAGGCTCACCCGGGCGACGCCGAGGCCGGACAGCTCCGCCACGGACGGGGCGCCGGGGCCGGCGAGGATGTTGACGGGGGCGTCGATGCCCGCGGTCAGGGCGGCGACGACCGCGGGGTCGGTGACGCCGGGGACGAAGATGCCCGTGGCGCCGGCCTCCAGGTAGGCGGCGGCGCGCTCGGTCGTCTCCTTGAGCCGGGTCTCCCCGGTCCCGACGGCGCGGAGGTAGGTGTCCACGCGGGCGTTGATGTAGAGGGGGATGCCGGCGTCGTCGGCGGCCCGGCGGGCCGCGGCGATCCGTTCGGCCTGTTCCTCGGCCGGCCGCAGGCCGGGGCCGCCGTCCGTGCGGGCGTCCTCGATGTTGATGCCGACGGCGCCGGCCGCGAGGACCTCGGTGACGGTGGCGGCGACGTCGGCCGGGGTGGCGCCGAAGCCGCTCTCGATGTCGGCGGTCACCGGGACGGACACGGCGTCCACGACCCGGCCGATCAGGGCGATCGCCCGGTCGCGGTCGAGGTGGTTGCCGTCCGCGGCGCCGAGCCCCCAGGCGACGCCGGCGCTGGTGGTGGCGACGGCCTTGGCGCCGGCCGCCTCGACCAGGCGGGCGCTGGCGGCGTCCCAGGCGTTGGCCAGGGCCAGCGGCGCGGCGGAGTCGTGGAGCGAACGGAACAGCTGGGCCTTCTGGTGCTGTGCAGTCATGTCCCGTATTGGACCAAGGCGGTGGGGTCGGCCGCTCGCGGTTTCGCGACACGGCCGTCGACCGGGGCGCCGGACCTGCTCGGCCGGGCGGGTTCCGGCCCACCCGGCCCGGCGAAGGATTCCGGCCTACTCGGCCCGGCGCGGGGTGGGCGGCCCGAGGACGACGCCGCGGCCGGCGTAGAAGCGTTCCAGGTCGGGCCAGGGCACCCGGGCGTGCTGCTGCGACTCGCCGGGGAAGCCGGAGGGGTTGTGGATCAGCAGGGCGTCGTCGTCCGCACCGACGGCGAGCACCAGGTGGCCGCCGGTCCGGGACGGGGCCGGTTCCAGGGTGCGGATCGACGGGTGGACGGAGATCATCGGCAGTCGGCCGGCGTCGAGGTGGCCGCGGAGTTCCGCGGCCGGCAGCAGGGCGCGGGCGTCCGCGAACAGGCCCCAGCGCCCGCGGACGTAGGCCGCGAAGGGGGCGTGGACGAGCCCGTCGAGCCGTCCGTCGGGGTGCCGGACGTAGGCGCCGGCCTCGCGGCTCTCCTCGGCGAGCCGCACGATCGGCGGGGCGACGCCCCACCAGTGGTCGAGCGCCATCCGCAGGCAGGCCATGCCGCAGGCGCGCCACGACCAGTACGCGTACTCGTCCGGGTCCGGCGCGCCCGACTCCTCCCAGCGCGGGTCGTCCTCGGCGAGGACGGTGCCGGCCAGGATGTCGGGGACGAGCTCGGGGGATTCCCACTGCGCGTAGTAGGGAACCGGGTGGCTGATCGGCTGCACAATGATCATTCTGACGCACGGCGGGACGGCTCGCCTCGCCGGTGGGGCCCGGACGCGCACGCCGCCCGGCAGGTCCGGGCCGTGCGCCTGCGCCCCACCGGCGCGGCTCAGACGATGCCGGCGCCCCGCAGCAGCCAGCGGTTGGTGCGGCCGACCAGCCCGGCGCGGTCGAGCACGCCGACCACCTTGGCGGCCATCTCGGTCTTGGCGGCCCGCCAGTTCGGGTTCCGCTTCGCGGCCCGGCGGCCCTCCTTGGGGTCGATGCCGACGGCGGCGTACACCCTCGGGTTGATCAGGTGGGTGGTGGCGACGTGGATCACGATGCCCATCAGCAGCTGCTCGACCCGGCGGCGGACGGGCCCGAGGTCCTGGCGGACGAGCTCCTCGCGGGCGTAGGTGATGTGCCGGGACTCCTCGATGACGTGGATCCGGGCGACCTGGCGGGAGAGCGGCTGGAGCGACTCGTCGGCCATCATCTCGCGCTGGAAGGCGTCCAGGATCTCCTCGACGTACATCGTTCCGCCGAAGGTCTGGCTGTGCGTGGAGATCGCCTTGAACACCCGCCCGAGCTCGTGGGCGAGCCGGCCCGGGCCGTAGGCGGGCGCGCCCATCCACGCGATCATGCGGGCGAACATCACCGAGTGCCGGCACTCGTCGGCGATCTCGGTCAGCGCGTACTGGACGTGCGCGGTGGTCGGGTCCCGGTCGAAGGCGTGCCGCAGCAGCATCTGCATGAGGATCTCCTCGAACCAGATGCCGACGCTGGCGACGGCGGCCACCTCGTGCTTGCTGAGCTCGATCCGCTGCT
This sequence comes from Kitasatospora sp. NPDC093679, assembly GCF_040683455.1. Lineage (NCBI taxonomy): Bacteria > Bacillati > Actinomycetota > Actinomycetes > Kitasatosporales > Streptomycetaceae > Kitasatospora > Kitasatospora sp. NPDC093679. Next base: position 99,137 of record NZ_JBFBDW010000012.1, read on the forward strand.
CCTCGCTGAGGCGCTCCCACAGGTCGGTGCCGTAGAGGGAGATCCGCTGCGGTGCGATGTAGTAGGCGCCGGGCACGGGCCGGCTGTCCCAGTCGACGTCCTTCAGCGGGTCGAAGGACAGCTTGGCGGAGGAGGCGAGGAGGCGCTCGGCGGTGCGCCGGCGCTGCACGTCGCGCTCCTCCAGGACGGCTGCGGTGGCCTTGCGCGCGGTGGTCGCCATGGGGTCCGCTCCTCGGTCGCTCGGGTGGGGTCTGCCAGGACCGTAGACCGTATTAGATTGACCGTCAATAACTCGCGCAGCACGAATCGCCCCGGCACCCCGGGGGCCCGGCAAGACCCGAAGGAGACGGCCTAGAGGTCGATGCCGAGGACGTAGACGGTGTCGGACGCCCGGTCGAGCCAGAAGGACGCGTGGGCCGGGGCCTGCGGGGCCAGTTCGGCGTCGAGCGAGGGGCAGCCGATCCAGGACGCGCCCTCGGGCCCCTTCCCGGCGAGCTCCTTCTGCCAGTCGCCGGTGAGGTCCGGTGCCGCCAGCGGCGCGCACTCCCGACCCGCCGTCAGTTCGGCGATCCGGCCGGGCGGCAGCCGAAAGAAGCCGGCCAGCCCCGGGTCCGGCGAGGGCAGCAGATCGCGCGGCCCGTCGGTGGACCGCCAGGTGCCGGAGACGGCCGGCCCGAGCCGGGGGAACACCTCGTCGAACCAGTCGGTCGAGGTGTACCGGTCCTCCGCGCGCGCCTCGTCCCGCTGGACGAGCAGCGTGCACCCGCCCAGGACGACCGCCCAGAACGCGGCGAACACCCCGGTCACCACCCACACCGACCTCGGCACCGCGCGCCGCTGCGCCTCCATGACGCCCCCTCCCCCGTGTCCTGCCCGGGCTCGGCCGCCCGGGCAGGACATCCGTTCTACCAGGCGTAGTCCTCCGGTGCGGTGCGGTGGCCCGGGAAGATCTCGTCGAGGCGCTCCAGCGCCTTGGCGTCCAGGGTCACGTCCAGCGCGCGGTTGGCGGCGTGCAGCTGGTCCAGGGTGCGCGGGCCGACGATCGGCGCGGTGACGCCCTCGCGGGAGAGCAGCCAGGCCAGCGCCACGTCACCGGGCTCGTGGCCGAGTTCGGCGGCGAGGTCCTCGTACGCCGCGATCTGCCCGCGGTGCTTCTCCAGGGTCTCGGCGGACCGGCCGGAGGCCCGGCGGACCCCCTCGCGCTCCTTGCGGAGCACTCCGCCGAGCAGGCCGCCGTGCAGCGGCGACCACGGGATGAGGCCGAGGCCGTAGTGCCGGGCGGCGGGCAGGACCTCCAGCTCGACGCTGCGCTCCAGCAGGTTGTAGAGCGACTGCTCGCTGCTCAGGCCGAGGAAGTTGCGGGCCCGGGCGGTCTCCTGGGCGCGGGCGATGTGCCAGCCGGCGAAGTTGCTCGACCCCACGTAGATGATCTTGCCCTGGGCGGTCAGCACCTCCATCGCCTGCCAGATCTCCTCCCACGGAGTGGCCCGGTCGACGTGGTGCATCTGGTACAGGTCGATGTGGTCGGTCCGCAGCCGCTTGAGGCTGGCGTCCACGGCGCGGCGGATGTTGAGCGCGGAGAGCCGGCCCTCGTTGGGCCACTCCCCCATGTCTCCGTAGAGCTTGGTCGCGATCACCGTCCGCTCGCGGCGCCCGCCGCCCTGGGCGAACCAGTTGCCGATGATCTCCTCGGTGCGGCCCTTGTTCTCGCCCCAGCCGTAGACGTTGGCGGTGTCGAAGAAGTTGATGCCCAGCTCGTGGGCGGTGTCCATGATCCGGTGGGCGTCGGCCTCCTCGGTGTGCGGACCGAAGTTCATGGTGCCGAGGCAGAGCCGGGAGACGGTGAGGCCGGTGCGGCCGAGGTGGGTGAACTCCATGATTCCCACCCTCGGCCACACCGGCGGCCGCTGTCCAGGTTTTCGTTCAGGCGGTGGATCAATTCCGCCCGCCCGGACGGCCCCGCCCGCGGCCGCCGGGCACGAGGTCTCAGGCGGTGCGCCGCAGCAGCGCGAGGTACATCGCGTCGGTGCCGTGCAGGTGCGGCCAGAGCTGGACGTCGGGGCCCTCGCCGAGCCCGGGCAGGCCGGGCAGCAGCGGCCGGGCGTCGATCCACTCCACGCCGCTCTCTCCGCGCAGCACGTCGTCGACCACGGCACGGGTCTCGGCGAGGTGCGGCGAGCAGGTGGCGTAGCCGACCACGCCGCCGACCCGGGCGGCCCGGATCGCACCGCGCAGCAGGTCCCGCTGGAGCGGGCCGAAGCCGGCGATGTCCTCGGGGCGGCGGCGCCAGCGGGCCTCCGGGCGGCGGCGCAGCGCGCCGAGGCCGGAGCAGGGCACGTCGACCAGGACGCGGTCGAAGCTGCCGGGCGCCCAGGCGGGCCGGGTGCCGTCGGCGGCGATCACGGTGTACGGGCCGGGGTTGCCGGCGAGCGCGCGGGCCACCAGTCGGGCGCGGTGCGGCTGCTTCTCGGAGGCGACCAGGGCGGCACCGCGCTCGGCGGCGATCGCGCCGAGCAGCGCGGCCTTGCCGCCGGGTCCGGCGCAGCCGTCCAGCCAGACCCTGTCCGGACCGTCGAGCGGCGCCGCGGCGAGCGCGAGGGCGACCAGCTGGCTGCCCTCGTCCTGGACGCCGGCCCGGCCCTCGCGGACGGCGGTCACCCCGGCCGGGTCGCCGCCCTCGGCGAGCCGCAGCGCGTACGGGGACCAGCGACCGTCCACGCCCTCCGGCAGGGCCTCACGGAGTTCGTCGACGGTGGCGCGGCCGGGGCGGGCGACGAGGGTGACCTCGGGCCGGTCGTTGTCGGCGCGCAGCAGGTCCTCGACGGCGGCGCGGCCGGAGGCGTCCGGCTGCCAGCGGCCGAGGGCGTCCCAGAGCGAGGAGACCACCCAGCGCGGGTGCGAGTGGACGACCGCGAGGTGGTCCTCGGCGTCCTCGTCGTACGGCGGGGCGACCTGCTCGATCCAGGCGTCGAGGTCCTGCGCGCTGATCCGGCGGAGCACCGCGTTGACGAACTTGGCCCGGCCGTCGCCGAGCACCACCCGGGCGAGTTCGACGGTGGCGGAGACCGCGGCGTGGCTGGGGATCCGGGTGGCGAGCAGCTGGTGGGCGCCGAGCGCGAGCACGTCGAGCACCGGCGGGTCGACCTCGCGCAGCGGCCGGTCGATGCAGGCGGCGATGATCGCGTCGTAGGTGCCCTGCTGGCGCAGGGTGCCGTAGACCAGTTCGGTGGCGAGGGCGGCGTCGCGGCGCTCCATGCCCTTCTGCTCGGCCTCGCGCAGCAGCGGCGGCAGGACGAGGTTGGCGTAGGCGTCGCGCTCGTCGACGGCGCGCAGGGCGCGGAAGGCGACGATCCGGGCCGGGTCCTTCTTGGGGCGGCGGTGCGGGCGGGGGGCGCGCTTGGCGCTGGGCGTGGTCACGTGGTGCCTCGAATGTGCTGCGGACGGAAGGTCTGGCGGGCGAAGAGGTGGGGCGGTCCGGAACGGGGTCAGTCGCCGAGTCGCTCGCCGGACTCGATGCGGACCCCCCGGGCCCAGTCTGCCGCGCGCATCTGCTTCTTGCCCTGCGGCTGGACCTCGCCGAGCTCGATGTCGTGGCTGCCGGTGCCGACCCGGACGCTGTGCTTGGCCACGGCCATCTCACCGGGGGCGAGTTCGGCGGAGCCGGGGAGCAGGGTGACCGGGCCGGCCAGCTTGAGGCGCTCGCCGCGGAAGACCGTCCAGGCGCCGGGGGCGGGGGCGCAGCCGCGGACGAGCCGGTCGACGCGCAGCGCCGGGTGGCTCCAGTCGATCCGGGCGTCCTCGACGTTGATCTTGGGGGCGACGGTGACGCCCTCGGCGGGCTGGGGCACGGCGTGCAGGGCGCCGTCCTCGATGCCGTCCATGGTGGCGGCGAGCAGCCGGGCGCCCGAGTGCGAGAGCCGGGTCAGCAGGTCGCCGCTGGTGTCCGCGGGCCGGATCTCCTCGGTGACGACGCCGTAGACCGGGCCGGAGTCGAGGCCCTCCTCGATCTGGAAGGTCGAGGCGCCGGTGACCTCGTCGCCGGCCATCACCGCGTGCTGCACGGGGGCGGCGCCGCGCCAGGCGGGCAGCAGCGAGAAGTGCAGGTTGACCCAGCCGTGGCGGGGGATCTCCAGGGCGGCGGGGCGCAGCAGGGCGCCGTAGGCGACGACCGGGCAGCAGTCCGGGGCGAGTTCGGTGAGCCGGGCGAGGAAGTCCGGGTCGCTGGGCTTCGCCGGCCGCAGCACCTCGATGCCGGCCTCCTCGGCTCGCCGGGCGACCGGGCTGGCGACCGTGCGGCGGCCGCGGCCGGAGACCGCGTCGGGGCGGGTCACCACGGCGACCACCTCGTGCCGGTCGGAGGCCAGCAGGGCGTCCAGGGCGGGGACGGCGACCTCGGGGGTGCCGGCGAAGACGAGGCGCATGGGTGCCTTTCTCGGAGGGGGCGTGCTCCGGCCCGGCGGGCGCGCGGCCCGGCGGGTGGAGGAGGTGGTCAGCGGGCGGAGCCGAAGGTGGAGTGCGGCGATATCCGGACGGTCGGCGCCGGGCCGTCGCCCCAGTCGGCCTCGCGGATCGCCTTGAGCGCGGCCTTGCGGGTCTCGCGGTCGAGGCGGTCGATGAAGACGATGCCGTCGAGGTGGTCGGTCTCGTGCTGGATGCAGCGGGAGAGCAGCTCGGTGCCCTCGATCGTCACCGGGTCGCCGTACATGTTGAAACCCTTGGCGACGACGCCGTGGGCGCGCTTGGTGTCGAAGCGCAGGCCCGGCAGCGACAGGCAGCCCTCGGGACCGTCCTGCTCCTCGTCGGTGAGCGACAGGTCGGGGTTGATCAGGTGGCCCACCACGCCGTCCACGTTGTAGGTGAACACCCGCAGGGAGATGCCCAGTTGGGGCGCGGCGAGGCCGGCGCCGGGGGCGTCGAGCATGGTGTCGGTGAGGTCCTTGACCAGGCGCCGCAGTTCCTTGTCGAAGGTGGTCACCGGCTTGGCCTTCGTCCGGAGCACCGGGTCGCCGAAGATCCTGATCGGCTGGATCGCCATGGCTGCGGGGGCTCCTCGGGACGTCGGCGGCAGGGAGGCGTACCTGCAGAGTCTATGCAATGGGCGCCGTACGCCGGGCCGGGGTTCGGCGGGGTCGGCGCGGGTGGGCGTGCGCCGGGGCCGTCCGGCGGCCGTCCCGGTCGTGCCCCACCGACCTTCTCGGACGGGCGCGTTACCCGGGCCAGGGGTCGGGCGTTGGTCAAGTGGAATTGACCGGGACGCACGGCGTCGCGGTCCACGCCGACCGTACGGAGAGGTGGCGCAGAGGCCATGGCCGAGCAGATCAACCACGATGCGCGGGCGCGGGCGAGCCTGCACCTGCTGGTGCGGGACATCGAGCGGGTGAGGCGCCAGGTGGACGCGCTGCGCACCCTGACCGCCCAGTTGGGCAACGTCTACCGGCCCCGGCGGCCCAGCACCTCGGCGGGCTTCGTGGTGTACGGGCGGGCGCCCGCCCCGACCGTCCGGCTGGCGCAGGAGCTGCGCGAGAGCGTGGAGACGCTGGTGGCGGCGGCGGTCGAGTTCGACCGGGCGCTCGGCTTCTCCTGGGACTCGGTGGGCTCCGCGCTGGGCGTCACCAAGCAGGCGGTGCACCGCCGGTACGGCATGCGCCGGCCGGCCACCGAGCTGCTCGCGGCGGCCTCCGTCCCGGCGCCGCACGACGAGCGTGCACCCGAGCCGCTCCACGAACGGGCCGAGGCGCCCGTGCCCGTGCCCGTGCCCGGCCCCCTCCCCCGGACGGTGCCGCAGGCCCGGCAGGGCAGCCTGACCGCCCAGCCGAACGCCCGCGCCGCCCGCTGAGGCCCGCCCGGGCACCGCGGACCCGCCGCAACCGCGGCCCGTCGCCCCGTGCGGGCGTGCGCAGGCCGCGGGGCGGGCCCGTCAGCCGCGGATCTCGTAGGCCCTGGCCCGGTCCGTGACGTCGGCGAGCAGCGGCTCCACCAGCTTCATCAGGTCGCCGTAGTCGGCGACCCGGCCGTCGGACCACTGTCCGAGACCTGCGACCACGGCCCGCCCGACCCCGGAGAAGGCCTGCACCAGACCGCTGTCCGCCGCGAGCGTCGGCAGGCCGGATCCGGGCGGCGGCGCCTGCGCGCCGACCTGGTACGAGTCGTAGTTCAGTCCCAGCCGGGTGACCAGCTTCACGGTGTCGAGCTGGTCCTTCATGGTGAAGACCGCCAGGTTGAACTGGTTGTTCCGGGCGTCCTTGTACAGCGCGATCTGGTGGCCGAGGCAGCCCTTGCTCTCGGCGATCATGGCCGCGAGGTCCGGGCCCACCGAGGTCGGCTCGGGGCAGGTCCCGAGGTCCTTGGACGCGACCCTGGTGTACACCGCGCCGGACGCGGCCTTCACCGTGGCGGGGAAGAGCTCGGCCAGCGGCGCCGGCGGGCGGCCGGGGAGCCGGGCGGCGGCCGACCCGGACGGCGCGGCGGACACGGTGGCGGCCGTCGCGCCGGCGGTGACGGTGGTGGCCGGGGCGGCCGACTGCTTCCCGTCGTCCTTCGGGCCCACCAGCTGGAAGGCGATCACGGTCAGCACCGCGGCGGCCGCGGCCAGCGCGGCGTTCCGCGGCCACACCCGCTTCGGCGGGGGCGGCGGTGCGCCGGGCCGCAGCAGGCCCGGCACCGGCCCTTCCTTCACCGGCGCGGCGCGGACGAAGTCCTCGTCCAGCACCACGTCGAACGGGTCGTCGGACGGCCCCTCCGGGCCCGGCGCACTGTCGCTGATCGGCACGGGCCCACCCTAGTGATCACCGCCCCGCCGCAGGTCACGGCGTGATCACCATTCACGGCGTCCGGGGCGCCGGGCCCGCCCCGCCTCACCGGGGCACGTCCAGTACGTCCAGCACACCCCGCCCACCACCCACCACCCACCGACACGAAGCGGCCCCGCCGACCGGCCGCAGCCGCGCCGCCCGGCACCCCGACCGGGCCCGGAACCGCCCCGCCTCAGCCGATGTCCGGCGGGTCGACCCGGATCCGTACCTGCTCCCCCGTCCGCAGCGCCATCCGCGCGATCTGCGCGGCCTTGAGCGCCGTGGCCAGCGCCGCCCCGCGGCCGGGCGCGACCCGGATCAGGGCGCGCTCCAGCTCCTCGCCGCGGCCGGCGGGCACCGGCACGGGCCCCAGGACGTCGGCGCCCTCGGGCAGCCGCAGCAGTCCGAGCAGGTCGGCGACGGCCTGCGGCGCGCCGGTCACCGAGGCCATCCGGGAGACCGGCGGGAAGTGCAGTTCGGCCCGTTCGTCGAGCTCGGTCGCGGCGTGCCCGGCCGGGTCCCACCGGACGAGGGCCTGCACGGGCCGGGCGGTCGGCTCGGCGACGACCACCACGGTGCCGCCCGCGCCGGCCGGCCGGACGAGGGCCGCGGCGGTCAGCCAGCGCCGCAGCGCCTCCTCGCCGGCCCGCAGGTCGGGCCGGTTGAGCAGGGCCCAGCCGTCGAGCAGCAGGGCGGCGGCGTAGCCGCCCTCGGCGAGGGGCTCGGCGCCGGGTGTGGCGATCACCAGGGAGGGCGTGCCGGGCACCGTGGCGAGCACCGCGTCCCGTCCGGAGGTGCGGACGGGCACCCGGGGAAAGGCCTTGCCGAGTTCCTCCGCGGTGCGCCGGGCGCCGACGACCTGGGCGCGCATCCGGAAGGAGCCGCACTCGACGCAGTGCCAGTCCGTCTCGGGCGTGCCGCACCAGGCGCACTGCGGCGGGGTGTCGGCGCCGCCGGCCTCCAGCGGGCCGGCGCAGCGCCGGCAGCGGGCCGGGGTGCGGCAGCGGCCGCAGGCGAGCCGGGGGAGGTAGCCGCGCCGGGGCACCTGGATGAGGACAGGCCCGCGGGTCAGTGCGTCGCGGGCGGTCTCCCAGGCGACCGAGGGCAGCCGGGCGGCCTGGGCGGCGGCGTCCCGGGCCTGGTCGTGGTCGGTGACGGTGCGGATCCGCGGGGCGAGCGCCCGGACGGTCTCCCGGTCGGCGGTCAGCGGCCGGGCCCAGCCGGTGGCGACCAGCTGGGCGGCCTCGACGGTGGTGGAGAGGCCGCCGAGCAGCACGCCGGCGCCTTCGTCGGCGGCCCGCAGCAGGGCGACCTCGCGGACGTGCGGGTGGGGCGCGTTGGGGTCGCTGTGGCTGGAGTCGCCGTCGGACCACACGGCGAGCAGCCCGAGGTCGCGGACGGGGGCGAAGACGGCGGCCCGGGTGCCGATCACGGCCCGGACGGAGCCCCGGCTGACGGCGAGCCAGTGCCGGTAGCGCTCCTCGGGTCCGGCGTCGGCGGCGAGCACGGTGTGCCGGCCGGGGCCGAGCAGGGCGGTGAGTGCGGCGTCGACCCGGGCGACGGCGCGGCCGTCCGGCAGGACGGCGAGGGCGCCCCGGCCGCCGGCGAGCGCGGCGGCGACCGCGCGGGCGATCTCCTGCGGCCAGTCGGGCCCGGGCAGCGCCGTCCACACCGCGCGGGGCGCGTGGCCGGCGGCGAGCGAGCCGAGGAAGGCCGGGCCCTGCGGGTAGCGGGCCCAGCTGCCGGGCTCGGGGGCGGGCGGCGGGGGCAGCGGTGCGGGCGAGGGCTCGGACTCGGCCCGGGCGTGTCGCGGCGGTACGGCCAGTTGCAGCACGTCGGCGAGGGTGCCGGCGTACCGGTCGGCGACCGCGCGGCAGAGCCGCAGCAGGGCGGGGGTGAGGACGCGTTCGGGCGAGACCACCCGGGCGAGCGGGGCGAGCGGGCCGGCGTAGTCGGAGGAGGCGAGCCGCTCGACGACGTAGCCGTCGTGCAGGGCGCCGCCCTCGCGCCGGCCGGAGGCGCCGACGCGGGCGCCGAAGCGGACGCGGACCCGGACACCGGGCCGGGCGTCCTCGGCCATCGCCGCCGGCACCGCGTAGTCGAAGTACTGGTCGAGGCTGAGCACGCCCTTGTCGACCAGGACCCGGGCGACCGGGAGCTCCGCGGCCAGCTCGGTGCCGCGGGCCGCCCGCGGCCTGGACCGGCGGACCGTCTCCCGGATGAAGGCCAGCTGTTCGCCGGCGCCGTCTGTGCTGCTCATCGCCCTCATGGCTATCAGATCGCGCCGACAGACCGACGCAGGCGGCGGCCACCCCCACGGGGGTGGCCGCCGCCTGCGGACTGCCGGGGCAGGTGGGTCAGGCGCTGACGGCCTTCTTCAGCTCCTCGACGCGGTCGGTGCGCTCCCAGGTGAAGTCCGGCAGCTCACGGCCGAAGTGGCCGTAGGCGGCGGTCTGGGCGTAGATCGGGCGCAGCAGGTCCAGGTCGCGGATGATCGCGGCCGGGCGGAGGTCGAAGACCTCGGTGACGGCCTTCTGGATGTCCAGGACGGGGACGGTCTCGGTGCCGAAGGTCTCGACGAACAGGCCGACCGGCTCGGCCTTGCCGATCGCGTACGCGACCTGCACCTCGGCGCGGCGGGCGAGGCCCGCGGCGACGATGTTCTTCGCCACCCAGCGCATCGCGTACGCGGCGGAGCGGTCGACCTTGGACGGGTCCTTGCCCGAGAAGGCGCCGCCGCCGTGGCGGGCGTAGCCGCCGTAGGTGTCGATGATGATCTTGCGACCGGTGAGGCCGGCGTCGCCCATCGGGCCGCCGATCTCGAAGCGGCCGGTCGGGTTGACCAGCAGGCGGTAGCCCTCGGTGACGAGCTTGATGCCCTCGTCGGCGAGCGCCTTCAGCTCCGGCTCCACGACGAACTCGCGGATGTCCGGGGTGAGCAGCGACTCCAGGTCGATGTCGCTCGCGTGCTGCGAGGAGACCACGACGGTGTCGAGGCGGACGGCCCTGTCGCCGTCGTACTCGATGGTGACCTGGGTCTTGCCGTCGGGGCGCAGGTACGGGATGGTCCCGTTCTTGCGGACCTCGGACAGGCGGCGGGAGAGCCGGTGCGCGAGGGTGATCGGCAGCGGCATCAGCTCCGGCGTGTCGTCGCACGCGTAGCCGAACATCAGGCCCTGGTCGCCGGCGCCCTGCTTGTCGAGCTCGTCGTCCTCGCCCTCGACGCGGTGCTCGTGCGCGGTGTCGACACCCTGGGCGATGTCCGGGGACTGCGAGCCGATCGAGACCGAGACGCCGCAGGAGGCGCCGTCGAAGCCCTTCTTCGAGCTGTCGTAGCCGATCTCGAGGATCTTGTCCCGGACGAGCTGCGCGATCGGCACGTAGGCCTTGGTGGTGACCTCGCCGGCGATGTGCACCAGGCCGGTGGTGATCAGGGTCTCCACGGCGACGCGCGAGGTCGGGTCCTCCTTGAGGAGGGCGTCCAGGATGGTGTCGCTGATCTGGTCAGCGATCTTGTCGGGGTGTCCCTCGGTGACGGACTCCGAGGTGAACAGGCGGCGAGACACAGCGCTCCCTGGGGTTGCAGCGGCTGCTGACTGAATGCCCCGGTCTTCGGGGCATCCGGAAAGACTTGATTCCTGGAGTGTAACGGGGGAGCACCCTCGGCGGGCACTCCCCTTGTGCGGCAGTCGTGTGACCGTCGCCCCGCCTGGTCAGCCGAGACGGGCGGCCACGGCGTCCCAGACGGCGTCCGCGAGGACCTCCTTGGGGCCGTGCGGCACCTGGGTCTCGCCGCCGTCGGCGGCGAGGACGGTGGCCGCGTTGGTGTCCTGGCCGAACGCCTTGCCGTCGCCGACCTCGTTGACCACGAGGAGGTCGCAGCCCTTGCGGGCGAGCTTGGCCCGGCCGTTGGCGAGCACGTCGTCGGTCTCGGCGGCGAAGCCGACCACCAGCTGTCCGGGGCGGGCCCGCTCGGCGGAGAGCTCGGCGAGGATGTCGGGGTTGCGCACGAGCACGACCGGGGCAGGGTCGACGCCCTCCACCTTCTTGATCTTGCCGGTGGCGTACTCGGCCGGGCGGAAGTCGGCGACCGCGGCGGCCATCACCACGGCGTCGGCGTCCAGGACGGCCTTGTGCGCGGCCTCGCGCAGCTGCAGCGCGGTGGACACCCGGACGACGTCCACGCCCGCGGGGTCGGGCAGCTCGACGTTGGCGGAGAGCAGGGTGACCCGGGCGCCGCGGGCGGCGGCGGTCGCGGCCAGCGCGTAGCCCTGCTTGCCGGAGGAGCGGTTGCCGAGGAAGCGCACCGGGTCGAGCGGCTCGCGGGTGCCGCCGGCGGAGACCACCACGTGCCGGCCGGCCAGGTCCTGTTCGGCGGCGCCGCGGGCGAGCACCCGGCGGCAGGCCTCGAAGATCTCGGAGGGCTCGGGCAGCCGGCCCTTGCCGGTGTCCTTGCCGGTGAGCCGGCCGACGGCGGGCTCCAGCACCACGGTGCCGCGGCGGCGCAGCGTGGCGACGTTCTCCTGGGTGGCCGGGTGCTCCCACATCTCGGTGTGCATCGCGGGGGCGAGCACCACCGGGCAGCGGGCGGTGAGCAGCGTGTTGGTGAGCAGGTCGTCGGCCAGGCCGTGGGCGGCCTTGGCGAGCAGGTCGGCGGTGGCGGGGGCGACGACGACGAGGTCGGCGTTCTGGCCGATCCGCACGTGCGGCACCTCGTGCACGCTCTCCCAGGTCTCGGTGGCGGCCGGGCGGCCGGAGAGCGCGGCCCAGGTGGCCTCGCCGACGAAGTGCAGGGCGGCCTCGGTCGGCACCACGGTGACCTGGTGGCCGGACTCGGTGAACCGTCGCAGCAGCTCGCAGGCCTTGTAGGCGGCGATGCCGCCGCTGACGCCGAGGACGACGCGCGGTGCGTTCATGGGGGTGGATCTCCTTGTCCGGCCTCGCCCGGGTGGGGCTCGCCCTCACCCTACGGCGCATCAGACGGCCGGTGCACCATGACCCGGAGCACAGCGAAGGGCCCGCCGGAACACGTCCGGCGGGCCCTTGCGCAGGGGGAGGCTCAGGCGGCCTCGATCGCCTCGGCGGTGAGCATGCCGGCGTTGATCTCGCGCAGCGCGATCGACAGCGGCTTCTCGTGCACGTGGGTGTCGACCAGCGGGCCGACGTACTCCAGCAGGCCCTCGCCCAGCTGGGAGTAGTACGCGTTGATCTGGCGGGCGCGCTTGGCGGCGTAGATCACGAGGCTGTACTTGGAGTCCGTCGCCTCGAGGAGCTCGTCGATCGGCGGGTTGATGATGCCCTCGGGCGCGGTCATCGAAGAGGACACGCGAAAACCTTCCGAAAGTGGATTTGTCGGTCTCACACAGTCTGACGAGCGGCTCGACGAGCCGATCGGGTCAGACTACACCGAGCAAGGCTAGCAGTTCGGCCGCTACCTGCTCGACGGAGGTGTTGACAAGGGTCGTGTCGAACTCGGTCTCGGCCGCCAGCTCGACCTTGGCCGCGTCGAGCCGCTGGTCGATCACGTGCTGGGGCTCGGTGCCGCGGCCGGTGAGGCGGCGGACCAGCTCGTCCCAGCTCGGCGGGGCCAGGAACACCAGCTGGGCCTCGGGCATCGACTCGCGCACCTGCCGGGCGCCCTGCAGGTCGATCTCCAGCAGGACGGGCTCGCCGCGGTCGAGCCGGTCCTGGACCGCCTGCCGGGGGGTGCCGTAGCGGTTGCCGGCGAACACGGCCCACTCCAGCAGCTCGCCGTTGGCGATCAGCTTGTCGAACTGGTCGTTGTCGACGAAGTGGTACTGGACCCCGTCCTTCTCGCCCGGCCTCGGGTGGCGGGTCGTCGCCGACACCGAGAGCCAGACCTCGGGGTGCATCTTCCTCATATGAGCGACGACCGTGCTCTTGCCGACCCCGGAGGGGCCGGAGAGCACGGTCAGCCGCGGACGCTCACTCATGCACCGATTATCCCGGATCGCGGACCGTCCGGGGACCAGGGGGCTCGGCTCAGGTGGCCGCGCCGCCGAACTCCCGCTCCAGGGAGGCGATCTGGTTGGTACCGAGACCGCGCACACGACGGCTCTCGGAGATGCCGAGGCGCTCCATGATCTGCTTGGCGCGCACCTTGCCGACGCCGGGCAGGCTCTCGAGCAGGGCGGAGACCTTCATCTTGCCGATGACCTCGTCGTCCGCCTTGCCGGCCTTGATCACGTCGTGCAGCGACGCACCGGAGTGCTTGAGCTTGTTCTTCACGTCGGCGCGCTTCCGCCGAGCTTCGGCGGCCTTGGCGAGCGCAGCGGCGCGCTGTTCGGGGGTAAGGGGCGGAAGAGCCACGCCGTTCACCTCAGGTATGGATGGAAGGGATGAGCTATGACTGGTGGTGCCCGGCCTCCGGAGAGCAGGCTCTGACCTGCGCGGCGGCGGAATTCCGTCGCCTTCCGGTGACCTACCGCCGGACACTACCCAACTTAGGCCGCCACGTCAGGAAAAGAACACGAAAAGTCCTGGTCAGCCGGGGCAGACACAGGACTTTTCCGGGCAAATCAACCGCTCTCAGCGACGGTTGATCAGCCCTTTGTGACGCCGCTCACATCCTGGGCGAATCGTTCCGCCGCCTCTCGGAGTGCCGCGACCGACGGTCCGTGCTTCAGCACGTCGCGGCTGACGCTCGGCACGACGTTGCGCACGGAGTCGCCGAAGACCCTCGGCAGATCGGCCGCGGTGGCGCCCTGCGCACCCACGCCGGGGGCGAGCAGCGGGCCGTTGATCGCGAGGTCCGCGCCCGCCTCGGAGAGGGTCGCGCCGACCACCGCGCCGAAGGAGCCGAGCGGCTCGGCGCCGGCGTTCTCCGCCGCGAGCCGGCGCAGCACGCCCTGCGCCACGCTCTCGCCGTCCGCGGCGACGGCGCGCTGCACCTCGGCCCCCTCCGGGTTGGAGGTCAGCGCCAGCGCGAACAGGCCGCAGCCGTTGGCGCGGGCCAGGTCCACCGCCGGCTGCAGCGAACCGAAGCCCAGGTACGGGCTGACGGTGAGCGCGTCCGAGAACAGCGGGCTGCCCGGCGCGAGGAAGGTCTCCGCGTAGGCGGCCATGGTCGAGCCGATGTCGCCGCGCTTGGCGTCCATCACGACCAGTGCACCGGCGGCCCGGGCGTCGGCCGTGCAGCGCTCCAGGACGGCGATGCCCTTCGAGCCGAAGCGCTCGAAGAAGGCGGCCTGCGGCTTGAGCACGGCGACCCGGTCGGCCAGCGCCTCCACCACGGTGCGGGAGAAGGACTCCAGACCCGCGACGTCGTCGCCGAGGCCCCAGGCGGCGAGCAGCGAGGCGTGCGGGTCGATGCCGACGCAGAGCTGGCCGCGGGTGTCGAGGGCGTGGCGCAGGCGGGCGCCGAACGGGGCGAGGGTGGTCATGGGTGTCCTCCGGTCGTCGGGGTCGTCGTACGGGTCTCGTGCGGGTCGTACAGGGCGTACAGGGCGTGCGGGTCGTACGGGGTGTGCAGGGGTGGTGCCGGGTCGGGGTGGGGTGTCAGTCGCGCCGGTGGGCCAGGCCGACGGCGTCGGTGAAGGCGGCGAGGCCGCGGGAGGCGAGCTCGGTGCGCAGTTCGTCGAGGATGCGCAGCGGGGCCGTGGGGTCGTGCAGCAGGGCGGAGCCGACCGCGACGCCGCCGGCGCCGGCCGCGGCGAAGGCCAGCGCGTCCCGGCCGTCGGTGATCCCGCCCATGCCGAGGATCGGCACGGTGGGCAGGCGTCCGGCCAGCATCGCCGCGTGCACCAGGTGCACGCAGCGCAGCGCCACCGGCCGCACGGCCGGTCCGGAGAGCCCGCCGGGCCCGGCGGCGAGCGAGGGGCGCAGGGTGTCCGGGTCGATGTCCATCCCGGGCACGGTGTTGATCATGGACAGGCCGTCCGCGCCGGCCCGGACGCAGGCCGCCGCGATGTCGGTGATCGACAGCACGTCGGGCGCCAGCTTCGCGTAGACCGGCAGGTCGGCGGGGGCCGCCCGGCGCACCGCCCGGACGAGGTCGTAGGAGATCGCCGGGTTCGCGGCGAAGACCAGGCCGAGGTCGGCGTGGCTGGGGCCGCCGATGTTCAGTTCCAGGCCGACCACGCCGGGCAGTCCGCCGAGCCGGGCCGCCAGGGCGGCGAACTCCTCGATCCGCTCCCCCGCGATCGACACCACCACCCGGGCGCCGCGCTCCGCCAGCCAGGGCAGCTCCTTCTCGACGAAGGCGTCGATGCCGGGTCCGGGCAGGCCGAGCGCGGTGAGCAGCCCGGCCGGGGTGGCGGCGGCCCGCGGCGTGGGGTGGCCGGCCCGCGGCCGCGGCATGATCGTCCGGGTGGTGACCGAGCCCAGCGCGTCCAGCGGGACGAACTTGGCGAGCTCGCGGACGGGACCGGCGCAGCCGGCCGCGGTGGTGAGCGGGTTCGGCAGGGTCAGCGGGCCGAAGGGCGCGGTGAGGTCGACGTCCTGCGGGTCCATCAGGCCCCCTCCAGATCGGCCGGCACCGCCCCGATGTCCGCCCAGCGGACCCGCGTGGCGTCGAACACCGGGCCCTCCGTGCAGACCCGGGCGAACCGGCTGACGCCGTCGGCGCCGACCACCGGGACGACGCACGCCGCGCACAGCCCGGTGCCGCAGGGCAGGTCGGTGGCGAGCAGCGCCCAGCAGCGGATGCCGAGGTCGGCGACGGCCGCGGCGGTCAGTGCGAGGACGTCGGGTGGGCCGGCCGCGTAGACCACCGAGGCCTCGATCGCCCGGGCGGCCTGCGCGACCGGGTCGCTGACCAGGCCGGTGAGGCCGGCCGAGCCGTCCTCGGTCACCACCAGCACGTCCTGGGTGAGCGCCCGGGCCCGGTCGACGCCGTGCAGGCCGGCGGCGGTCGGCGCGCCCAGCAGGTAGCCGAGCTGGCCGCCGCGGGCGGTGAGCTGCTCGCCGAGGGCCGGCAGCGGGGCGGCGTGCTGGCCGTGGCCGACCAGCAGCGCCCTCACGGGTGCGTCGGGGACGGGGAAGGGCGTGCCGAGCGGGGCGATCAGGTCGAGCGGCCCGCTGCGGGGGCCGTCGGCGACCAGCAGCTCCAGGGTGCCGGCGGAGGCGTCGGCCCGGGCGATCGGGACGGCCTCGCGGACCACCGCGTGGTCGCCGGCCAGCGAGGCGAAGTGGCCCGGCCGGGCGCGGGACGCGGCCTCGGGCACCTCCAGCACCAGGCGGTGGTACGCGCCCTCCGCCGTGCACCCGTACACCTCCGCCCGCCACCGCACCGGATGGGCCATGTCCGACACCTCTCGATCGATCCGGGGACGCCCCTGCGCGCGGCGCACGTCCGCGCCAGGAGTCCCGCGTCCACACCTGCAACTCGCCGGGAGGCCCGCAGGTCACGCCACGATCCTCCCGCCCCGTCCCGTTCCCCGCGCCCCTGGCGGTGCGCCCGGGGCGCGGGCGCTACGCCTTGGCGGTGCCGACGGCGTCGGCGATCGTCCGGTGCCCGGAGGCCCTCAGGCGCGCGGAGAGGCCCTTGTGGACCCGGCGCATCCAGAACGGCCCCTCGTAGACGAAGGCGCTGTAGCCCTGCACCAGGTCGGCGCCGTGCACGATCCGCTGCCAGGCGTCCTCGGCCGTCTCGATGCCGCCGACCGAGATGATCGCCAGGCGGCCCTCGGTGCGGGCGCGCAGCCGCTGCAGCACCTCCAGCGAGCGGGCCTTGAGCGGCGCGCCGGAGAGCCCGCCCATGCCGATCTCCTCGACCCGGGCGGCGTCGGTGGCGAGCCCCTCGCGGCCGATGGTGGTGTTGGTGGCGATGATGCCGTCCAGGCCGAGGGTGAGGGCCATGTCGGCGATCTCGTCGATGTCCTCGTCGGCGAGGTCGGGGGCGATCTTCACCAGCAGCGGGACGTGGTGCGGGGTGACCTCGTCGGCGGCCTTGCGGACGTCCCACAGCAGCGGGCCGAGGATCTGGACGGCCTGCAGGTTCCGCAGGCCGGGGGTGTTCGGCGAGGAGACGTTGACGACCAGGTAGTCGGCGTGCGGGGCGAGACGCCGGGTGGACTTCAGGTAGTCCTCGGTGGCGTCGGCCTCCTCGACGACCTTGGTCTTGCCGATGTTGATGCCGACGATCGGGGTGCCGGTGGCGCGGATCCGGCCGGTGAGGCGGGCGGCGACCCGGGCGGAGCCCTGGTTGTTGAATCCCATCCGGTTGATCAGGGCGCGGTCCTCGATCAGCCGGAACAGCCGCGGGGCGGGGTTGCCGGGCTGCGGCTCACCGGTGACGGTGCCGATCTCGACGAAGTCGAAGCCGAGCATCGACAGGCCGTCGATGCCGATGCCGTCCTTGTCGAAGCCGGCGCCGAGGCCGAACGGACCGGGCAGGTCCAGGCCGAGCGCGGTGGTGCGCAGCGCGGGGTCGCGCGGGGCGAGGACGGCCTTCACGAGCTGCCGAAGGCCCGGGACGGAGGCGGCCAGCCGGATCCAGAAGAAGGCGAGGTGGTGGGCCTTCTCCGGGTCCATCTTCTTGAAGACCAGGTCGAACAGGAGCTTGTACACAGCGCCCTTCCTGAGCGTGAGCAAGGCTGTGGGGGGCACCAAGGTCTCCGGTGCCCCCCACGGTGGTCGGACTACTTGCGGCCGGCGTTGATCAGGGCCGCGTGCTCCTGGAGCGACATGACGCCGACGTCGCCGCGGTGCAGCGCGTCGATGCCCTGGACGGCCGCACCCATCGCCTGGACGGTGGTCAGGCAGGGGACGCCGCGCGAGACGGCGGCGGTGCGGATCTCGTAGCCGTCGAGGCGGCCGCCGGTGCCGTACGGGGTGTTGATGATCAGGTCGACCGCGCCCTCGTGGATCAGCTGGACGATGGTCTTCTCGCCGCTCGGGCCCTCGCCCTCGCTGTGCTTGCGCACCACGGTGGCGGGGATGCCGCCGCGCTGCAGCACCTCGGCGGTGCCGGTGGTGGCGAGCAGTTCGAAACCGAGCTCGACGAGCGCGCGGGCCGGGAAGACCAGGTTGCGCTTGTCGCGGTTGGCGACCGAGACGAACACCTTGCCCTTGGTGGGCAGGGCGCCGTACGCGCCGGCCTGGGACTTGGCGTAGGCGGTGCCGAAGACCCGGTCGATGCCCATGACCTCGCCGGTGGAGCGCATCTCGGGGCCGAGCACGGTGTCGACGCCGCGGCCGGCCACGTCGCGGAAGCGCGACCAGGGCAGCACGGCCTCCTTGACGGAGATCGGGCAGTCGGCGGGCAGCGTGCCGCCGTCGCCCTCGGCCGGCAGCAGGCCCTCCTGGCGGAGCTCGGCGATGGTGGCGCCGAGCGAGATCCGGGCGGCGGCCTTGGCCAGCGGCACGGCGGTCGCCTTGGAGGTGAACGGCACGGTGCGGGAGGCGCGCGGGTTGGCCTCCAGCACGTAGAGGATGTCGCCGGCCAGCGCGAACTGGATGTTGATCAGGCCGCGGACGCCGACGCCGCGGGCGATCGCCTCGGTGGAGGTGCGCAGGCGCTTGATGTCGTAGCCGCCGAGGGTGATCGGGGGCAGCGCGCAGGCGGAGTCGCCGGAGTGGATGCCGGCCTCCTCGATGTGCTCCATGACGCCGCCGAGGTAGAGCTCGGTGCCGTCGTAGAGGGCGTCGACGTCGATCTCCACCGCGTCGTCGAGGAAGCGGTCGATGAGCACCGGGTGCTCGGAGATCAGGCCGGCGTGGCGCTCCAGGTAGGAGGCGAGCGAGGCCTCGTCGTAGACGATCTCCATGCCGCGGCCGCCGAGCACGTAGCTCGGGCGGGCCAGCACGGGGTAGCCGATCTCGTCGGCGATGGCCTTGGCCTCGTCGAAGGAGAACGCGGTGCCGTGCTTGGGGGCGGGCAGTCCGGCGTCGCGCAGCACGCGGCCGAAGGCGCCGCGCTCCTCGGCGAGGTCGATCGCCTCGGGCTGGGTGCCGACGATCGGCACGCCGTTGTCCTTGAGCGCCTGGGCGAGGCCGAGCGGGGTCTGGCCGCCGAGCTGCACGATCACGCCGGCGAGCGGGCCGGCCTGCTGCTCGGCGTGGACGATCTCCAGGACGTCCTCCAGGGTGAGCGGCTCGAAGTAGAGCCGGTCGGAGGTGTCGTAGTCGGTGGAGACGGTCTCCGGGTTGCAGTTGACCATCACGGTCTCGTACCCGGCCTCGGCGAGCGCGAAGGAGGCGTGCACGCAGGAGTAGTCGAACTCGATGCCCTGGCCGATGCGGTTCGGGCCGGAGCCGAGGATGATCACCGCGGGCTTGGTGCGCGGGGCGACCTCGGTCTCCTCGTCGTAGGACGAGTAGAAGTACGGGGTCCTGGCGGCGAACTCGGCGGCGCAGGTGTCGACGGTCTTGAAGACCGGACGGATGCCGAGGGCGTGCCGGACCTCGCGGACGACGTCCGGGCGCAGGCCGCGGATCTCGCCGATCTGCTGGTCGGAGAAGCCGTGCCGCTTGGCGTGGCGGAGCAGCTCGGGGGTGAGCTTCTCGGCCTCGGCGAGCTCGCCGGCGATCTCGTCGAGCAGGAAGAGCTGGTCGACGAACCACGGGTCGATCTTCGTGGACTCGAACACCTCCTCCGGGGTGGCGCCGGCCCGGATCGCCTCCATGACGGTGTTGATCCGGCCGTCGGTGGGGACGACCGCCTTGGCGAGCAGCTCGGCCTTGTCGCCGAGGGGGCCGGCCCAGGAGAACTGGCTGCCCTTCTTCTCCAGCGAGCGCAGCGCCTTGTTGAGCGCCTCGGGGAAGTTGCGGCCCATCGCCATGGCCTCGCCGACCGACTTCATGGTGGTGGTGAGGGTGGCGTCGGCGGACGGGAACTTCTCGAAGGCGAAGCGCGGGACCTTGACGACGACGTAGTCGAGCGTCGGCTCGAAGGAGGCCGGGGTCTGCTCGGTGATGTCGTTGGGGATCTCGTCGAGGGTGTAGCCGACGGCCAGCTTGGCGGCGATCTTGGCGATCGGGAAGCCGGTGGCCTTGGAGGCGAGCGCCGAGGAGCGGGAGACGCGCGGGTTCATCTCGATGACGATGACCCGGCCGTCCTCGGGGTTGACGGCGAACTGGATGTTGCAGCCGCCGGTGTCGACGCCGACCTCGCGGATGACGGCGATGCCGATGTCGCGGAGGATCTGGTACTCGCGGTCGGTGAGGGTCATCGCCGGGGCGACGGTGATGGAGTCGCCGGTGTGGACGCCCATCGGGTCGAAGTTCTCGATGGAGCAGACGACCACGACGTTGTCGTGCTTGTCGCGCATCAGCTCCAGCTCGTACTCCTTCCAGCCGAGGATGGACTCCTCCAGGAGCACCTCGGTGGTCGGCGAGAGGGCCAGGCCCTGGCCGGCGATGCGGCGCAGGTCCTCCTCGTCGTGGGCGAAGCCGGAGCCGGCGCCGCCCATGGTGAACGAGGGGCGGACGACGACGGGGTAGCCGCCGAGGGTCTCGACGCCCTTGAGGACGTCGTCCATCGAGTGGCAGATCACCGAGCGGGCGGACTCGCCGTGGCCGATCTTGGCGTTGACGGCCTCGACGACGCCCTTGAAGAGGTCGCGGTCCTCGCCCTTGTTGATCGCCTCGACGTCGGCGCCGATCAGCTCGACGCCGTACTTGTCGAGGGTGCCCGCCTGGTGCAGGGAGATGGCGGTGTTGAGCGCGGTCTGGCCGCCGAGGGTCGGCAGCAGCGCGTCGGGGCGTTCCTTGGCGATGATCTTCTCGACGAACTCCGGGGTGATCGGCTCGACGTAGGTGGCGTCGGCGATCTCCGGGTCGGTCATGATCGTGGCCGGGTTGGAGTTGACCAGGACGACGCGCAGGCCCTCGGACTTGAGGACGCGGCAGGCCTGGGTGCCGGAGTAGTCGAACTCCGCCGCCTGGCCGATGACGATCGGGCCGGAGCCGATCACCAGGACGGACTTGATGTCGGTGCGCTTCGGCACGGGTCAGCTCCCAGCGGTGGTACGGGCCGGGGCGCCGGCCATCAGGTTGACGAAGCGGTCGAAGAGGTACGCGGCGTCGTGCGGGCCGGCCGCCGCCTCCGGGTGGTACTGCACCGAGAAGGCGGGGGTGTCCAGGCACTGGAGGCCCTCGACCACGTCGTCGTTGAGGCAGACGTGGGAGACCTCGACGCGGCCGAACGGGGTGTCGCTGACCCGGTCCAGCGGCGCGTTCACGGCGAAGCCGTGGTTGTGCGCGGTGACCTCGACCTTGCCGGTGGTGCGGTCCTGCACCGGCTGGTTGATGCCGCGGTGGCCGTACTTGAGCTTGTAGGTGCCGAAGCCCAGGGCGCGGCCGAGGATCTGGTTGCCGAAACAGATGCCGAAGAACGGGGTGCCCCGCTCCAGCACGCCGCGCGCCACCTCGACCTGGTGGTCGGCGGTGGCCGGGTCGCCCGGGCCGTTGGAGAAGAACACGCCGTCGGGGGCGACCGCGTAGACGTCCTCGATCGTGGCGTTGGCCGGCAGCACGTGCACCTCGATGCCGCGCTCGGCCATCCGCTGCGGGGTCATCGCCTTGATGCCGAGGTCCAGGGCGGCGACGGTGAACCTCTTCCCGCCGATCGCCGGGACGACGTAGGGCTCGGTGGTGGCGACCTCGGCGCACAGGTCGGCGCCCTTCATCTCGGGCGCCTGCAGCACCCGGGCGAGCAGGGTCTGCTCGTCGGCCAGGGCCTCGCCGGAGAAGATGCCGACGCGCATCGCGCCGCGCTCGCGCAGGTGGCGGGTGAGCGCCCGGGTGTCGATGCCGCTGATGCCGACGACGCCCTGGTTCGCCAGCTCCTCGTCCAGCGAGCGGCGGGAGCGCCAGTTGGAGGCGACCCGGGCGGGGTCGCGGACGACGTACCCGGCGACCCAGATCTGCTTGGACTCGTCGTCCTCGTCGTTCCAGCCGGTGTTGCCGATCTGCGGGGCGGTCATCACGACCACCTGGCGGTGGTACGACGGGTCGGTCAGGGTCTCCTGGTAGCCGGACATGCCGGTGTTGAAGACCGCCTCGCCGAAGGTCTCGCCGACGGCGCCGTACGCCTGGCCGCGGAACGTCCGGCCGTCCTCCAGGATGAGCACGGCGGGCACTCGCTCCCGCCTGGTGCGAGGCGTGGTGGGGGCAGGTGCGGTCATGGGGCGGCCTCTTCCGTCTTCTTCGTCTTCGTTCGTTCGGTCAGAGCCTCGACCGCCTCGACCCAGGCGGTGTGCTCGTCGGGGTGGTCGGCCCGGAAGCCCGAGTCCAGGGCGGTGCCCCGGTGGTTCCAGGTGACGACCAGCAGCCCGGCGGGGACGACCTTCCCCGCGATGCCCGAGTCGCGCCGGGCGCCGGTCAGCGCCGCGGCGGGGATCCACAGGTCCTCGTCGCCGGGGCGGCGGACCAGGAGCCCTTGCTCGGTCAGGGTCAGCTCGGCCAGGCTGCGGGTGCCGAGGCCGTGCGCGACGACCCGGTCCAGCCAGTTCCCGGCCGTGGTGGAGCCGTGGTAGCGGCCCTTCGCCCGCAGCAGCGGCGCCCCGGGGTCGGCGGGCGCCGCGGGCAGCGGCGGCAGCTCGGACTGCAGCGTCCGGCGCCAGTTCCAGCCCTGCCGCATCAGCCAGTAGACCAGGGCGATCAGGATCAGCAGGCCGACCGTCCAGCCGATGTAACCGGGCCAGTTGGTGACCCTGGCCTGCTCGGCGGCGAGGCCGGTCACGCCAGCCCGTCCCGGTCGGCCAGCTCGCCGGCCAGCACGGTCGCGCGGCCGCGCAGGAAGGTCGCGTGCACGCGTCCGGGCAGGTCGAGGCCGCGGTAGGGGGTGTTTCGGCTGCGGGTGGCGAAGCTCTCGGGATCCACGGCACCACGGTACGCGGGATCGAAGAGCACCAGGTTCGCCGGCTCACCCACCGAGATCGGGCGGCCCTGGCCGGTGAGACGGCCGATCCGCGCCGGGCGGTACGACATGCGGTCCGCGACGGCCTCCCAGTTCAGCAGGCCGGTGTCCACCATCGTCTGCTGGACGACCGAGAGCGCCGTCTCCAGGCCGACCATGCCCATCGCGGCGACCGCCCACTCGCAGTCCTTGTCCTCCGCGGGGTGCGGGGCGTGGTCGGTGGCGACCGCGTCGATGGTGCCGTCGGCGAGCGCGGCGCGCAGCGCCTCGACGTCGGCGGCGGTGCGCAGCGGCGGGTTGACCTTGTAGACCGGGTCGTAGGTGCGCACCAGCTCGTCGGTGAGCAGCAGGTGGTGCGGGGTGACCTCGGCGGTGACGTTCCAGCCCTTGGCCTTGGCCCAGCGGATGATCTCGACCGAGCCGGCCGTGGAGACGTGGCAGACGTGCAGGCGGGAGCCGACGTGCGCGGCGAGCAGCACGTCGCGGGCGATGATCGACTCCTCGGCGACGGCCGGCCAGCCGCCGAGCCCGAGCTCGCCGGAGACCTGGCCCTCGTTCATCTGGGCGCCCTCGGTGAGGCGGGGCTCCTGGGCGTGCTGGGCGACGACGCCGTCGAAGGCCTTCACGTACTCCAGGGCGCGGCGCATGATGACCGCGTCGTCGACGCACTTGCCGTCGTCGGAGAAGACCCGGACCCCGGCCGCGGAGTCGTGCATGGCGCCGAGCTCGGCGAGCTTCTTGCCCTCCAGGCCGACGGTGACGGCGCCGACCGGCTGCACGTCGCAGTAGCCGGACTCCTGGCCGAGCCGCCAGACCTGCTCGACGACGCCGGCGGTGTCGGCGACGGGGAAGGTGTTGGCCATCGCGTGGACGGCGGTGTAGCCGCCCTTGGCGGCGGCCTGGGTGCCGGTGAGGACGGTCTCGGCGTCCTCGCGGCCGGGCTCGCGCAGGTGGGTGTGCAGGTCGACCAGGCCGGGCAGGGCGATCAGGCCGTGGGCGTCGATGTCGACGTCCGCCTCGACGGTCAGGCCCTCGCCGATCTCCCGGACGACGCCGTCGGCGATGTGGATGTCCTTGGGGGCACCGCCGAGGATCTGGGCGTTGCGGATCAGGTAGCTGGTCACTGGGCGGTCTCCGAGGAGTCGGTGCGGGGGCTGTCGGCGAGGGTGGCTCCGCCGAGCAGCAGGTAGAGGACGGCCATCCGGATGGAGACGCCGTTGGCGACCTGCTCGACCACGGTGCAGCGCGGCGAGTCGGCGACCTCGGCGGTGATCTCCATGCCGCGGACCATCGGGCCGGGGTGCATCACGATGGCGTGCTCGGGGAGCTGCGCCATCCGGATGCCGTCCATGCCGTAGCGGCGGGAGTACTCGCGCTCGGTGGGGAAGAAGGCGGCGTTCATCCGCTCGCGCTGGACGCGGAGCATCATCAGCGCGTCGGTCTTCGGCAGCACCGCGTCCAGGTCGTAGCTGACCTGGCAGGGCCAGTTCTCGATGCCGATCGGCACCAGGGTGGGCGGGGCGACGAAGGTGACCTCGGCGCCGAGCGTGGTCAGCAGGTGCACGTTGGAGCGGGCGACCCGGCTGTGCAGGACGTCGCCGACGATGGTGACCCGGCGGCCGGCGAGGTCCCGGCCGGGGCCGGGGTTGAGGTGGCGGCGCATGGTGAAGGCGTCGAGCAGGGCCTGGGTGGGGTGCTCGTGGGTGCCGTCGCCGGCGTTGATGACGCTGCCGTGCAGCCACTCGGACTGGGCGAGCCGGGCCGGCGCGCCGGAGGCGTGGTGCCGGATGACGACCGCGTCGGCGCCCATGGCCTGGAGGGTGAGCGCGGTGTCCTTGAGGCTCTCGCCCTTGGAGACCGAGGAGCCCTTGGCGGAGAAGTTGATGACGTCCGCGGAGAGCCGCTTCTCGGCGACCTCGAAGGAGGTCTTGGTGCGGGTCGAGTCCTCGAAGAAGAGGTTGACGACGGTGCGGCCGCGCAGGGTCGGCAGCTTCTTGACGGCGCGCCCGGAGAGCTGGGCGAGCTCCTCGGCGGTGTCCAGGATGAGCAGGGCGTCGTCGCGGGCGAGGTCGGCGGTGGAGACGAGGTGGCGCTTCACGCGGGTCACTCCGGAAGGTGCGGTTCGGCGGCGAGCGCCTGGGTGGAACGGGCCGTGTAGTCGCGGTCGCCGACGAGGACGGCGTCCCGGCCGTCGCTGTCGGCGAGCTGCACCTGGACGGCCTCGCGCAGCGAGGTGGGCAGGTTCTTGCCCACGTAGTCGGCGCGGATGGGCAGCTCGCGGTGGCCGCGGTCGACCAGGACGGCGAGCTGGACGGCGCGCGGGCGGCCGATGTCGCTGAGGGCGTCGAGCGCGGCGCGGATGGTGCGGCCGGAGAAGAGCACGTCGTCGACGAGGACGACCAGCTTGCCGTCGATGCCGGAGGCCGGGATCTCGGTGTGCTCCAGGGCACGGGCTGGCTTCAGCCGCAGGTCGTCCCGGTACATCGTGATGTCCAGGGTGCCGAGCGGGATGTCGCGGCCGGTGATCTGCGTCAGCCGGGCGTGCAGCCGGCGGGCGAGGTGGACACCGCGGGTGTGGATGCCGAGCAGGACGACGTCCTCGGCACCCTTGGCACGCTCCACGATCTCGTGGGCGATCCGGGTGACGACCCGGGCGATGTCGGTGGCGTCCAGCACCTGGTGGGGCGGACGCGGCGCAGTGGTTCCGTCTGTGGTCATGCCGAAGCGGACCTCCTTCCCCGCCTCACGGGACGGGTCTTAAAGGATGTCTGGGATTGGCGCCCGGCGCACCGGGGCCGCGCCCATGCTATCAGTGCGGCCCCCACCCTCCGGGAGGGCGCCGTTCCGTTTGCCGTCCCCGCAGGTCAGCCCGCATCCCGGGGGCCGATCGGCGGCCTGCCGCCGCGCTATTCGCACGACTGCCCCATTCGGCTTGACGCGACTACCTCACTCTACGTAACCTCACAGTGAGTTACGGGACCGGCGCCGTACCCACCGGTTCGGACGAACGGTCCGCGGTCACCACCCGCGCTCTCGTGGCTCTTCACTGCACGCGAAGCAATATTGTCCGGGGAGATCAATGTCCAGCGACTACGCGAAGCAACTCGGGGCGAAGCTCCGGGCCATCCGCACTCAGCAGGGGCTCTCCCTGCACGGCGTCGAGGAGAAGTCCCAGGGTCGCTGGAAGGCCGTCGTCGTCGGCTCCTACGAGCGCGGCGACCGCGCCGTCACCGTGCAGCGCCTCGCCGAGCTGGCGGAGTTCTACGGCGTGCCGGTGCAGGAGCTGCTGCCCGGCGGCACCCCCGGCGGTGCGGCCGAGCCGCCGCCGCGCCTGGTCCTCGACCTGGAGAGACTGACCCAGGTCCCGTCGGAGAAGGCCGGCCCGCTGCAGCGCTACGCGGCCACCATCCAGAGCCAGCGCGGCGACTACAACGGCAAGGTGCTCTCGATCCGCCAGGACGACCTGCGCACCCTGGCCGTGATCTACGACCAGTCGCCGTCGATCCTCACCGAGCAGCTGATCAGCTGGGGCGTGCTGAACCCGGACGCGCGCCGCGCCGTCCGCGAGGAAGACGCGGGCTGACCCCTTCTCCCCCCTTTGCAGAAACGTCACGGCGGGGCGTGCGGCAGTTGCCGCACGCCCCGCCGTGGTTCCGCCCCCGGCCCGCGCACCGGCACCCCGCCGCCGCCGCCGTCAGCACACCGTGCCCAGGCTGAAGCCCGGCTCGGCCCTCACCTCGTCCAGCTCGACCGCCGCCGGCGCGTAGCCGCCGCCCTCGCTCTGCCAGGCCCACGCGACCTGCCGGTACTCGCCGCAGGCACCGGCCGACCCCTGCGAGCCGTGCAGCAGCGCCGCCCCCGGCAGCTCCCGGTAGAGGCCCGCGCACAGCACCGCGCAGACCAGGTCCAGGTCCTCGTCGTTGATCCGCACCACCCCGTCCTCCCAGTGCAGGATCCGGGCCTCCGCCTCCAGCCGGCCGCCCGGCGCCTCCACCGCGCACAGGAAGCGGTACGCGCCGAACCCGGCCCCGACCAGCATCCGACGGAACAGCTCGGCGCCCCGCTGATGCGCCTGCCGCACCAGCACCGCCGCGTCCTCGGCGCCCCCGCCGTCCCCGCCGGGCACGCGGTCCAGCAGCAGCTCGACGTGGCGCAGCGTCAGACCGCTGTCCCGCGCGCGGACCAACCGCGGCACGAAGTCGCCGACGAGCTCCTCGCCCTGGTACGGCAGCAACTGCGTCTGCAGCGGCGGATTGACCAGGTACCGGTCCCGGGATGCCGGCTCGGCCGGGTCCAGCCGGTGCAGCAGGCAGAAGTCGGCGAAGTCGTCGACGTGGAACATCCGGGCCTGCACGGTGCCGTACGTCCGGCGGGCCTCGGCCAGCAGCACGGCGGTGTCCAGCAGGTAGCTGTCGAAGTCCGCGGCGTCCGTGAGGCGCCAGGCGCGGGCCCGCTCGAAGTCCTCCGCGCTGGTGAGGATGCCCGTGACGAAGGCCTCCTCGCCGTGCGGACGGCCTGCGGCGGCGGCGTTGGCGGTGCAGCGGGAGGGCCGGGGGGCGCGGGGGTTGCGGGACATCGTCGACTCCTGCGGGGCGGTGCGGTCGGTCGCCCCTGTTCCTCCCCATCCCCGCGGGCCGCACACGCACCGGTTGTCACAGCCCTGTAACCGAAAGCGACGAGGCGGCGGCAACCGCCCCCAAGGGGCACGGGCGATGCCCCAGGGGCGCGGGGAACTGCGCAATGTGAGGGCGGTCAGATCGACAGGTCCGGGCATTCGAGGTCGGCCCGAACCGTACGGATGCCCGCTCTCGGACTGCGCAGTTCTCCCCCAGCCTTCGGCCGGGAGATGCCCCCATGCGCCCCTGGGGGTTGCCCGTGCCTCAGGACCTGGGGGCGCGGGCGAGTTGGCGGGACTGGGCGACCAGGCGGCCGGTCTCGTCCCAGATCTCGCAGTCCTCCTCGAAGTAGCCGCCGGCCAGGTTCCGGGTGGCGTGCGCGACGCGGAGCCAGCCTGGCGCCGGCTTCGCCCGGAGGTGGACGGTGAGTTCGACGGTCGGCGCCCAGCCGGGCCGGCCGAGGTCGAAGGTGACGGGCGGCAGGGAGTCGGCGACGAGCAGCAGGAGCAGCGGGTCGGGCTGCCGCCCGTCGGCGAGCCGGAACCAGCCCTGGATGCGGCCGTTCCCGGAGGGCTGCCCGAGGGCCCAGCCGACGGTGGCCGGGTCGAGCCGGAGGTCGAACCGCTCCAGCAGCGCGGCCTGTTCGATGAGCTGCGGCGGCGCGTGCTCGACGCCGATGCATTCGTCCGGCAGCGGCATCACGGGCGGCAGGGCGCTGGTGGCGACCTCGGCGTCGAGGGTGTCGAGGTCGCCGAAGGTGGCGAGCACCCGGAGCCGCTCCTCGCCGTCCTGGAGGAGCGAGGCGGTGCCGGTGGTGAGGCTCCGGCCGCGGCGGACGGTCTCGGTGCGGACGGTGGCCGGGCCGGGGCGGGAGGCGGAGAGGTAGTGGCCGGTGATGGAGAACGGGTCGCGGTGGTCGCCGTTGGCGAGGGAGAGGGCGTGCCCGGCGACGGCGAGCAGCAGGCCGCCGTTGACGCCGCCGCCGATCTGCCAGCCCGCGCCGAGTTCGGCGTCGTACCGGCCGGGCTCCGCGGCGTGCGGGGTGAGTGCGATGCCCTGGTCGAACTCGCTGCGTGTCGCGGTGGTCATCGGTGGTACGCCCTTCGCCTCGGCCATTACTCGCCAGTAGCCTACGCCTCCGCACGGGGCGGGCGAAGGCCCGGGAGCGGACGGCGGCCCGGGAACGCGCGAAGGCCGCCGGACCGGTTCGGTCCGGCGGCCTCTCGGGCCGTCCGTGCGGGGCGCGGGGCCCGGGCGCGACGGGTCAGTCGCGGCGGATCTGCGGCTTGAGATCCATGAAGCGGGCGAGCAGGCCGTTGACGAACGCCGGGGACTCGTCGGTGGAGTACTCCTTGGCGATCTCGACGGCCTCGTCCAGGACGACCGCGTCCGGGACGCCGTCCTCCCAGATCAGCTCGTAGGCGCCGATCCGCAGCACGTTGCGGTCCGCGATCGGCATCCGGTCGAGCGTCCAGCCGACCGCGTAGGTCGAGATCAGCTCGTCGATCCGCCGGGCGTGGCCGGTGTAGCCCTCGATCAGCTGCATGGTGTACTCGCCGACCTGCGGGGTGGTCTCACCCGGCTTGGCCTCACGTGCCCGGCCCACCCACTCGGCGAGCACGCGCTCGGGCGCGACCCCCCGGTGGTCGGCCTCGAAGAGGATCTGGAAGGCCCGGGTGCGGGCCTTGGTACGCGCGTTGGACACGATTACTTGACCCGGCCGAGGTAGCTGCCGTCGCGGGTGTCGACCTTGACCTTCTCACCGGTGGTGACGAAGAGCGGGACCTGGATCTCGGCGCCGGTCTCCAGGGTGGCCGGCTTGGTGCCGCCGGTGGAGCGGTCGCCCTGGACGCCCGGCTCGGTCTCGGCGATGGTGAGCTCGACGGCGGCCGGGAGCTCGACGTACAGCGGGACGCCCTCGTTCTGGGCGACCAGGGCCTCGAAGCCCTCGAGCAGGTACTTGGCGGCGTCGCCCACGGTCGCGGCGTCGACCGGCACCTGGTCGTAGGTGTCCATGTCCATGAAGATGAACTGCTCGCCGTCGCGGTACGAGTACTGCATCGTGCGCTTGTCGACGTTGGCGGTCTCGACCTTGATGCCCGCGTTGAAGGTCTTCTCGACGACCTTGCCGGTCAGGACCTCCTTGAGCTTGGTGCGCACGAAGGCCGGGCCCTTGCCGGGCTTCACGTGCTGGAACTCGACGACGGACCAGAGCTTGCCGCCCTCCAGCTTGAGGACCATGCCGTTCTTGAGATCGTTCGTAGAAGCCACGAGCGCACTAACTCCTGATATAGCTGTCAAGGAACCAAGGGCTGCGCCTCCTGCCTCCCGCTGCGCGGGCTACAGGGCGAGGAGCTCCTTGGTGGTGATGGTGAGCAGCTCGGGCCCGCCCTCCTCGAGGGGGCGCACGACGAGCGTGTCCTCGATCCGGACCCCGCCCCGCCCCGGGAGGTGCACCCCCGGGCCGACGGTGACCGGCACGCGATTGTCCAGTTTACCCATGTCGGCGGGTCCCAGGCGCGGCGCCTCCCGGATCTCCAGGCCGATGCCGTGTCCGACCGGGTGCGCCGGGCTGTCGGTGTGGCCCGCGGCCTGCAGCACCTCGCGGGCGGCCAGATCGGGTACGGACTCCGAGACGCCCGGGCCGAGCGCCTCGCGTCCGGCCCGCTGGGCGCGGAAGACCAGCCGGTGCAGTTCGACCTGCCAGGGCGCCGGCGCGGCGCCGATGACGAAGGTCCGCGCGGTGGAGACGCCGTACCCGCGGTAGCAGGCGCCGAGCACGACGGTGAGGAAGTCGCCCTCCTCGACCCGCCGGTCGGTGGGCTGGTGGGCCTCCAGGCCGGAGTGGCTGCCGGTGCCGACGGAGACCGGGAAGGCGGCGCGGTCGGCGCCGTGGTCGATCATCCGGCGTTCCAGCTCCATCGCCAGGTGCCGCTCGGTGCGGCCGACGAGGATCGACTCCAGCAGTTCGCTGAGCGCCTGGTCGGCGATCTCGGCGGCGATCCGCAGGTCGGCGATCTCGTGCTCGTCCTTGACGACGCGCATCCCCTCGACCGCGGTGCCGAGGTCGGCGAGCCGGACGCCCTCGGCGACGCCGGCGAGCGCGCGGTGGCGGCGGACGGTGAGGTCGTGCTCCTCGACGGCGAGGTCGAGGACCTTCAGCCGGCCTGCGGCCTCGGCGGCGGCCAGCGCGGTGTCGGTGTCGGCGGGCACCAGCAGCTGGCCGATGTCCGGCCCGAGCAGGTGCTCGCCGCCCTCCTCGGGCGGCAGGTCGTCGGGCAGCGCCAGCAGCGCCCGCTCGCGGGTGAGCAGCAGGCTCGCGCCGCACGGCGGGCAGCCGGTGAGGTAGCGGACGTTGGAGGCGCGGGTCACCAGGGCCGCGTCGACCCCCGACGCACTGCAGTGCTCCCTGAGGCGCTCCCGCCGCGCCGCGTACGCATCGGACATGCCACGAGCCTACGAACTGCGGACGGCCCGCGCCCGTCGAGCCGGCGGGCCGGGCCGCCCGGCCCGGGACGGGCCCGGAGGGGGTGGTGCGGCGGGCGCGGGGGCGGGCACGGCGGGTCGCGGACCGGCCGGCGGCGCGGGGCCGAACGGGGGAACGGACCGGCGGACGGACGGGCGGACGGGAAGGGGGCGAACGAGTCGGGGACGGGGCGGGACCGGGCGGGAATGGGCGGGAATGGAACGCCCCGGGCTCGCGTTGGAGCGGATACGAAAACGACTTCCGTTTCGGACAAGAGGCCCGGGGCGGAGGTTCGGAGCCACCGAGGAGGAGCAGATGGCCCGCAGCGAACTGCGCCCGGTCGTCCGGCTGAGGTCGACCGCCGGCACCGGTTTCACCTACGTGACGCGCAAGAGCCGCCGCAACGACCCGGACCGCCTGGTACTGCGCAAGTACGACCCGGTCGCCCGCGAGCACGTGGCCTTCCGCGAAGAGCGCTGAGCCCGGTCACAGGCCCCGCCCGGCACGTCCACCGACCCCCGAAGGAGCAGCCCCCATGAAGAACGGCATCCACCCCGCCTACCGTCCGGTCGTCTTCCGCGACAAGGCCGCCGGCCGGTCCTTCCTCACCCGCTCGACGCTGACGTCCGCGTCCACGGTGGTCTGGGAGGACGGCACCGTGCGCCCGGTGGTCGACGTGGACACCTCGTCGGCGAGCCACCCCGTCTGGACCGGGCGCGCCCGCGTCCTGGACCAGGCCGGCCGGATCGAGCAGTACCGGAGGCGGTACGGCCGCGACTGACCGCCCCGCGCACGACCGCGCCCCCTCCCCGGCCGGGGAGGGGGCGCTTCGGCGTGCACCCGCGGGCTCAGCGCGGGGGCGGCGGCACCGAGACCACGAGGGTGAGCCGGACGGGCACCTCGCCGTCGTTGCGGTAGCCGTGCGCGGCGGCCGCCTCGTAGGAGGCGGTGGAGCCGGCCGGCACCAGGTGGTCGCGGCCGTCCAGGGTGAGGGTGAGTTCGCCCTCCTCGACCCGGGCGATCTCCACGGTGCCCGTGGGGTGCGGGTCCGAGCCGTGCCCCTCCCCCGGCAGGATCAGCCACTGCCAGAGCTCCAGCGGGCCGGGCGCCTCGATGCCGTTGAGCAGCACCCCGGTGCCGCCCTTGGCGCCCGACCAGAGCTGGACGGCCTCGTCGTCGGGGACGATCCGCACGGTGGAGGTCTCGTCGTAGTCGAGCAGCCGGGCGATCGAGGCGCCGAGCGCGTCGGCGAGCCGGACGACGGTGCCCACGCTCGGATTGGTCCTCCCCTGCTCGATCTGCACGATCATGCCGCGGCTCACCCCGGAGCGGGCCGCGAGTGCGTCGAGGGTGTGGCCGCGGTCGGCGCGCAGCCGCTTGAGGTTGCGCGCCAGGGCCTGGGTGATCAGATCGGGGTCGGGCATACCAGTCCAATGAATTGATTCGTCCGGTTCACTCTGTTGACCTAAGCTGCTGGGACACCGAGCGTCCACCCGACCGTACTCCGGAGTCCACTGTGCTGTCCCAGCTCCTCGCCCTCGCCGCCAGCCTGCTGTGGGGCATGGCCGACTACGGCGGCGGCTCGCTCACCCGCCGGCTGTCCGCGCTGACCGTGGTGGTCGCCTCGCAGGCCGCCGCGGCCGTCCTGCTCGTCCTGGCCCTCCTCGCCGTCGGCGGCGCGGGCGCGGCCTCCGCCGGCCTCTGGTACGCGGTGGCGGCGGGGGTGATCGGGCCGTTCGCCCTCCTCGCCTTCTACCGCGCCCTCGCGCTCGGGCCCATGGGGGTGGTCTCGCCGCTGGCGACCGTCGGCGTCGCGGTGCCGGTCGGGCTCGGGCTGCTGCTCGGGGAGCGCCCCGGCCCGGCGCAGGCCGCCGGCATCGCGGTCGCCGTGCTCGGCGTCGCCCTGGCCGGCGGTCCGCGTCGCGGCGGCGGCACGGTCGGCCTGCGGGTGCTGGTGCTGACGCTGACGGCGGCCCTCGGCATGGGCACGGTGATGGCCCTGGTCGCCCGGGCCTCCGACGGCGGCGGGCTGCTGCTCGTGCTGTGCGTGCAGCGGCTCTGCAACGTGGCGGTCGGCGGCGGCGTCCTGCTGGCCGGGCGCCGTGGGCGGGAGCCCGGTGCACCGGGGGCGCTGCGGCGGAGCCTGCCCGCACTGACCGCGGTCGGGGTGGCCGACGTCGCCGCGAACGCCGCCTTCGCCGCCGCCTCGCACCGCGGGTCGGTGGCCGTCGCCGCGGTGCTGGCCTCGCTCTACCCCGTGGTCACCGCCCTGATGGCCCGGGGGCTGCTCAAGGAGCGGCTGCGGCGCGTCCAACTGCTCGGCGCGGGCCTCGCGGTGGCGGGCACGCTGCTGCTGGCGGCGGGCTGACACCCCGTCCGCCGATCGGCGCGGTCGCCCGCGGGCCATCTCAGCCCGCCCCACCGGGCGTCCAGCGCTGCTCGACCCGGGCGATCCGCCAGTAGCCGATCGCCGCCGCCCACACCACCACGAACAGGCCGACGATGACGAAGCCGACGTTGTCCAGGCTGAGTCCGGCGATCCAGCCGCTCACCGGGTCGGTCAGGCCGAGCTTGTCGTGCAGCACCGCGACGAGCTCGATCGTGCCGATGACGAAGGCCACCGCGATCGACAGGCCGGTGATGGCGAGGTTGTAGAACACCTTGCGGACGGGGTTGGAGAACGCCCACTGGTAGGCGAAGTTCATGAACGTGCCGTCGAGGGTGTCGAACAGGCTCATCCCGGCGGCGAACAGCAGCGGCAGGCAGACGATCGCGTACCAGGGCAGGCCCGCCGCGGCGCCCGAGCCGGCCATCACCATCAGCGTCACCTCGGTGGCGGTGTCGAAGCCGAGGCCCAGCACCATGCCGACCGGGAACATCTGGCCGGGGCGGGAGATCGAGCGGGTGGCGCGGCGCAGGACACGGTTCATCAGGCCGCGCGAGTCGAGCTGCCGTTCGAGCTCCGCCTCGTCGAAGGTGCCGGCCCGCATCGCCCGGAAGACCCGCAGGATGCCGAGCAGGGCCGCCAGGTTGAGCGCGGCGATCAGGTAGAGGAAGGCGCCGGAGGCGGTGGTGCCGATGGTGCCGAGCACCTGGTGGGTGGTCGAGCCGTCGTCCATCAGCACCCCGGCCAGCTGGGCGCCGCCCGCGACCAGGGCGGCCATCAGCACCACCATCGACGAGTGGCCGAGGGCGAACCAGAAGCCCACCGAGACCGGTCTCCGGCCGTCGGCCATCAGCTTGCGGGTGGTGTTGTCGATCACCGCGATGTGGTCGGCGTCGAAGGCGTGCCGCATGCCCAGGGTGTAGGCGGTGATGCCGAGTCCGGCGCCGAAGACCTGGGTGCCGACCTCGTAGCGCTCCGGCACCACCAGCAGGAAGAGCGTGCCGAAGGCGGCCACGTGCATCGCCAGGATGACCGCCAGCAGGCCGGCCGTGCGGAGGGTGTCCTCCCGGCGCCAGCGGAAGGCGGGCAGGCCGGGGGCGGTCGGCGGCGCGGCCGTACCGGTTGCGGGCAGGGTCATCTGCGGTTCACGCTCCAACACCTCGTGGAATGACGTCGTGAGGTGCCGTGGCCGGTCTCCTGGCTCACGGGGAGGTTCTGACGGTGCCCGTACCCGGCCTTCCCGGGCGCGCCTGCGCCCAGTGACCCGCGAGGGGTACGGATTGACTCCCCGTTCACAGTGGCGAGGGCCGCTCCGGACTCGGACCCCGAGGTCCTGCACCGGTCTTCCCGAACACCACGGCTGCTCCACCGTAGGGGTGACGGACCGACAGCTGCAAGCCTGCACAACCGCGCAGGTGTCGTAGATCACGGCCGGTCGGCCTGCGAGAATGCCGCCATGCACCTCCTCCCCGCCGATCGCGCAGGCCACCGCACCATCGACGGGCACCGGGTCTGCGAGGCGATCGCCGGGATCGGCGACACCGGGCGGGTCCGGGCCTGGGCGGAGCTGTTCGGCCTGCTCGCCGACCCGGGGCGGCTGGCGCTGCTGCTCGCCCTGCACACCACCGGGCCGCTGGCCGTCACCGACCTGGCGCTGGCCACCGGGATGCGCGATCCGGCGGTCTCCCAGGCGCTGCGGCTGCTGCGCGCCGCGGGCGTGGTCGAGGGCGAGCGGGACGGCCGGGTGGTGCGCTACCGGCTGACCGACACCGCGGTGGCCGAGGTGCTGGAGCACGGGGTGCTGGGGCGCGCCGACTGAGCGCCCGCTCGGAACGACCGCCGCACGGCACGACCGCCGCACGGCACGAACCGCTGCACGGCACGGACCCCTGCACGGCACGGACCCCTGCACGGAATGAGGGCTTCCTGACGGTTTGTCAGCGGGACGGGGGGTCAGCTTCAGCCAAGTTTTCTTGTCATGTCACCTCGAAGCCGTTCCGGTGCCCCATGCTTCCGGAGGCGGTCCGTCCGGCCCGCCGTCCCCAGGCTCCTGACGAGGAGACACCCGTGAAGCTTCGCCGTACGTTCGCCGTGGGGCTGCTGGCCGCGGCCGCCACCCTGCTCCCCGCGCACCAGTCCGGCGCCGCCACCGGCGGCGGCCTGCCGTTCGGTTCGGCCACCGCCGTCGGGATCCACAACACCTACGACCCGGCCGCCTTCCCCTTCCTCGCGCAGAGCCTGGACACCGGCACCGGCATGATCGAGCTCGACGCGTGGACGGACACCGTCACCAAGGAGTGGAAGGTCAGCCACTCCAACCCGCTCGGCAACGCCAACAACTGCACCGCCGCCACCGGCCCGGCGACGCTGTACAGCGGCGGCACCAACAAGAACCTCGAGTACTGCCTCGACGACCTGCGGATCTGGCTCGCCGCCCACCCGTCCAGCGGCCCGCTCGTCGTCAAGCTGGAGCTCAAGGGCGGGTTCGCCGCCAACCGCGGCATGGGCCCGGCCCAACTGGACGCCCTGATAGCCGCCCACCTCGGCAGCGCCGTCTTCCGCCCCGCCGACCTGCTCGCCAAGCCCGGCGGCGGCAGCTACCCGAACCTCGACGAGGCCGCGAAGGCCGGCAACTGGCCCACCCGCGACGCCCTCGCCGGCCGGGTCCTGGTGGACGTCATCCCCGGCACCGTCGAGGAGGGGAACCCCTTCGACACCCTGCACACCGACGTCGAGTACAGCCGCTACCTGCGCGACCTCGCGGCGGCCGGCAGGGCCGGTCAGGCCCAGGTCTTCCCGGTGGTGCACGGCGCCGTCTCCGGCGACCCGCGCAACGCCTACGGCGAGGCCAGCATCCGGCCCTGGTTCGTGGTCTTCGACGGTGACGCCTCGGCGTACGTCGGCGGCGTCGACACCGGCTGGTACGACGCCCGCCACTACCTGCTGGTCATGACCGACGCCCACAACGTGGCGCCCGCCATCAGCTCCACCGACCCCACGGCCGACCAGGCCCGGGCCCGGGTGACCCAGCTCGCGGCCGCCCACGCCAGCATCGTCTCCAGCGACTGGCGCAAGCTGCCCCAGGTGCAGTCCATGGTGCTGCCGCGCGGCTGACGGACCGTCGCCCTGCCCGGCCGACGGCCGGGCAGGGCCGCGCTCAGCGCCGCTGGCAGCCGGGGCACCAGAAGAGGTTGCGGGCCGCCAGCGACTCGGTGCGCACCGGTGTCCCGCAGACCAGGCAGGGCATGTCGGTGCGGCGGTAGACGTACACCTCGCCGCCGTGGTCGTCGACCCGCGGCGGCCGGCCCATCGCCTCCGGCGTGTGCTCCGGGCGGACGGTGTCGATCCGGCCCGCGCCGACGCCCGCGTGCATCAGGGCGACCAGGTCGGCCCAGATCGCGTCCCACTCCTCGCGGGTGATCCTGCGGCCCTCGCGGTGCGGGCTGATGCCGAGGCGGAAGAGCACCTCGGCGCGGTACACGTTGCCGACGCCGGCCAGCACCTTCTGGTCCATCAGCAGCGCGGCGACGGTGGTGGAGCTGCGGGCCATCCGCCGCCAGGCGGCGTCCGGATCGGCGTCGGGGCGCAGCGGGTCCGGCCCGAGCCGGGCGTGGACGGCCTCCTTCGCCGCGGGGTCGAGGAGTTCGCAGGTGTTGGGGCCGCGCAGGTCGGCCCAGCCCTCGTCGTTCGCCATCCGCAGCCGCACCTCGCCGACCGGCGCCGGAGCGCCGCCGCTGCCGAAGGTGAAGCCGCCGTACAGCCCGAGGTGGACGTGCAGCCAGTCCTCGCCGAAGCCGAGGAAGAGGTGCTTGCCGTGGGCCTCGGCCTCGTCCAGCGGGCGGCCGTCCAGTCGCGCGGCGCCCTCGGCGAACCGCCCCTGCGGGCTGCTGACCCGTACCGGCCGGTCGGCGAACACCCGGTGGTTCTCGTGGGCGAGGCGGTGGATGATGTGGCCCTCGGGCACGGGCGTCAGCTCCTCGTCTGGTCCGTCGCGGTCCCTCCATCATCCCAGGTACCAG
Organism: Kitasatospora sp. NPDC093679; assembly: GCF_040683455.1. NCBI lineage: Bacteria > Bacillati > Actinomycetota > Actinomycetes > Kitasatosporales > Streptomycetaceae > Kitasatospora > Kitasatospora sp. NPDC093679. The sequence goes on from NZ_JBFBDW010000012.1 coordinate 136,238, forward strand.
TGACATCCCCGACCGACCGCCCGCCCGGGGCAGAGGCCGTCCCACGAGGGCACCCACGGTGGCCCACGTCCGCCGTGCGCTGTTCCCCGCGCCCCTGACCACCCGGTCGCAGCCGGGAGCGGACCACGCCGTCGGCGTCGGGCACCGTCCGGGCACCGCCGCCGGTCACGGTCGGCCGGTGAGGCGGGACATGATGGCGCGGTCGAGGGCGGCGGCGGTGGAGGCGACGTCGAGCTGGGAGTTGTCGATGATCGGCAGGCCCGAGGTGCGCCAGCCGGCCATCCGGCCGTGGATGCGGGCGACCTCCTCGTCGCTGAGCCGGCGGTTGCCGCTGCGGCGGGCGTTGCGGGCGAGCACCGAGTCGAGGCCGGGCAGCAGGACGACGGGGATCATGCCGGGGCCGATGTGGCGCTTCCAGCCGCCGAGGCCGATCGCCGGGCGGTCCGGGAAGACGGCGTCGTCGATGATGCAGGAGATGCCGTTGGCGAGGTAGTTGCGGCAGGCGAAGCCGCAGGTCCGGCGGGCCAGCCGGTACTGGGCCTCGGAGGCGTTGTTCCAGCCGGACTGCGGGTTGGCGAAGCCGGACTGCACCCACTCGCGGACGTCGTCCAGGCTGATGTGCGCGGTCGGCATCGGCTGCCGTTCGGCCCAGTGCCGGGCGACGGTGGTCTTGCCGGCGCCGGCCGGGCCGATCAGCAGCACGGCTATCGGGCCCGTGGGCAGCTGCTGCTGCGGCGGGTGCGCGGGCAGTTGGACGGGCGCACCGGTCGGCAGGACGAAGTGGCCGGTGGCGCCGGGCGGCACGCTCATGGCGGCCGTGGGCGGCGCCGCGGGAGGCACGGCTGCGCCGGGCTGCGGCTGTGCGGCGGGCTGCTGCGGGTACGGCGGCCGGCCCACCCCCGGTGCGGCGCCCGGCCGGGCCGGGTACGGCGGCGCGACGGGTCGCGGAGGCATCGGTCCTCCCCCGGTGTACTGCGACATCGTCACCTCCCGACCGGGACACTACACGTCGGCCCGGTGGCGGGCACAGTCCGCCACCGGGCCGCGTGATCGCACGTCAGCGGGTGGTGAGCTCCTCCGCGATGGCGCGCAGCGCCAGTTCGTAGGAGCCGAGGCCGAAGCCGGCGATGGTGCCGGAGGCGATCGAGGCGATCACCGAGTTGTGCCGGAAGGTCTCCCGCGCGTACGGGTTGGAGATGTGCACCTCGATGAGCGGCGCGGTGCGCTGGGCGGCGGCGTCGCGCATCGCGTACGAGTAGTGCGTGAAGGCGCCCGGGTTGATCACGACCGGGGTCTTGGCGTCGGCGGCCTGGTGCAGCCACTCGACCATCTGCAGCTCGGAGTTGGTCTCGCGGACCTCGACGTCGAGGCCGAGTTCGGCGCCGAGTGCGGTGCAGCGGTCGACCAGCCCGGTGTAGGAGGTCGCGCCGTACACGTCGGGCTCGCGGCTGCCGAGCCGGCCGAGGTTGGGGCCGTTGAGGACGAGGACCCTGGTGGTCATCCGGACACCTCCGCGTAGGCGGCGACCAGCAGGGACGGGTCGGGCCCCTCCAGGATGGAGGTCTTGGCCAGGCCGTCCAGGACGACGAAGCGCAGCAGGTCGCCGCGGGACTTCTTGTCGATCTTCATCGCGTCGAGCAGCCGCGGCCAGGCGTCCGCCCGGTAGGTGAGCGGCAGGCCGACCGAGCCGAGCACCCGGCGGTGGCGGTCCGCGGTCTCGTCGTCGAGCCGGCCGGCGAGGCGGCCGAGTTCGGCGGCGAAGACCATGCCGATGGAGATGGCCGCGCCGTGCCGCCACTTGTAGCGCTCGTTGCGCTCGATGGCGTGGCCGAGGGTGTGGCCGTAGTTGAGGATCTCGCGGCGGCCGGCCTCCTTGAGGTCGCCGGAGACCACGTCGGCCTTGACCTGGATGGCCCGCCGGATCAGCTCCGGGGTGTGCGGCCCGGACGGGCTGGTGGCGGCCTCCGGGTCGGCCTCGACGAGGTCGAGGATGACCGGGTCGGCGATGAAGCCGGCCTTGATCACCTCGGCCAGGCCGGAGACGTAGTCGTGCTTGGAGAGCGTCTCCAGGGTGGCGAGGTCGGCGAGCACGCCGGCCGGCGGGTGGAAGGCGCCGACCATGTTCTTGCCCTCGGCGATGTTGATGCCGGTCTTGCCGCCGACGGCGGCGTCGACCATGCCGAGCAGGGTGGTCGGCATGGAGATCCAGCGCACGCCGCGCAGCCAGCTGGCGGCGACGAAGCCGGCCAGGTCGGTGGTGGCGCCGCCGCCGAGGCCGACGATCACGTCGCTGCGGGTGAAGCCGGTCTGGCCGAGCACCGACCAGCAGTACGCGGCGACCTCCGCGCTCTTGGCGTCCTCCGCGTTGGGCACCTGGAGGGCGATCGCCTCGTAGCCCTCGGCGGCGAGGTCCTCGCGGACCGCCTCGCCGGTGGCGGCGAGCGCCTCCGGGTGGATCACCGCGACCCGCTTGGCCTTGCCGCCGATCAGCGGGGCGAGCTCGCCGAGCAGCTGGTGGCCGACCAGCACGTCGTACGGGTCGTGGCCGGCGCTGCCGCCGACGTGGATGGTGACGGTGTCGGTCATGCCTGCTTCAGCTCCAGTGCTTCCATTACGGCGTCCGCGACCTGCTCCGGGGTGAGCCCCTCGGTGTCGACGACGGCCTTGGCCACCTCCAGGTAGAGGGGGCGGCGGGCGTCCATCAGCTCGCGCCAGCGGGCCCGCGGGTTGACCGCGAGCAGCGGGCGCGGCGCGTCCAGGCCGACCCGCTTGACCGCGTCGCCGAGCGCGACCTCCAAGTACACCACCGGCAGGCCGGCCAGCAGGGCGCGGGTGGCGTCGGCCATCACCGCGCCGCCGCCGAGCGCGAGCACCCCGGGGTGGGTCTCGGCGGCGGTGCGGACGGCCCGCACCTCCAGGTCGCGGAAGTGCGGCTCGCCCTCGTCGATGAAGATCTCCGGGATCGGCTTGCCGGCCGTCTCCTCGATGTCGGCGTCGGTGTCCCGGAAGCCGACGCCGAGCCGTTCGGCGAGCAGCCGGCCGACCGTGGACTTGCCGGCCCCGGGCGGGCCGACCAGCACGACGACCGGTGCGTCCCCGCTCATCGGACGATCAGGTGGTCGAGGTAGGACTGCACGTTGCGGCGGGTCTCGGCGACGTTGTCGCCGCCGAACTTCTCGGCCACCGCGTCGGCCAGCACCAGCGCGACCATCGCCTCGGCGACGATGCCGGCGGCGGGCACCGCGCAGACGTCGGAGCGCTGGTGGTGGGCCTTGGCGACCTCGCCGGTGCGCACGTCCAGGGTCTGCAGGGCGCGCGGCACGGTGGCGATCGGCTTCATCGCGGCGCGCACCCGCAGCAGCTCGCCGGTGGTCAGGCCGCCCTCGGTGCCGCCGGAGCGGCCGGAGGTGCGGCGCACGCCGGCGGCGGTCGGGACGATCTCGTCGTGCGCCTTGGAGCCGGGCACCCGGGCCAGCTCGAAGCCGTCGCCGACCTCGACGCCCTTGATGGCCTGGATGCCCATCAGCGCGGCGGCCAGGCGGGCGTCCAGGCGGCGGTCCCAGTGCACGTGCGAGCCGAGGCCGACGGGCACGCCGTAGGCGAGCACCTCGACGACGCCGCCGAGGGTGTCGCCGTCCTTGTGGGCCTGGTCGATCTCGGCGACCATCCGCTCGGAGGCGTCGGCGTCCAGGCAGCGCACCGGGTCCTCGTCGAGGCGTGACTCGTCGGCGGGCAGCGGGTAGACGCCGAGCGGGGCCCGGGCGGCGCCGAGCTCGACGACGTGCGAGACCAGCTCGATGCCGCAGGTCTCCTTGAGGTACGAGCGGGCGACGGTGCCGATCGCGACCCGGGCCGCGGTCTCGCGGGCGGAGGCGCGCTCCAGGATCGGGCGGGCCTCCTCGATGGAGTACTTCTGCATGCCGGCGAGGTCGGCGTGGCCGGGGCGCGGGCGGGTCAGCGGCTCGTTGCGGGCGAGGCCGGCCAGGATCTCCGGGTCGACCGGGTCGGCCGACATGACCTGCTCCCACTTCGGCCACTCGGTGTTGCCCACCATGACGGCGACCGGGCTGCCCATCGTCAGGCCGTGCCGGACGCCGCCGAGGAAGGTCACCTCGTCCTGCTCGAACTTCATCCGGGCCCCGCGGCCGTAGCCGAGCCGGCGGCGGGCCAGGGCGTCGGCCACCATCGCGGTGGTGACCGGCACACCGGCCGGCAGGCCCTCCAGCGTCGCGACCAGTGCGGGGCCGTGCGACTCCCCCGCCGTCAGCCAGCGCAACCTACCCAACGGAGCTCCTTCGTCAGCGGCCCGGCCCGCGCGGCACGGGCCGACCGGGGCTTTCGTCCGGCGGGCCCGGCCTCGGGCAGGAGGCCACCGGGCCCGCACACTGCTCCGATCCTTTCATGCCGCGGGGCGGGGCAGGCGCGTGGTCCGCGTGGCGGACACCCGGATGGACACCCGCAGGTTTGCCGCGCCCGGGCCCGGGTAACGTCCTCAGCCCGCCGCGAGCGCCGCCTCGCCGGCCGCGCGCATCGCCGCGAGCGGGCCCGGCTTCACCCCGGTGAACGCCTCGAACTGCAGCACCGCCTGGTGCACCAGCAGGTCCAGCCCGCCGAGCACGGTGCCGCCGCGCTCCGCGCAGGCCGCCGCGAGCCGGGTCGGCCACGGGTGGTACAGCACGTCGAAGAGCACCCCGGGCTCGGCCGGCAGTGCCTCGGCGAAGGGGTCGGTGGCGCCGGCCGGGGTGGTGGAGATGGTCAGCGGGTGCGCCAGCGCCCCGGCGCCGTCCTCCCAGGCGGCGGTGCGAACGCGCAGGCCGAGGCGGTCGCCGAGCTGCCGCATCTGCTCCGCCCGCTCGGCGCTGCGGACGTGCACGGCGACCTCGCCGGTGCACACCTCGGCCAGCGCGGCCAGCGCCGAGGAGGCGGTGGCGCCGGCACCCAGCACGGCGGCCGAGTCGACCCGCTCGACGCCGCGCTCGCGCAGCGCGTTGACCAGGCCCGGCACGTCGGTGTTGTCGCCGCTGCGCCGGCCGTCCGGCCCGAAGACCACGGTGTTCACCGCGTCGACGGCCAGCGCGGCCGGCGAGACCTCGTCCAGCAGCGGGATGACCGCCCGCTTGAGCGGCATGGTGAGCGACAGGCCGGCCCACTCGGCGGGATCGATCCTTTCGATGAACTCCGGCAGCCCCGCCTCGTCCACCTCGAACCGGTCGTACCGGCGCTCCGCCATCCCGAGCGCCGTGTACCCGGCACGGTGCAGCACCGGCGACAGCGAATGGGCGATCGGCGAGCCGAGTACGGCGGCCCGCAGCTGTGTCGTCACGTGAGTCCCCTCGGGGCGGTGGATCAGGACAGGTTTCCCCGGTGTTCCGGCCACCTCCGCCGGAACGGCGGAAGCCCGGCGGATCGTAGGCGCACGATGCCCGGACAGTCGTTCGACCTACCGTAGGAGCACCGGATGTCCCGCATCGTACGCACCGCCGCCGCCACCGCGCTGGCCCTGTCCGGACTCTGGCTGGGCACCGCCCCGGCCGGCGCCGCCTCGCTGCCGTCCTGCACCCGCGCCGTGGCCGACATGGGGGTCTTCGTCCCCGGCACCGCCGGCGGCTCGGTGGACTGCGTCCTGGGGGTGGGCAACCAGGGCGAGGCCGTCGACGTGCTGCAGAGCGCCATGCACTACTGCTACGGCGAGAACATCGCCGCCGACGGCGTCTTCGGCCCGGCCACCAAGTCCGCGCTGCGCCGGGTGCAGAGCACCGCGGGCGTCTACCCGGACGGCGTCTACGGCCCGCAGACCCGCAACGCGATGCTCTTCCTCGGGCACTCCGGCGGCGGCTGCCAGCAGTACTGACACCGCGGCGCGGCCGGTCGCACCGACCGGCCGCGCCCACGGCTCAGTTGCAGGTGACCGTCGCCTTGTTGAACGTCTTGCCCCGGGAGATGCACCAGTCCTCGGTGTTCTTCGCGTGCTCCGCGCCGGTGGCTGCGAACTTGGTCTCCTGCGGGGAGATCGCCAGCCAGAAGACCCAGTCGCCCGGTGGCGGGTTGAGCACGGCCCTGATCGCGTCCGAGCCGGGGTTGGAGATCGGCCCGGGCGGCAGGCCGGGATTGACGTACGTGTTGTACTTCAGCGAGCCGTCGTGGATCTCCTTGTTGGTCAGCTCCTTGCGGCCCAGCTGGTACTGGAGCGTGGTGTCCAGGCCGAGCTTGTGCTGGGTGACGTTGGTGGTCAGGCGGTTGCTGATCGCCCGGGCCATCTTGCCGAAGTCCTCGCTGTTGTTGCCCTCGGCCTGCAGGATGCTGGCCTCGATGAGGGCCTCGTAGCCGCTCTTCAGCCCCAGCTTCTTCGCCGAGCCCTCCAGGTCGAGGTCCGTGAACTGCTGGTTGGCGTTGGCGACCATCTGCTTGAGCAGGTCGGCCGGCTTCATGCCCTCGCTGAGCGGGTAGCGGGTCGGGAACAGGAAGCCCTCGACGTTGCCCTGCGCGTAGGCGGGCAGGCCGAGGTTGTTGACCTCGTCCTTGGCGATCTTGGCGGTGGTGCCCGCCGGGACCTTCAGCTTCTTGTCGACCATCGCGTAGACGTCGACGGCCTTCATGCCCTGCGGCAGGTCGAGGACGTTGCCGCCCGCCGACTCCACCATGAACTTCACGGCTTCGGCACCCGACATCTGGTGCCTCATGGTGTAGAAGCCCGGCTGGATGGTGCCGCACTTCGCGTTCTTCTGGCAGGCCTCGACGAAGGCGTCCGCGCTCTTCACCACGTCGACCTTGAACAGGGACGCGGCGATGACCGAGCCGCCGGCGCCGGGCTTGACCTCGACGGTGACCGAACCGGTGCCCGCACCCGTGTAGTCCGGTGCCGGCCCGAAGTGGTCCTGGTAGAAGCCGTAGCCCCACCAGCCGGCGCCGCCCATGCCGCCGAGCAGCACCAGCGCCACCACCAGGCAGGCGCCGCGGTTGCGGCGGCCGGCCTTCTTGCCCTTCTCCTTGCGCTTGCGCTCGGCGTCGCGGGAGGTGTCCTCGTCGGCGCCGAAGAACGAGCCGCCCTCGGCGTCGTCCTCCTCGGCGTACTCGTCGAGGTCGTCCTCCCACTCCTCGGCCTCGGCCTCGGCGGGGCCGTCGAGCGCCGCGGCCTCGGCCTCCCAGTCGATGCCGTCGGGACCGGGACCGGCCGGACGCCCCCCGCCCCCGCGCGGCGGCGGCACCGGCGAGCCCTGCTGCGGCGGGCGGCCCGGCTGCTGGCCGGCCTGCTGCGGGAAGCCCTGCGGGCCCCGCGCCTGCGGCGGCATCTGGCCCTGCCCCTGGCCGGGCGGCATCCGGCCGGGCGGCATCTGGCCGGGCGGCATCTGACCCTGCTGCATCCCGCCGCGCATCTGCTGCTGCGGGGGGCCCTGCTGGGGGTAGCCCTGCTGCTGCGGCATCTGCCCCTGCTGCTGGAGCCCCGGCGGAATCTGCCAGGAGCCGGTCTGCTGGGCGGCCTGCTGCTGGTACTGCTGCTGTCCGTAGCCGCCCTGCTGCTGCGGGACCTGCTGCTGGTACTGCTGCTGCGGCATCTGGCCCTGCTGCGGCGACTGCTGCGGGTAGCCCTGCTGCCCGTACGAGGGCTGCTGCTGCCAGCCCTGCTGTTGCTGCTGCGGGTAGCCCTGCTGCCCGTACTGCTGCTGCCCGAACGCGTCGGGTTGCACCTGCCACGAGCCGGTCTGGTCGGCGGACTGCGGCTGCTGCGGGATGCCGTAGCCGGGATCGCCCGGGTGCCACGGCTGCTCTCCCTGGGGGCGGTAGCCCCCGCCCAGGTCAGTCATCGAACCCCTTATGCGTACCGCCGAGTCGAACCGGCGTGCTACGGCATCATCCGGAGGGAGACGTTACCGTACCGCAGCATTGGCGATTCGCCGCACGCGCACCGTCAGTGACCGTCGTCCGGGGGTGGGGAACTCCGTTGCGCCTGATATGCGTTGAACTCGGCGACGTTCTTCTGCTGCTGTTCGAAACTGTCGGTGAACCTGGTGTCGCCGGGACGCACGGTGACGAAGTACAGCCAGTCGCCCTCGGCCGGGTCCGCCGCGGCGCGCAGGGCCTCCCGGCCGGGGTTGGAGATCGGGGTCGGCGGCAGGCCCGTGTGCAGGTAGGTGTTGAAGGGGGAGTCCAGCTTGGTGTCGGTGTCCGTGGTGGTCAGGGTGGATCGGCCGAGGGCGTAGTTGATCGACGAGTCCAGTTGCAACGGCATGTTCTTGGCCAGCCGGTTGTAGATCACCCGGGCTACCTTGGCCATGTCCTCGGCGTTGTCGGCCTCGCCTTCGACCAGGCTGGCCACGGTGAGGATCCCGTACGGGGTCTGTGCGAATGCGGTGGCGGCGTCCTCCACGCCGCCGGACTCCAGCGCCTTGCCGTTCTCCGAGACCATCTGCTGCAGCAGTCCGAGCGCGGTGGTGTCACCGGTCACGGCGTACGTCGACGGGAAGAGGTAGCCCTCGGGGTTGTCCTTGGCCGCCTCCGGCAGGCCTAGTTCGCCCGCGTGCTGCTGGGCGATGCCCTTGGTGGTGCCGGGGGCGAGGTGCAGCCGCTCGTCGATCGCGGAGTACACCTGCTCGGCGCGGCGCCCCTCCGGGATGGTGAGGGCGTTGGCGTTCGCCGGGTCGAGCAGCACCCCGAGCGCCGAGGCGACCGACATCTTCAGCTTCAGGGTGTAAGTACCGGGCTGGATCGTGTTGCCGGCCGGGTGCCGGGCGGCCGCGTCGGTGAACGCCTTGGTGCTGGCCACCACCCCGCTCTTCACCAGGGACCGACCGATCGTGGTGAGGCTGGCGCCCTGCGCCACGGAGACCTCCACCGTCCCGCTGCCGCCGCCCGCGAAGTCCGCGGCCGGCGGCTCGGCCTTCGGCCACACCAGGTAGACCGCGACCGCGAGCACGCAGGCCACCCCGAACAGCGCCAGCACGCTCAGACAGCAGGCCGCCCCCGAGCGCACCTTCCGCGGGTCCGGCGGCTCGACCGCGTACGGCTGCCCGGGCGGGCGCCCGTCGGGCTCCTCGGCGGGGGCGCCCAGGTGCCCGGGGGTGACGCCCGGTCCCAGACCGGGTGCGGTGAACGGGTCGGTCACGACGGCCCCTCCGTCGGCAGCCGGCGGTACCGGGCTGCTCCCAACAACGGCGACAACGACGAAGGGGCCCGTGCGGACACCTCCGCACGGACCCCTTGTGGGACGTTAGTACGAACTGCTCAGCCGGTCGGCTCGACGCTCTCGCCGGGCGCCCGGCCGCTCACCCGTTCGGCCTCCAGCGCCGCCTGCAGGATCACCACGGCCGCCGCCTGGTCGATCACCGAGCGGCCCTTCTTCGAGGACCGGCCGGAGGCCCGCAGGCCCTGGGCGGCGGTGACGGTGGTCATCCGCTCGTCCACCAGCCGGACACCGACCGGCGCCAGCAGCGCCGCCAGCCGCCCGGCGTACGCCCGGACCTTGGCCGCGGCCGGCCCCTCCTTGCCGCTCAGCGAGCGGGGCAGGCCGACCACGACCTCGATCGCGTCGTACTCCTCGACGATCTCCTTGAGCCGCGCCTGGGAGCGGCCCCCGGCGGGCACGGTCTCCACCGGCGTGGCGATCAGCCCGTCGGGGTCGCAGGACGCGACCCCGATCCGGGCGTCACCCACGTCGACGGCGATCCGCCGGCCCCGCCGGAAGACCTTCTCGGGCTGCTCCTCGGTCATCAGGAGGCGCGCTCCGCGACCAGGGCGCGGACGGCGGCGATCGCCTCGTCCACCGCGGCCGGGTTGGAGCCGCCGCCCTGGGCGACGTCGTCCTTGCCGCCACCGCCGCCGCCGAGCGTCTTGGCCGCGGTGCGGACCAGCTCGCCGGCCTTCACACCGCGGGCGCGGGCGTCCTCGTTGGTGGCGATCACGGTCAGCGGGCGGTCGTTCGCCACGGTGAACGCGGCGACCACGGCCGGACGCGAGCCCAGGCGGGCCCGGACGTCCAGCACCAGCTTGCGCAGCTCGTCCGCGCCCACGCCGTCGGCGACCCGGGCGGAGACCAGGGCCACGCCGCGGACGTCCTCGGCGGAGTCGGCGAGACCGGCGGCGGCCGCGAGGACCTTCTCCGCACGGAAGCGCTCGATCTCCTTCTCGGCGTCCTTCAGCTTGGCGAGCATGCCCGAGATCTTCTCCGGCAGCTCCTCCGGGCGGCCCTTGACCAGCTCGGTGAGCTGCGAGACCACGGTGTGCTCACGCGCCAGGAACTTGTACGCGTCGACGCCGACCAGCGCCTCGACCCGGCGCACGCCGGAGCCGATCGAGGACTCGCCGAGCAGCTTCACCAGACCCAGCTGGGCGGTGTTGCCGACGTGCGTGCCACCGCACAGCTCCTTGGAGAAGTCGCCGATGGTCACCACGCGCACCGAGTCGCCGTACTTCTCGCCGAACATCGCGATGGCGCCGGCCTTGCGGGCCTCGTCCATCGTCATGACCTCGGCGGTGACGTCGAGTTCGCGGACGAGCACCTCGTTGATCTTCTGCTCGACGTCGGTCAGCACCGAGCCGGGGACGGCCGCCGGCGAACCGAAGTCGAAGCGGAAGCGGCCCGGCGCGTTCTCGGAGCCGGCCTGGGCGGCCGTCGGGCCGAGCGCGTCGCGCAGCGCCTGGTGGGTGAGGTGGGTGGCCGAGTGGGCGCGGGAGACCGCGCGGCGGCGGTCCACGTCGATCGTGGCGTACGCGGAGGCGCCGAGCACGACCTCGCCGAACAGCACGCCGCCGGAGTGCACCGTCACACCGGGCACCGGCTGCTGGACGTCGCGGATCTCGACGACCGCACCGGAGTCCAGGCGGATCCGGCCGTGGTCGGCGAGCTGGCCGCCGCCCTCGGCGTAGAACGGGGTGCGGTCGAGGATGATCTCGACCTCGTCGCCCTCGGTGGCGGCCGGCGCCGGAACGCCGTTCACCAGCAGGCCGACCACGGTGGCCTCGCCCTCGGTGGCGGTGTAGCCGGTGAAGACGGAGGCGCCGGACTTGTCGGCGACCTCGCGGTACGCGGCGACGTCGGCGTGGCCCATCTTCTTGGCCTTGGCGTCGGCCTTCGCGCGGTCCCGCTGCTCCTGCATCAGGCGGCGGAAGCCGGCCTCGTCCACCTGGAGGCCCTGCTCCTCGGCCATCTCCAGGGTGAGGTCGATCGGGAAGCCGTAGGTGTCGTGCAGCTTGAACGCCTGGTCGCCGGAGAGCACCGCGCCGCCGGACTGCTTGGTCTCGGTGACCGCGGCGTCCAGCAGGCTGGTGCCGGCCTTCAGCGTCTGCAGGAAGGCCGTCTCCTCGGAGGTGACGACCGTCTCGATGCGCTTGCGGTCGGCCTCCAGCTCCGGGTACTGCGGGGCCATCGCCTTGATGGTGATGTCCGTGAGCTCCTTGGCCACCGGCTCGGTGGCACCCAGCAGGCGCATGTTGCGGATCGCGCGGCGCAGGATGCGGCGCAGCACGTAGCCGCGGCCCTCGTTGCCGGGGGTGACGCCGTCGCCGATCAGCATGATGGCGGTGCGGAAGTGGTCGGTGACCACGCGCAGCGAGACGTCCGACTTGTGGTCGCGGCCGTAGGCGTGGCCGGTGAGCTCGGCGGCGCGGTCGAGGATCATCCGGCTGGTGTCGATCTCGAAGAGGTTGTCGACGTCCTGCAGGATGGCGGCGAGGCGCTCCAGGCCGAGGCCGGTATCGATGTTCTTGCTCGGCAGGTCGCCGAGGATCTCGAAGCCGTCCTTGCCGTCACCGTGGCCGCGCTCGTACTGCATGAAGACCAGGTTCCAGATCTCCAGGTAGCGCTCGCCGTTGACGGCCGGGCCGCCCTCCTCGCCGTACGCGGGGCCGCGGTCGTAGTTGATCTCCGAGCACGGGCCGCACGGGCCGGGGACGCCCATCGACCAGAAGTTGTCCTTCATGCCGAGGCGCTGGATGCGCTCGGACGGGACGCCGATGACGTCCCGCCAGATCTGCTCGGCCTCGTCGTCGTCCTTGTAGACGGTGATCCAGAGCTTCTCCTTCTCCAGGCCGTAGCCGCCGTCCGCGACGGGAGTGGTGAGCAGCTCCCACGCGAACTTGATGGCCCCTTCCTTGAAGTAGTCGCCGAAGGAGAAGTTGCCGCACATCTGGAAGAACGAGCCGTGCCGGGTGGTCTTGCCGACCTCCTCGATGTCCAGCGTGCGCACGCACTTCTGGACGGAGGTGGCGCGGGAGAACTGCGGCTTGACCTCGCCGAGGAAGTACGGCTTGAAGGGCACCATGCCGGCGTTGACCAGCAGCAGGGTGGGGTCGTCGGCGACGAGCGACGCCGACGGTACGACGGTGTGGCCGCGCTCCTCGAAGAAGCGCAGCCAGCGGCGGCGGATCTCAGCCGACTCCATCAGTGGTCCTTCCGGTTGGGTTGCTGCCCGGCAGCGCTCGGCGCTGGCGGGGTTCGGCAATGCTGCGGGGGGTGGTGCTGCGCTTCGGGGGAAGGGCGGCCGCCGGGGAGCCCGGGGCCGCCGAGATAGCTCGGTGCCCGGGCTCGGGGCGCAGGGCGCGGCGGCGCGGCGGCTCGACCACGGCGGTGCCGTCGAGGCCGAGGTCGGCGCGGAGCTCCAGCTCGCGCTCGGCCATCCCGGCCTGGACGTCCTGGGCGAAGCGCTTGGCGGCGTCGCCGAGGCGGAGGGCGCCGCGGGCGGCGGTGCCGGAGATGCTGTCCGGGGTGAGCCGGTGCACGGCCTCGTTGGCCTTGCCCATGGCCCAGACGGCGGCGCCGGCGCCGACCGCCATCCAGAAGATGCGTCGAACCACCGTGTCAGCCCCTCACCGCTCGCCGGACGCGGGCGATCAGCCCGCCGCTGCGCGGCGCGGTGGCCGCGCGGACCTCGGCCCGGACCAGCCGGGCGAGCGCGTCGCGGTCGGCGGCCTGCTCGGGGAGGGACGCCGCGCCCTGCTGGCGGGCGACGGCCTTGCGGACGCCGTAGCTGAAGGCGGCGACCTTGACCAGCGGGCCGCCGATGGTGGCGGCGACGGTCGAGGAGAGGGCGTTGGCGTTGGCGGCGGCGTCCTGCACGTTGGCGGTGATCTCGTCGACCCGCTCCAGCTGCTCGTTGGCGCTGCGGACGGCGGTGCCCGCGTCGACCAGCAGCGGCACGGCCTGCTCGGTGACGGCGGAGACCAGCACCGTGGCCTCCTTGAGCACCTTGGAGAGCCGGACGAGGACCACGGCGAGCAACGTCACGAGGACCGCCCAGAACACGGCCACCAACAGGCCGGCCAGTTCTCCCACGGACACCTTGTGCGCTCCCTCGCCTTGCAGCTTCCTCCGAAGGGAACCCTATCGTGACCACGGGCGGTTTCCCGACCGGATAAGGGCGGCGGGGCCGCGTCGCGGGCACGGCGGCGACCGCGGTGGCGGGCGTGACCCACCCGGCGGTCACCTCGTTGATCGGAACGGGCGGCCGGCCGGCCGGCCCTCGCATCCATCCCACCGACGACATGGGGGCTCCGGTGTCGAGCGAACCCGCGGCGGACGGGCGGCGGCGGACGGCACGCGGCCGACTGCCCGCCGACCTCACCGGCTTCGTCGGCCGCCGTTCCGAACTCGCGGCCCTGGCCCGCCTGCTGGACACGTCACGGCTGGTCACGGTGACCGGCCCGGGCGGGGTCGGCAAGACCCGGCTGGCCCTGCGGGCGGCGGCCCCGGCCGGTCAGGACCTGCGGGACGGGGTCCGGCTCGCCGAGATCGGGCAGGTGCAGGACCCGCTGCTGCTCGGCCACGCGGTGATGGAGGCGCTGGAGCTCACCGACTCCACCGCGCGCCCGCCGCTCGACGTGCTGGTCGAGCAGCTCGCCGACCGCCGGATGCTGCTGGTGCTGGACGGCTGCGAGCACCTGGTCGAGGCCTGCGCCGAGCTGGCGGACGTGCTGCTGCGCGGCGCGCCCGGCCTGCGGGTGCTGGCCACCAGCCGGCAGTCGCTGCGGGTGGACGGCGAGCACCTGCTGCCGCTGGCGCCGCTGCCGGTGGAGGCGCGGGACGGCCGACGGCCGGACGCGGTGCGGCTGTTCGCGGAACGGGCGGCGGCGGTGGTGCCCGGGTTCGCGCTGACCGCGGAGAACGCCGACGAGGTGGCGCTGCTCTGCCGCCGGCTGGACGGCATCCCGCTGGCCGTGGAGCTGGCGGCGGGTCGGCTGCGCTCGCTCTCCGTGGAGCAGATCGCGATCCGGCTGGACGACCGGTTCCGGCTGCTGACCGGCGGCGCCCGCACCGCTCCGCCGCGGCACCAGACGCTGCGCACCACGATCGGCTGGAGCCACGAACTGTGCACCGCGCAGGAACGTTTGCTCTGGGCACGGCTCTCGGTGTTCGCCGGCGGCTTCGACCTGGAGGCGGCCGAGTACGTCTGCGCGGGCGACGGCATCGACCCGGACGCCATGCCGGACCTGCTCGGCGACCTGGTGGACAAGTCCGTCCTGCTGCGGCTGGACGGCGGCGACGCGGTGCGCTTCCGGATGCTCGACACGCTGCGCGAGTACGGTGCGCAGTGGCTGGCCGCGACCGGCGGGGAGCAACGGCTGCTGCGCCGGCACCGGGACTGGTACCTGGGGGTCGCGACCTGGGGCGAGGTGGAGTGGTTCGGTCCGCGGCAGGCCGAGACGGCCGAGCGGACCCGGCTGGCGCACCCCAACCTGCGGGCCGCGCTGGAGTTCTGCCTGGCCGAACCGGGCGAGGAGCAGCAGGCGCTGGTGCTGGCCGGGACGCTCTGGTTCTACTGGGTCGGCTCGGGCCACCTGGGCGAGGGCCGGCACTGGCTGGACCGGGCGCTGGCGCTGGCACCGGAGCCGACCGGGGCACGGGCGAAGGCGCTCTGGGTGACGGGGTACATGGCGACGCTGCAGGGCGACCTGGTGCGGGCCGCGCCGGCGCTGGAGGAGTGCCGGCGGCAGGCGCTGGAGACCGGGGACGACCGGGCGCTGGCGTACGCGGTGCACCGGCAGGGCTGCGCGGCGCTGATCGGGGACGACCCGGTGCGGGCGGCCGAGCTGTTCGAGGAGGCGCTCTGGCACTACAACGCGCTGGGCGAGCTGAACAGCAACGTCCTGATGGCGATGTTCGAGCTGGGGCTGGCGCGGCTGTTCCAGGGCGACGCCGAGACGGGCACGGCATGGATCGAGCGGGTCCGGGAGATCTGCGAGGAGCACGGCGAGCAGTGGGCCTACGCCTACGGGCTGTACGCCTACGCGCACGCCAGCTGGACGACCGGCGAGCTGCGGCGGGCCCGGGCGTACGCGCGCGAGTGCGTGCGGCTCAACCACCGCTTCCGGGACCTGCTGGGGATCGTGCTGGGGGTGGAGCTGCTGGCGGTGCTGGAGACCGAGGGGCCGGAGGCGGACCTGGTCGAGGCGCGGGTGCTGCAGGGCGCGGCGCACCGGATGTGGCAGGGCGTGGGGACGCCGTTCTTCGGGTCCCGGAGCTTCAACGGACCGCACCGGGAGGGCGAGGAGCGGGCCAGGTCGGGGCTGACCGAGGAGGATTTCGAGGAGGCGTTCGCGCGGGGTGCGGCGCTGGACCTGGATGCGGCGGTGCGGCGGGCGCTGGGCAACGGCGGGCTGCCGGAACCGCCGTTCGACACGGACGGCCGCCCCCCGGACCCGCGCCCGGCCGAACCCTCCCCCGTGCCGGCCCACTAGTCCCGGGGCGAGCCAGGGATGCGGGGCCCTTTTCTGCAGTGCCCTGGTCCGGACAGGGGTGAGCCCCCGCAGCCGTACGGCTGCGGGGGCTCGGTGCTGCAGTGGTACCGCTCGCGGGTCAGCGCGAGTAGTACTCGACGACCAGCTGCTCGTCGCAGACGACCGGGACCTCGCGGCGCTGCGGCGCGCGGTCCAGGCGGAAGGCCAGGGCCTTCAGGTTGACCTCGAGGTACTTCGGGGTCTGGCCCTCGCCGGCGTTGCCGCCCTCGCGAGCCACCTGGAAGGGGACCTTCTCCTTGGACTTGTCCTTGACCGTGACGACGTAGCCCGGCTTCATCTGGAACGACGGCTTGTTGACCTTGCTGCCGTTGACCTCGATGTGGCCGTGCACGACCATCTGGCGGGCCTGGTAGATGGTGCGGGCGATGCCCGAACGCAGGACCAGGGCGTCGAGGCGGGTCTCCAGCAGGGCGACGAGCGCCTCACCGGTCTTGCCCTCGACCTTCTTGGCCGACTCGAAGGCGCGCGCCATCTGCTTCTCGCTCAGGTCGTACTGCGCGCGCAGACGCTGCTTCTCGGTCAGACGGACCTTGTAGTCAGAGTTCTGCTTGCGGCCGCGGCCGTGCTGGCCGGGCGGGTACGGGCGGGCCTCGAAGTACTTGACGGACTTCGGGGTCAGCGGGACGCCCAGGGCACGAGCGATCTTGACCTTGGGGCGCTTCTGGTTCGCCATGGAACCAATACCTCTTTCGGTGTGCGAATACGGCTTCACCAGGTGTTGACGGAGGCCGCTTCTCGCGACCCGGAGAAAAACCACCGGGGTGGTCAGCCGCTCTCCGAGCCGGGCACGTGCGTGCTTGCACACGAGTGGCCCACCGACCGCGGGGGTGGTGGGCTGCCCGCGACACCGGAACCGGTGCGCGACGCTCCTGGAGGTCCTCCCGGAGGAGGGGCCTCGTGGCCGGTGCCCCGCTGGTGCGGACGGTCGGCCGGTTCTCACCCGCCGCCGTGCCCGGGACATGGCACTCCGCCCGAGTATACCGTCCGGTCGGCGTCACCGATCACCACCCGGGACCGCCCCGCCCGGACCGCCCGACCCGGGCCGGGCCGCTCGCCCGGGTCACTCGCCCTTGAGCCGGGACCTGGTCCATTCGACGGTCTCGGCGTAGCGGGCCTCGCCGCCGCGCCGGGTGGGCCGGTAGTACTCCCGGCCGTGCACCGCGTCCGGCGCGTACTGCTGGGGGGCGATGCCCTCGGGGAGGTCGTGCGGGTACTGGTAGCCCTTGCCGTGGCCGAGCGTGCCGGCGCCGCCGTAGTGGGCGTCCCGCAGGTGCGGCGGGACGGGCCCGGCCAGGCCCTGTCGGACGTCGGCGAGGGCGGCGTCGATGGCCAGGTAGGCGGCGTTGGACTTGGGGGCCAGCGCCAGGGCGATGGCGGCCTCGGCGAGGATGATCCTGGCCTCCGGGAAGCCGATCATGGCGACCGCCTGGGCCGCGGCGACGGCGGTGGCGAGCGCGGTCGGGTCGGCCAGGCCGACGTCCTCGCTGGCGGAGATCATCAGCCGTCGGGCGATGAACCGCGGGTCCTCCCCCGCCTCGATCATCCGGGCCAGGTAGTGCAGGGTGGCGTCCACGTCGCTGCCGCGGATCGACTTGATGAGGGCGCTGGCCACGTCGTAGTGCTGGTCGCCGTCCTTGTCGTAGCGAACGGCGGCCTGGTCGACGGCGGTCTCGGTGGCGGCCAGGGTGATCTCCGCCGCGCCCTGCTCCAGCGCGGCGCCGGCGGCGGCCTCCAGGGTGGTGAGCGCCCGGCGGGCGTCGCCGCCGGCGAGCCGGACGAGGTGGTCCTCGGCCTCCGCGGAGAGTTCGACGGCGCCCTGCAGCCCGCGTTCGTCGGCGACCGCGCGGCGCAGCAGGGTGCGCACGTCGTCATCGGTGAGCGCCTCCAGGGTGAGCAGCAGCGAGCGGGAGAGCAGCGGGGAGATCACCGAGAAGTAGGGGTTCTCGGTGGTGGCGGCGATCAGGGTGACCCAGCGGTTCTCGACGGCGGGCAGCAGGGAGTCCTGCTGGGCCTTGGAGAAGCGGTGGATCTCGTCGAGGAAGAGGACGGTCTCGCGGCCGGTCATGCCGACGGCGCGGCGGGCGCCGTCGATGACCGCGCGGACCTCCTTGACGCCGGCGGTGATGGCGGAGAGTTCGACGAAGCGGCCCTCGACGGCCTGGCTGATCACGTGGGCGAGGGTGGTCTTGCCGGTGCCGGGCGGGCCCCAGAGGATGACCGAGCTGGTGGCGGCGGGGCCGCGGGAGCCGGCGACCAGGCGGCGCAGCGGGGAGCCGTCCTTGAGCAGCCGGCTCTGGCCGGCGACCTCGTCGAGGGTGCGCGGGCGCATCCGTACGGCGAGCGGGGCCCGGCCGGGTTCCTTGGCCTGGCGTTCCTCGGCGGCTGCGGTGAAGAGGTCCGGTTCGTCCACGGGCGCAAGGGTATGCGAGCGGACCGACGGCCCGGCCGGGTAGTTCGAATTTGAACCTGAGGGCGTACGCTGGGGGCTCCCCCCGTCGCCGAAGGAGTGCGCCATGCCCGTCCGCCGTCTGAACCACGCCGTGCTGTGGATCCGCGAGGTCGACCGTTCGGTCGCCTTCTACACCCAGGTCTTCGGGTTCTCGGTCGGCCACCTGATCCCCGGCCGGGCGGCGTTCCTGTCGGCGCCGGACACGCTGAACGACCACGACCTCGGGCTGTTCGCGATCGGCGCGGACGCGCCCGGTCCGGAGCAGGGCCGGGTCGGCCTCTACCACCTGGCCTGGGAGGTCGGCACGCTCGGCGAGCTGGCGGAGATCGGGGCGAGACTCGCCGAGCGGAAGGCGCTGGTCGGCTCGACCGACCACCTGGTGTCCAAGTCCTTCTACGCCAAGGACCCGGACGGCAACGAGTTCGAGGTGATGTGGCGGGTCCCGCGCGAGGACTGGCCGGCCGCCGAGTCGGACGCCCGGCCGGGCCCGCTCGACCTGCAGGCCGCACTGGACCGGTGGGGTCCGGACCTGGCGACGGGTGCGGCGGCCGGCTCGGCGAGCTGAGCCGGCCCGGTCAGTCCGCCAGCTTCGCCGCGTGGTCCGGGACGTAGGTCTGCAGGTCGCGCGGCGGCCGCTGGTAGCCCGTCGGGGCGGGGCGGGGCGGCAGCTCGACCGCGGGCGGCTCGATCGCCAGGTACGGGACGGTGGAGAGCAGGTGGGCGATCATGTTGATCCTGGACCGCCGCTTGTCGTCCCCCTCCACCACGTACCAGGGCGACTCCGGGATGTCGGTGTGGGCGAACATCACGTCCTTGGCCCGGGAGTACTCCTCCCAGCGGGTGATGGACTGGATGTCCATCGGGGAGAGCTTCCAGCGGCGCATCGGGTCCGAGAGCCGGGACCGGAAGCGCTTCTCCTGCTCGGTGTCGCTGACCGAGAACCAGTACTTGCGCAGCAGGATGCCGGCCTCGATCAGCATCTGCTCGAAGAGCGGGGTCTGGTGCAGGAAGAGCCAGTACTCCTCCTCGGTGCAGAAGCCCATGACGCGCTCGACGCCGGCCCGGTTGTACCAGCTGCGGTCGAACAGGACCATCTCGCCGGCGGCCGGCAGCTGCTCGACGTAGCGCTGGAAGTACCACTGACCCCGTTGGCGCTCGGTCGGGGCGGGCAGCGCGGCGATCCGGGCGATGCGCGGATTGAGGTACTCGGTGACGCGCCTGATCGCACCGCCCTTGCCGGCGGCGTCCCGGCCCTCGAAGACGACGACCAGCCGCACGCCCTCGCTGCGGACCCATTCCTGCAGGCGGACCAGTTCGTGCTGGAGACGCAGCAGCTCGCGCTCGTACGGCTTCTTCGCGAGCCGATCGGTCTTCCCCACAGGTGTGCCCTCCGTCCGCGCGGTGGGCACCCACGCTACGGCGGATCACCGCTCCGTGCCGGGAGCGGCACGGCGGACGGCACCGGCAGCCCCCTGCACTGCCGGTACCGCTCCCCCCGTGAGCGGCCGACTCTGCACCAGCCCCGCCCTCCCGGTCCAATTCCGTGATCCATACCCTGTGGGCATGGACATCGACACCCGGTTGCTGCGGGCGTTCGCGGCGGTGTTCGACGAGGGACAGCTCACCGCCGCGGCGTCCCGGCTCGGCGTGGCCCAGCCGACCCTGACCAAGCGGATCCGGCTGCTGGAGGGGCAGCTGGAGGTCCGGCTGTTCGAGCGGTCGCGCGCCGGGATGGCACCGACGCCGGCGGCGCACGAACTGGCCGCGCGGGTGCCCGCGCTGCTGGCCGGCTGGGCGGACGCGCTGGCCGCCGCCCGGGCGGCGGCCGGCCGCCCGGCGGTGCTCCGGGTGGGATTCGAGAGCGGCACCATCCACCTGGTGGGGCTGGCCACGGTGGAGGCCTTCGCCCGGCGGATGCCCGGCTGGCAGGTGCGGCTGCGGCAGTTCAACGGCTTCGACTCCGGGGTGGCCCTGGACGCCGGCGAGATCGACCTGGCACTGTGGCACGCCCCGCCCGAGGAGGGCGGGGAGGGCGGGGCGACCGCGGACGGCCGGTACGGCTGTGCGCCGCTCGGCCTGGACGAGCGCTGGGTGGTGCTGCCGGCCGGGCACCGGCTGGCCGGCCGCGGCGAGCTAGCGATGGCGGACCTGCTGGACGAGGCCGTCGTCTCGGTGCCGGCGGTGGCGGGCTTCTGGCGGGACCACTGGGTGGGCGCGGACGCCCGCGGCGGACGGCCGGTGCGGGTCGGCGCGGTGGTGCACAGCCCGGACGAGTGGCTGGCGGCGGTGGCCTGCGGGCAGGGCATCGGTTTCGCCCCGGCCTCGCTCGGCGCCCTGGCGGGCCGACCCGACGTGGTGTTCCGGCCGGTGCGCGGGCTCGGGCCGAGCCGGGCCGGTCTCTACTGGCCGGCGGGCCGGCCGCCGACGCCGGCCGCGGAGGCCTTCGTGCGCAGCTGCCGGGAGACGGTGGCGGTGGGCGGCCGGGTGCGGCCGCCCACGGGCGCGGTGGATCAGACGGCGTCGAACGGGGCGGGGTAGCGGCACAGGCCCCGCGGCGAGCCGTCGTAGCCGGGCAGCGGCAGGACGAGGAAGCAGTCGTCCTGGACGTCGTAGGGCCCGGTGACCTCGTGGCGGGAGGCCGGGATGAATCCGAAGCGGGAGTAGTAGCCGGGGTCGCCGAGGACGACGACCAGGCGCTCGCCGGCCTCCTCGGCGGCGGTCAGCGCGGCGCGCACGACCTGTGCGCCGATGCCCTTGCGCTGCCACTCGGGGGCGACGGCGACCGGGGCGAGTGCGACGGCCCATCCGTCGCCGACCTGAAGGCGTGTCAGCAGGGCGTGGGCCAGGACGAGTTCGTCCTCGACGGCGACCACCGAGAGGTCGGGCAGCCAGGCCGGGTCGCGGCGCAGCGCGTCGACGAGGTCGGCCTCGTCGGGGCCCGGAAACGCCGCCATGTGCACCCGCCGGGTGGCGGGAGCATCCGACGGGAGCTCGACTCTGGTACGGACGGCCATGTGGTGCACTCCTCTGTCGTCGCACGCCGTTGTGGACCGGCCCCGGGGGGGGGCTATCACCCCCCGGGGCCCGGTCAGGGGTGCCGACCACGGTGAGGCCCG
>NZ_JBFBDW010000012.1:157538-186049 GCF_040683455.1 Kitasatospora sp. NPDC093679
TTGTGCTCCCCCCCTGTGGCTCCCCCCGCTGTTGGGCCCCGGCCCGGGGGGTTGCTCTCCCCCCCCCGGGGCCGTGACAGGGTAGCCGACCTCGGTCAGGCCTTGGGCTCGGTCTCCGACTTGGGCTTGGCGTCGACCCCGGCCTCGCGGCGCTGCGCGGGGGTGATCGGGGTCGGGGCACCGGTCAGCGGGTCGCCGCCGGTGGACGTCTTCGGGAAGGCGATGACGTCACGGATGGTGTCGTACCCGCCGAGGAGGGTGACGATGCGGTCCAGGCCGAAGGCGACGCCGCCGTGCGGCGGCGGGCCGTAGTTGAAAGCGTCCAGCAGGAAGCCGAACTGCGAGGTCGCCTCCTCCTCGGAGAGGCCGATCGCGTCGAACGCGCGCTTCTGGACGTCCCGCTGATGGATACGGATCGAACCGCCGCCCAGCTCGGAGCCGTTGAGCACCAGGTCGTAGGCGTTGGAGAGCGCGTTGCCCGGGTCGGTGTCGAAGGTGGCGAGCGACTCGGCGGTGGGCGCGGTGAAGGGGTGGTGCACCGCGTGCCAGCCCTGGAACTCGCCCTTGTCGTCCTCGATGGGCTCGAACATCGGGAAGTCGACGACCCAGAGGAAGGCCCACTGGGACTCGTCGATCAGGTTGCAGCGGCGGCCGATCTCCAGGCGGGCGGCGCCGAGCAGCTCCTGCGAGGGGGCCTTCTTGCCGGCGGCGAAGAAGACCGCGTCGCCGGGCTTGGCACCGGCGGCGGCGGCGAGGCCGGCCAGGTGCTCCTCGGAGAGGTTCTTGGCGACCGGGCCGCGGAGCTCGCCGGTCTCGGCGTCGACGAGGACGTAGGCGAGGCCGCGGGCGCCGCGGGCCTTGGCCCAGTCCTGCCAGGCGTCGAGCTGCTTGCGGGGCTGCGAGGCGCCGCCGGGCATGACGACCGCGCCGACGTACGGGGCCTGGAACACGCGGAACTCGGTGCCGGCGAAGTACTCGGTGAGGTCGGTCAGCTCCTGGCCGAAGCGGACGTCCGGCTTGTCGGAGCCGTAGCGGGCCATCGCGTCGGCGTAGGTCATCCGCGGCAGCGGGTTGGGGACCTCGTAGCCGTGGACGTCGCGCCAGATCGCGCCGATGATCTTCTCGCCGAGGGCCAGGACGTCCTCCTGGTCGACGAACGAGGCCTCGATGTCGAGCTGGGTGAACTCCGGCTGGCGGTCGGCGCGGAAGTCCTCGTCGCGGAAGCAGCGGGCGATCTGGTAGTAGCGCTCCATGCCGGCCACCATCAGCAGCTGCTTGAACAGCTGGGGCGACTGCGGCAGGGCGTACCAGTGGCCGGGCTGCAGACGGACGGGGACGAGGAAGTCGCGGGCGCCCTCGGGGGTGGAGCGGGTGAGGTACGGCGTCTCGATGTCGAGGTAGTCGTTCTCCTCCATCACCCGGCGGATGATGTTGTTGACCTTGGAGCGCAGGCGCAGCGCGCGGGCCGGGCCCTCGCGGCGGAGGTCCAGGTAGCGGTAGCGCAGGCGCACCTCCTCGTTGACCGTACCGGGCTCGTACTCGGCGACCGGGAACGGGACGGGGGCTGCCTCGGAGAGCACCTCGATCGCGCTGACGACGACCTCGACGGCGCCGGTGGCGATGTCGGGGTTCTCGTTGCCCTCGGGGCGCACGCGGACCTCGCCGACGACCTTGACGCAGTACTCGGCGCGCAGCTCGTGGACTGATTCGCCGGCGGCGTCGAGGGTGTCGCGGACGACGATCTGCACGGTGCCGGAGGCGTCGCGCAGGTCGATGAAGGCCACGCCGCCGTGGTCGCGGCGGCGGGCGACCCAGCCGGCCAGGGTGACGGTCGTTCCGGCGTGCTCCGCGCGGAGCGTGCCCGCGTCGTGCGTGCGGATCACAGCTGCTTCTCCTTCAGGGTGGATACGAGTGCTTCGAGGGCGACGGGGACCTGCTCGCCGGTGGTCATGTCCTTGAGCTGGACGACCCCGGCGGCGAGATCTCGGTCCCCAGCGACCAGGGCGAAGCGGGCGCCGGAACGGTCGGCGGACTTCATGGCGTTCTTGATGCTCTTGACGCCGAAGGCGAGGTCGGTGGCCACCCCTGCGCGGCGCAGCTCGACCACCTTGGCGAAGAGGACGTTCTTGGCCTCCTCGCCGAGCGCGACGGCGTAGACGGCGGTCGGCGCGGGCAGGTCGAGGACGACGCCCTCGGCCTCCAGGGCCAGGTAGGTGCGGTCCACCCCGAGGGCCCAGCCGACGGACGGCAGCGCGGGGCCGCCGATCATCTCGGAGAGCCCGTCGTAGCGGCCGCCGCCGCCGATCGCGGACTGGGCGCCGAGGCCGTTGTGCACGAACTCGAAGGTGGTGCGGGTGTAGTAGTCCAGGCCGCGGACGAGCTTGGGGTCGTCGGTGAAGGCCACGCCGTTGGCGGTGAGCAGCTCGCGGACCTTCTCGTCGTAGGCCTTGCAGTCCTCGCAGAGGTAGTCGCGCAGCATCGGGGCGCCGCCGAGCTGGGCCTGCACCGACTCGCGCTTGTCGTCGAGGACGCGCAGCGGGTTGATCTCCGCGCGGCGGCGGGTGTCCTCGTCGAGGTCGAGGCCGGCGAGGAACTCGACCAAGGCGGCGCGGTAGACCGGGCGGCACTGCTTGTCGCCGAGGCTGTTGAGCAGCAGCGTGTAGTCGCTCAGGCCGAGCGAGCGGAAGGCGTCGTCGGCGAGGACGATCAGCTCGGCGTCGAGCGCCGCGTCCTCCGCGCCGATCGCCTCGGCACCGACCTGGGCGAACTGGCGGTAGCGGCCCTTCTGGGCGCGCTCGTAGCGGTAGTACGAGCCCGAGTACCAGAGCTTGACCGGCAGGTTGCCCTGCTTGTGCAGGTTGGCCTGGAGGGCGGCGCGCAGCACCGAGGCGGTGCCCTCGGGGCGCAGCGCGAGCTCGTCGCCGCCCTTGGTGGTGAGGTTGTACATCTCCTTGGTGACGATGTCGGTGGACTCGCCGACGCCGCGGGAGAAGAGCTTCACGTCCTCGAAGACCGGCGTCTCGACGTAGCCGTACCCGGCCAGGCGGGCGGGCGCGGAGAGGCGCTCGCGGATCGCCAGGAAGGTCGCGGAGCTCGGGGGCAGCAGGTCGTAGGTGCCCTTGGGGGCGGAGAAGGTGCTCAACGTCTCTTCCGTCACATTCCTCGTCGCGGGTGGGCCGGAGCGTCCTGCGCACCGGCCGCCTGCAGGAGGTACGGGTTGGTGGCGCGCTCGCGGCCGATGGTGGTCTGGGAGCCGTGGCCGGACAGGACCACGGTCTCGTCGTCGAGGGGCAGGCACACCCGGGCCAGCGATTCCATGATCGCCTTGCTGTCCCCGCCCGGGAGGTCCGTACGCCCGACGGAGCCGGCGAACAGCAGGTCGCCCGAGAACAGGACCGGGGGGATCTGGTCCGACAAGGGCGTCCGGAAGGTCACCGACCCCCTGGTATGGCCGGGGGCGTGGTCGACGGTGAGCTCCAGGCCGGCGAGCTCCAGCACGCTGCCGTCGGTGAGTTCGCGGACGTCGTCCGGCTCGCCGACGGTGATCGAGCCCATGATCTGCTGCCCGAGCGA
Source organism: Kitasatospora sp. NPDC093679 (assembly GCF_040683455.1). Lineage (NCBI taxonomy): Bacteria > Bacillati > Actinomycetota > Actinomycetes > Kitasatosporales > Streptomycetaceae > Kitasatospora > Kitasatospora sp. NPDC093679. Next base: position 161,112 of record NZ_JBFBDW010000012.1, read on the forward strand.
GCGGCCCAGGCCGCGGCCCGGGTCCTTCATCATGTAGCGGTCCTCGGGGTGGATCCACGCCGGGACGCCGCGGGCGCCGCAGACCGGGACCACGGAGGCGATGTGGTCGATGTGTCCGTGGGTGAGCAGCACCGCGACCGGCTTGAGCCGGTGCTCGCGGACGAGGTCCTCGACGCCCCGCGCGGCCTCGTGGCCGGGGTCGACGATCACGCACTCCTCGCCGGCGGCCGGTGCGACCAGGTAGCAGTTGGTGCCCCAGGCTCCGGCGGGAAATCCGGCGACGAACACGTGAGTCCTTCGGTCGAGTCGGGCGGCGATTCGGGAGGCCGCGGGCGGTCGTGTCACCGCCCGGTCACACCGCAGCCTACCGGCGGCACGGCACCGGGAGCGAACCAGATAGCCCGGTGGCGGAGCCGTTTGATCTCGTGCTTACGCCCGGGGTCCTTACACTTGGCCGCCTGCGGATGCGATGATCCGCACCGGAACCCCCCAATCCCCGCCTCAGCATTCACAGGAGACACGGCCGGTGGTCAGCAGCGAACAGCGGCGGCGGCAGCTCGCCCGCGAGAAGTACGAGCGCCAGATGCAGCGCCGGGCCGAGGCCCAGAAGCAGGCGCGCAAGCGCAACGTGCTGGTCGGCGCGGGCGTGGCCGTCGCGGTGGTCGCGGCTGCCGGTGCGGCCTGGGCGCTCGGCGGCTCGGACGGCGACAAGAAGGACGCGGCCGCGGCCCCCACGCCGACCGCGGCGGCCACCCCGGTCAAGGGCTGCACCACGCCGGCGCCGGGCTCCCCGAACGGCAAGCAGTTCAAGACCGAGCCGGCGATGACGGTGGACACCAAGGCCTCGTACACGATGGCGCTGGACACCAGCTGCGGCAAGGTCACCATCGCGCTGGACGCCGCGAAGGCCCCGCACACGGTGAACTCCTTCGCGTTCCTGTCGAACGAGAAGTACTTCGACCACACCAAGTGCCACCGGCTCACCACCGAGGGCATCTACGTGCTGCAGTGCGGCGACCCGACGGGCACCGGGTCCGGCGGCCCCGGCTACCAGTTCGCGGACGAGAACCTGACCGGCGCGACCTACCCGGCCGGCACGGTGGCGATGGCCAACGCCGGCGCGGGCACCAACGGCAGCCAGTTCTTCCTGGTCTACAAGGACACCCAGCTCCCGCCGAACTACACGCCGTTCGGCAAGGTGACGGGCGGCCTCGACGTCGTGCAGAACATCGCCGCGGGCGGTGTGCAGGGCGGCGGCGGCGACGGCGCGCCGGTGGCCGACGTCGTCCTCAACTCGGTGACCACGACGAAGGGTTGATCCCCCCGGGCGGTGACCGGCCGGCTCCCGGCCGTCCGGTCACCGCGATCGGCCGGGAAATCACCCGGCCCGGATGCGGACAGCACCGACGCTGGTCGCCTATGTTGCTGTTGTATAGGGTGCCCTGACCGTCGGCCGTCACCCTCGGCAGCACTCGGCGGCAGGACGGCGGACTCCACCGGTCCGCCGCACATTCAACTGTGGACGACGTGCCGACGCCGCTGCGGCGGGCGGGACGTCATTGGAGGAGGCGCTGTGAGCAGCGACCCGTGGGGCCGTGTCGACGAGCAGGGGACCGTGTACGTCAGGACGGCCGAGGGCGAACGCGTCGTCGGCTCCTGGCAGGCCGGCTCCCCGGAGGAGGCCCTGGCGTACTTCGAGCGCAAGTACCAGGGGCTGGAGGCCGAGATCGGCCTGCTGGAGCACCGCGTCCGGAAGACCGACCTGGCCGCCAAGGAGGCCCAGGTCGCCCTGGACCACCTCAAGGCCCAGGTGGCCGAGGCGCACGCGGTCGGCGACCTGGACTCGCTCGCCAAGCGCCTCGAGACGCTGAGCGGCGAGATCGAGTCCCGCCAGGCGGAGCGGCGCGCGGCCCGTGCGAAGGCCCAGGAGGACGCGCGTTCGGCCAAGGAGGCGCTGGTCGCCGAGGCCGAGCAGCTCGCCGAGTCCACCCAGTGGCGGGAGGCCGGCGACCGGCTGCGCGCCCTGGTGGAGACCTGGAAGGGCCTGCCCCGGCTGGACCGCAAGAGCGACGACGAGCTGTGGCACCGCTTCTCGCACGCCCGCTCGGTGTTCTCCAAGCACCGCAAGGCGCACTTCGCGGCGCTCGACAACGAGCGCGAGCACGCCCGGCAGACCAAGGAGAAGCTGGTCGCCGAGGCCGAGGCGCTCTCCGGCTCGACGGAGTGGGGCGACACCGCCGCGCGCTACCGCGACCTGATGGCGCAGTGGAAGGCGGCCGGGCGGGCGCAGCGGGACGCGGAGGAGGAGCTGTGGGCGCGGTTCCGCGGCGCCCAGGACGTCTTCTTCCAGGCCCGGTCCTCCGCGTTCAGCGAGCGGGACGCCGAGCAGGGCGAGAACCAGAAGCTCAAGGAGGCGCTGCTGCTGGAGGCGGAGGCGATCCTGCCGATCACCGACCTCAAGGCGGCGAAGGCGGCGCTGCGCGAGGTCAACGAGCGCTGGGAGGCGATCGGCCACGTGCCGCGTGCCGCCCGCGGCCAGCTGGACGGCCGGCTGAACGCCGTCGAGCGGGCGGTCCGCGAGGCCGAGGACGCCGAGTGGCAGCGCACCAACCCGGAGGCCAAGGCCCGCGCGGCCGGCATGACCGGTCTGCTGCAGCAGGCCGTGGACAAGCTGCAGGCGGACCTGGACAAGGCCCGTGCGGCCGGCAACGCGAGCCGGGTCGCCAAGCTGGAGTCCGAGCTGGCGGGCCGTCAGGCCCTGCTGGACCAGGCCCAGAAGAGCCTGGAGGAGTTCGGCGGCTGACGCCCCGCTCCCCCGCGCACGACCGGAGGGCCCCCGCCGCGGCGGGGGCCCTCCGCGCCGTTCCGGTCGCCGCCCGTCCGGTCACAGCGGCCAGGTGCGGCCGTGCGCCCAGGCGGCGAAGTCCTGCCAGCCGACCTCGGGGTGGTCGCGGCGCAGCGCCGCGGTGTCGATGTCGAGCCCGGTCTCGGTGAAGTAGCGGAACATCGCGGCGAGGTCGGCGGAGTACGCCTCGATCTCGGCGAGCGGCAGTCGGCGGAAGCCGATCGGCCGGCCGGTGGCGGAGCTGAGCACCTCGGCGATCCCGGGGCAGGTCAGGGCGTCCGAGGCGAGGTCGATCCGCCGGCCGGCGAACTCGTCGGGGCGGGTGAGCGCGAGCGCGGCGAAGGCGCCGATGTCACGGGCGGGGACGAGCGCGAGCGGGCGCTCGGGCGGCATGGGGAGCACGAAGCCGCCCTCGCGCAGGCCCTGCAGGGTCCACTCCCCCGCGTAGTTCTCCATGAAGGCCGCGGGGCCGAGGACGGTCCAGGGCACGCCGAGCCCGGCGAGCCGGCGTTCGATCCGGTACTTGCTGTCGAAGTGCGGGATGCCGGTGTCGCGGTCGGCGTGCGCGGCGGAGGTGAACACGATGTGGCCGACCCGGGCGTCGGCGGCGGCCTCGACCAGGGCGGTGCCCTGGCGGACCTCGGTGGCGAGGTCCGTGCCGAACGGCGTCGACATGGCGAAGAGGGCGGCGGCACCGGCGAGGGCGGCGTCCAGGGACTCCCGGTCGTCGAAGTCGGCGGCCACCACCCGGGCGCCAGCGGCAGCGAGCGAGCGGGCGGCAGCCGAGTCGGGGGTACGGGTGAGGGCACGGACGGACAGGCCCCGCGCGAGGAGGGCGTCGACCACGGCGGCGCCCTGGGTGCCGGTGGCTCCGGCCACCGCGACATATGATGTCTGCGTCATGCAGACACTGTAGGACGAGTTCTCTGCGTCGCGCAGATAATTTATCGGGAGGATGCCCATGCGGCCGCACGACCTGGAAGCCGACTCCCGTCGCTACCTCGCCTCGTACGCGCTGTTCAACCAGGCGGTGGCGGACCGGCTCGGGCTGCACCCCACCGACGTGCAGTGCCTCAACCTGCTGGGCCTGGAGGAGGGACCGCTCACCACCGGCCGGATCGCCGAGCTGACCGGGCTCACCAGCGGCTCGGCCACCCGTCTGGTGGACCGGCTGGAACGGGCCGGCTACGTCACCCGCCGACGCGACGAGGAGGACCGCCGGCGGGTGCTGGTCGAACCGGTGCCCGAGGCGGCGGCCCGCCTCGGCGAACTCTGGGGCGAACTCGGCGAGGGCTGGGACGCGATGCTGGCCGAGTACACCGAGGAGGAACTCGCCTTCCTCGCCCGCCACATGCGCCGCACCACCGAACTCGCCGACCGCCAGATCCAGCGCCTCCGCGAGAGCAGGTGAAACCCCTCAGGGGCGCGTGGGAGCACCTCCCGGCCGAAGGCTGGGGAAGAACTGCGCAATTCGGATGCGGGCGTCCTCACAGAACGGGCCAAGCCCTGATCTGCCACGACACCCGCATCCGAATTGCGCAGTTCCCCGCGCCCCTGGCTGCTGCCCCCAGTGGTTCCTCTACTTCTTGGCCGAGGTGACCCGGTACACGTCGTAGACGCCCTCCACGCCGCGGACGGCCTTCAGGACGTGGCCGAGGTGCTTGGGGTCGCCCATCTCGAAGGTGAAGCGGCTCATCGCCACCCGGTCCCGGGAGGTCTGCACCGCCGCCGACAGGATGTTGACGTGCTGGTCGGAGAGCACCCGGGTGACGTCCGAGAGCAGTCGCGAGCGGTCCAGCGCCTCGACCTGGATGGCCACCAGGAAGACCGAGGACTGGGTGGCCGCCCACTCGACCTCGATCATGCGCTCCGGCTGCTGCGAGAGCGCCTCGACGTTCACGCAGTCCGAGCGGTGGATCGAGACGCCGTTGCCGCGGGTCACGAAGCCGACGATCGGGTCGCCCGGCACCGGGGTGCAGCAGCGGGCCAGCTTGACCCAGACGTCCTCGGTGCCCTTGACGATCACACCCGGGTCACCCTTGGCGCGACGCCGCAGCGAGCGGCTCTGGTGCGTCGGGGTGGCCGTCTCGGCGAGGTCCTCGGTCGCGCCCTCCTCGCCGCCGAGCGCCTGCACCAGCTTCTGCACGATGGACTGCGCGGCGACGTGGCCCTCGCCGATCGCGGCGTAGAGCGAGGAGATGTCGGGGTACCGCATCTCGTGCGCCAGGGTGACCAGGGAGTCGCCGGTGAGGATGCGCTGGATCGGCAGGCCCTGCTTGCGCATGGCCCGGGCGATGGCCTCCTTGCCGTGCTCGATGGCCTCCTCGCGGCGTTCCTTGGAGAACCAGGCACGGATCTTGTTGCGGGCGCGCGGCGACTTGACGAAGGTGAGCCAGTCCCGGGAGGGACCGGCGTTCTCCGCCTTGGAGGTGAAGACCTCGACGGTGTCGCCGTTCTCCAGCTCGGACTCCAGCGGCACCAGGCGGCCGTTCACCCGGGCGCCGATGCAGCGGTAGCCGACCTCGGTGTGCACGGCGAAGGCGAAGTCCACCGGGGTGGCCTTGGCGGGCAGCGCTATCACGTCGCCCTTGGGGGTGAAGACGAAGACCTCGTTGCTGGAGAGGTCGAAGCGCAGCGACTCCAGGAACTCGCTCGGGTCCTCGGTCTCCTTCTGCCAGTCCAGCAGCTGCCGCAGCCAGGCCATCTCGTTGACGGCGTCGGCCTTGTCGTGCTTGCGGGCGTGCGCGGGGGTGTCGGTGCGGACCTTGGAGGCGCCGGCCACCGCGCGCTGCTTGTACTTCCAGTGCGCGGCGATGCCGTACTCGGCGCGGCGGTGCATGTCGAAGGTGCGGATCTGCAGCTCGACCGGCTTGCCGCCGGGCCCGATGACCGTCGTGTGCAGCGACTGGTACATGTTGAACTTGGGCATCGCGATGTAGTCCTTGAACCGCCCCGGCACCGGGTTCCACCGCGCGTGGATGGTGCCCAGCGCCGCGTAGCAGTCGCGGACGGTGTCGACCAGGACCCGGATGCCCACCAGGTCGTAGATCTCGGCGAAGTCGCGGCCCCGCACGATCATCTTCTGGTAGACCGAGTAGTAGTGCTTCGGCCGGCCGGTGACCTGGGCCTGGATCCGGGCGCCGCGCAGGTCGCCCTGCACCTGGTCGATCACGGTGGCCAGGTACTCGTCCCGCTTGGGCGCGCGCTCGGCCACCAGGCGCACGATCTCGTCGTACATCTTGGGGTAGAGGATCGCGAAGGCGAGGTCCTCCAGCTCCCACTTGATGGTGTTCATGCCCAGCCGGTGCGCCAGCGGGGCGTAGATCTCCAGCGTCTCGCGGGCCTTCTTCTCCTGCTTCTCCCGCTTGAGGTAGCGCATGGTGCGCATGTTGTGCAGGCGGTCGGCGAGCTTGATCACCAGGACGCGCGGGTCCTTGGCCATCGCGACGACCATCTTGCGCACGGTCTCGGCCTGCGCGGCCTCGCCGAACTTGACCCGGTCCAGCTTGGTGACGCCGTCGACCAGCAGTGCGACGGCGTCGCCGAAGTCCTGCCGGAGCGTCTCCAGGCCGTAGTCGGTGTCCTCGACGGTGTCGTGCAACAGGCCCGCCATCAGGGTGGGGGCGTCCATGCCGAGCTCGGCGAGGATGGTCGCCACCGCGAGCGGGTGGGTGATGTACGGGTCGCCGCTCTTGCGCTTCTGGCCGCGGTGCCACTTCTCGGCGACGGCGTAGGCCTTCTCGATCTCCTTGAGCAGGACCGGGTCGGCCTTCGGGTCGTTCGCCCGGATGGTGCGGAACAGCGGCTCCAGGACGGGGTTGACCGCGCTGCTGCGCTGGCCGCCGAGCCGTGCGAGGCGGGCGCGCATGCCGCCGGAGGAGGGCCGGTGGCCGGGCGGCGGGGCGGGACGCGCCGGGCCGGCGCCGGAGGGCGCGGGACGGCTCTCGGGCGCGGTGGCCTCCGCGGTGGGCACAACCTCGTCGGGCAAGGACACTCCTCGGGGGCGCAAGGGCCTCCCCCTCGTTCGGGCGGTCGCGCCATCGGTCGCACCCGTCGGTCGTGCAACCGAGAGGGGATGAATCTTCATGGTACCGAGAGTGCGGCCCGGCCGGTCGGCCGCCCGGCGCGGAACCGGGACCCGAGGGCGCGGCGGCCGGCCTGCGGACCTGCCGCCGCGCCCGGGTCCGCGCGGGTCAGACGGTGACCAGGGCGTCCAGCGGCGCTCCGGCGAGGTGGCCGGTGAGCCGCTCGCGGCCCGGCAGGAAGCCGAGCTCCATCAGCACGACCACGCCGGCCAGCTCGGCGCCGGCCTCACGGACGAGGTCCAGCGAGGCGCCGAGGGTGCCGCCGGTGGCGAGCACGTCGTCGACGACCAGCACCTTCTCCCCGGGCGCGAAGGCGTCGCACTGGACCTCCAGCGTGGCGGAGCCGTACTCGAGGTCGTAGGAGCGGGCGAAGACGTCGCCGGGCAGCTTGCCCTTCTTGCGGATCGGCACGAAGCCGAGGCCGGCCGCGAAGGCCGCGGGGGCGGCCAGGACGAAGCCGCGGGCCTCCAGGCCGACCACCTTGGTCGCCCCGAGCTCGGCGGCGCGGCCGGCGAGCGCCCGGGTGAGCGCACCGAAGGCCTCCGCGTCGGCGAGCAGCGGCGCGATGTCCTTGAACAGCACACCGGGCTTCGGGTAGTCCGGGACGTCCCGGATCCGGCTGGTCAGCAGCTCGGCGAGGACGGGGTCGGGCGAGGTCACGTGGGGTCCTTCGGGGGTCGGCGGGGGCCTTCGGGCCTGATGTGCGCAGCGGGCCTGTGCGTGCAGCGGGCCGGACGTGGCAGGCGGGCCCGATCTGCGGTTCGACCTTACCCGCAGCGACACCCGGTGACGGAAAAGGTCCGGCCGGCCCGAGTCTCCTCGGGCCGGCCGGACCGTGCGGTGTCCGGTCAGCGCTTCCCGGACGGGCGGCCCTTGCCGCGGGTGCGGGCGACCGGCTGGTTGCGCTGGCCGACCACGCCGGCGCCGACCTCCTCGCCGTCCTCCGCGTTCTCGGCGTCCTCCGCGGTGCCGGCGGCCTCGGCGGCCTTGGCGTCCGCGGCCCGGCGCTGCGCGACGCGCTTGGCGAGCGCGCGCATCTCCGGGGTCTGCTCCTTGAGCTGCGCGAGCAGCGGGGTGGCGACGCAGATCGACGAGTACGCGCCGGCGGCCAGACCGATGAACAGCGCGAGCGAGATGTCGTTCAGCGTGCCGGCGCCGAGCATGCCGCCGCCGATGAACAGCAGGGCGGTGACGGGCAGCAGGGCGACCACGGTGGTGTTGATCGAGCGCACCAGGGTCTGGTTGAGGCCCAGGTTGGCGGCCTCGCTGTAGGTGCGCCGGTTCTGCTTGGTGATGCCCCGGGTGTTCTCCTTCACGGTGTCGAAGACGACGACCGTGTCGTAGAGCGAGTAGCCGAGGATCGTCAGGAAGCCGATCACGGTACCGGGGGTGACCTCGAAGCCGACCAGGGCGTAGACGCCGATGGTGATCAGGAGGTCGTGGATCAGGGCGACCAGCGCCGCCAGCGCCATCCGCCACTCGAAGGCGATGGCCAGGTAGGCGGTGACCAGCACCATGAAGACGACCAGGCCGAGCAGGGCCTTCTGGGAGATCTGCTTGCCCCAGGAGGGGCCGATCACCTGGGCGTCGATGTCCTTGGTCGGGACGCCGATCTCCTTGGAGAGCTCCTGGGAGAACGCGGGGCCGCTGATCTTCTCCTCGGAGCTGACCTGGATGCGGATCTTGCCGTCGCCGGTCTTCTGCACCTGCGCGGTGGTGTCACCGGTGATGTGGTTGGCGGCGTCCTGCGCCTGCGAGACCGTCAGGCCCTGCTTCTGGACGGTGTAGACCGAGCCGCCCTTGAACTCGATGCCCAGGTGCAGGCCCATCGCCAGGCCGATCGCCGCGACGAGGACGATGACGCCCGAGATGGAGTACCAGATCTTGCGCTTGCCGACGAAGTCGAAGCTGACCTCGCCCTGGTAGAGCCGGTGGCCGATGTTCCGAAGGGACATGGCGTCAGGCCTCCTTGGGGGCGTTGGCGGAGGAACGGCGACGGCTGCCGCGGATCGGCGGGCGGGCGCCGAGCCGCTTCGGGTCGAGGCCGGACCACGGGTGGCCGTTCGCGAAGAACTTCCGCCGCGCCAGCAGGGTGATCATCGGCTTGGTGAACAGGAAGATCACCACGATGTCGAGCAGGGTGGTCAGGCCGAGCGTGAACGCGAAGCCCTGGACCTTGCCGACCGAGACGACGTACAGCACCGCGGCACAGAGGAACGATACGAAGTCGGAGACCAGGATGGTGCGGCGGGCGCGCGGCCAGGCGCGCTGGACGGCGGGCCGCAGCGGGGCGCCGTCGCGGACCTCGTCGCGGATGCGCTCGAAGTACACGATGAACGAGTCCGCCGTGATGCCGATGGCGACGATCGCGCCGCAGACCGCGGGCAGGTTCAGCGCGAAGCCGATGCTCCTGCCGAGCAGGCACATGATCGCGTAGGTCAGGACCGCCGAGACCAGCAGACCGGCGATGGAGACCAGGCCCAGGCCCCGGTAGTAGACGAGCGAGTACACGACCACCAGCACCAGGCCGATGGCGCCGGCGATCAGGCCGGCCTGCAGCTGGTCGCCGCCGAGCTGCGGGGAGACGGTGGTGACGTCGCTCATGTCGAAGGTCAGCGGCAGCGCGCCGTAGCTCAGCACGTTGGCCAGGCCCTTGGCGTCCTCCTGGCTGAAGCTGCCGGAGATGGTGGCCGAGCCGCCGGTGATCGACTGGCTGACGTACGGGTGGGAGACCACCTTGCCGTCCAGGACGATGGCGAACTGGTTGGCCGGGGAGGCCTGGGTGGCCAGGGTGCCGGTGGTGCTCGCGAAGGCCTTGGAGCCGTTGTCGTTGAACGACAGGTCGACCTGCCAGCCGCCGGCCCGCTGGGTGTCGAACAGGGCCGAGGCCTTGGACACGTCGGCGCCGTTCACGGCGACCGGGCCGAGCGCGAACTTGTACCAGACGCCCTGCTCCTTGTCGTAGGAGCAGCCGACCGCGTTCTTCTTCGGGTCGGTCTGGTAGTCCTTGCGCTGCTCGGGCTTGGAGCAGTCCAGCGCGGCGAACTGCTGCTGGACGTCGGCCGGCACGGTGCCCTGGGTGAGCGCCGCGGTCAGCTGCTCGGGGCTCATGCTGGTCGGCGCGGACGGGGTGGCGCCGCCGCTCGGGGCGGCCGAGGCCGAGCCGGACGCGGTGGCCGAGGGCTTCGCGGAGGTGGACGGGTCGGCCTTCAGCGCGTCGCTCACCGCACGGCCGGCCTTGCTGGCGCTGGCGCTGGGGGCGGTGGACGCCTTGCCGGAGGGGCTCGCGGAGGCACCGGACGCGTTCGCCGAGGCGCTCGCGGACGGGCTGGCGGAGCCGGACGGGGACGGCGAGCCGGTGTTCAGCGACGAGGGGTCGACCCCGGTCGGCGCGAGCGCGACCACGGGACGGAAGTAGAGCTTGGCAGTCGTGCCGATCTGCTCGATCGCCGCCTGCTTGTCACCGCCGTTGGGGATGTTGACGATGATGTTGCTGTCGCCCTGGGTCTGGACCTCCGCCTCGGAGACGCCCATACCGTTGACGCGCTTCTGGATGATGCCGGTCGCGATGTCCATGTTGGACTTGTTGATCGCGGCCTTGTCGTCCGACTTGGCGGTCAGGGTGACGCTGGTGCCACCGGCGAGGTCGATTCCGAGACGGGGCGTCTTGGTGCCCGTCCCGAACATGAGGGCGACCAGTCCGACGGTGACCACCAGGATCAGGGCCAGCGCCCGCCCCGGGTAACCGTCGCGCTGGCGCGACTTGGGTGTTGCCACCTTGCTCGTTTCTCCCTGTCCATGCCGCCGCGGGCCGCGCCCCGGTCCGGCGTGAGGCGGGACGGGGGACGGCGGCGCAGGGCGGCCCTGAGGTCATCTGGGCCGGCGGCCGGTTGCCGCACGGCCTGGGTGGGCCCGACCGTACTACTTGGTCTCGGTGGCGCCGGCCTCGGCGTCCTTGGCGAGGCTCAGCGGCTTCTCGGCGTCCTCGGCGACCTCGGCCTCGGCGGCCGGCTCCTCGTCGGCCTCCGCCGGGCGGCCGTTGATGATCGCGTCGTACTCGAGCGGCTCCAGCACGGCGGCGACGGCGCCCTTGGTGTAGTGCACCACCACGCCGGGGGCGACCTCCAGCTCGACGGTCTCGTCGTTGACCGCCTTGACCTGGGCGTACATGCCACCGATCGTCCGCACGCCGGCGCCCGGCTGGAGGGTCGCCTGCATCGACGCCGCCTGCTGCTGCCGCTTCTTCTGCGAGCGGAACATCAGGAAGATCGCGACGATCGGGAGGATGAGGATGATGAGATTAGCCACAGCCAGGGTCCTTTGCGGGCCGCCTCGGCCGGCGGCCTGGTATACGTCGGCCCGTCGGTCGAGAGGGGCGGTCCGGCGGAGTCTAGGCGACCCGCACTGTACGGACAACGCCAAGCATGCCAGTGTGCCGCCGAAAGTGGCGACCCTTGGCATGCACCCGTTTTCCGGTGGCCGACTAGCGGCCGTCCGGGAACAAAGCGGCCTGGTCGGACGTCTTCGCCCCGCCGCCCTGCACGGGCGGGGCCATCCCGAGGTGGCGCCAGGCCGCCGCGGTGGCGATCCGGCCGCGCGGCGTCCGGGCGAGCAGCCCCTCGCGGACGAGGAAGGGCTCGGCGACCTCCTCGACCGTCTCGGCCTCCTCCCCCACGGCGACGGCGAGGGTGGACAGGCCGACCGGGCCGCCGCCGAACAGCCGCAGCAGCGCGTCCAGCACCGCGCGGTCGAGGCGGTCCAGGCCGCGGGCGTCCACCTCGTACACGTCCAGCGCCTGGGCGGAGATCTCCCGGGTGACCCGGCCGTCGTGCCTGACCTGGGCGTAGTCGCGGACGCGGCGCAGCAGCCGGTTGGCGATGCGCGGGGTGCCGCGGGAGCGGCCGGCGATCTCGGCGGCGCCGGCCGGGTCGATGTCGACGTCCAGCAGGGCGGCGGAGCGGTGCACCACCTGCTCCAGTTCGGCGGGGGCGTAGAACTCCATGTGGCCGGTGAAGCCGAAGCGGTCGCGCAGCGGGGGCGGCAGCAGGCCGGCCCGGGTGGTGGCGCCGACCAGGGTGAAGGGCGGCAGTTCGAGCGGGATGGCGGTGGCACCGGGGCCCTTGCCGACGATGACGTCGACCCGGAAGTCCTCCATCGCCATGTAGAGCATCTCCTCGGCCGGCCGGGACATCCGGTGGATCTCGTCGAGGAAGAGCACCTCGCCCTCGGTGAGCGAGGAGAGGATCGCGGCGAGGTCGCCCGCGTGCTGGATGGCCGGGCCGGAGGTGATCCGGATCGGCGCGCCCAGCTCGGCGGCGATGATCATCGACAGGGTGGTCTTGCCGAGTCCGGGCGGGCCGCTGAGCAGGACATGGTCCGGGGCGGTGCCGCGCTGGCGGGCGGCCTGGAGCACCAGGGAGAGCTGCTCGCGGACGCGCTCCTGGCCGATGAACTCCTCCAGCAGCTTGGGGCGCAGGGCCGCCTCGACGGCCTGGTCCTCGCCGTCGGCGGCCGCCCCCACCAGCCGGTCTGCCGCCGGGCGGTCGGCGGGGTCGGTGTCGTACGGGCTCATCGGGAGCGGCTCCAAAGTCGACATGACGACTGGTCGTCAGATGGTCAAAGCGTCGGCGGGCAGGCGGGTCCGGGGGCGGCCGGGGCCGGTCAGCGGGCCCGGTTGAGCCCTCGCAGGGCGGCCCGCAGCAGGGCGCCGATGTCCGGCACCTGCTGCGCCTCGGCCTCCGGGGTGACCGCGGCGACGGCCTCGTCGGCCTCGCGGGGAGCGTAACCGAGACCGACCAGCGCGGCGTGCAGCTGCTCGTGCCAGGGGGCCGGGCCGGTGGCGACCGGCTTCTGGGCGGGCACGGCGCCGTGCGGGGCGCCGAGCTTGTCCTTGTACTCCAGCAGCAGCTTGGCGGCCTTCGCCTTGCCGATGCCGGGCACCGCGATCAGCGCCTTCTCGTCGCCGCCGGCGACCGCGGCCCTCAGCGCGTCCGGGCTGTGCACGGCGAGCATCGCCTGCGCCAGCCGCGGGCCGACCCCGGGCGCGGCCTGCAGGATCTCGAAGAGGGCGCGCTCGTCGTCGTCGGCGAAGCCGAACAGGGTGAGCGAGTCCTCGCGCACCACCAGCGAGGTGGCGAGCCTGGCGCTCTCGCCGATCCGCAGCCCGGCCAGGGTGTTCGGGGTGCACTGGACGGCCATCCCGACCCCGCCGACCTCGACGACGGCCGTGCCGGCCGCGATGTGGGCCACCGGGCCCTGGACGAAGGCGATCATCGGCGGTACTCCTGACGTGCGGCGGGGCGCCGGGCCGCGGGCGCCGCGGGCGCCGGTGCGGACTTGGCGAGTGCGGCGGCGATGCGGCCCTGGGCGCCGCCCCGCCAGATGTGGCAGATGGCGAGGGCGAGGGCGTCGGCGGCGTCGGCCGGCTTCGGCGGGGCGTCCAGGCGCAGCAGGCGCTGCACCATGGCGGTGACCTGCGCCTTGTCGGCCCGGCCGGAGCCGGTGACGGCGGCCTTGACCTCGCTCGGGGTGTGCAGGGTGACGGGGATGCCGCGGCGGGTGGCGCAGAGCATGGCGACGGCGCTGGCCTGGGCGGTGCCCATCACGGTGCGGACGTTGTGCTGGGCGAAGACCCGCTCGACGGCGACCAGGTCGGGCCGGTGCTCGTCGAGCCACTGCTCCAGGCCCTGCTCTATCTGCAGCAGGCGCACGCCGATCTCCGCGTCGACCGGGGTGCGCACCACGCCGACGCCGACCATCCGCAGCGGCCGGCCGGGGGCGCCGTCGACCACGCCGACGCCGCACCTGGTCAGCCCCGGGTCCACGCCCAGTACCCGCACTCCGCACCCCGTCTTCCGTGTCGCCGCCCGGCCTGCTCCCTCGGCCCTCCGCAGGGTACCGGGCGGCACCGACAACGCCCGCGCCCCCGCACCCGAACACGCCGCCGCCCGGCAGTCGCGGGGACTGCCGGGCGGCGGGGGACGGGTGGTCAGGCGTCGAGCTCGGCCATGATCTCGTCGGAGACGTCGAAGTTGGCGAAGACGTTCTGCACGTCGTCGCTGTCCTCCAGCGCGTCGATCAGCTTGAAGATCTTGCGGGCGCCGTCGGCGTCCAGCTCGACCTGCACGCTGGGGACGAAGTTGGCGTCGGCCGAGTCGTAGTCGATGCCGGCGTCGACCAGCGAGGTGCGGACGGCGACCAGGTCGGTGGCCTCGGAGACCACCTCGAAGGCCTCGCCGAGGTCGTTGACCTCCTCGGCGCCCGCCTCCAGGACGACGTCGAGCACCTTGTCCTCGTCCACGCCGTCGGCCTTGGGGACGATCACGACGCCCTTGCGGGTGAACATGTAGGACACCGAGCCCGGGTCGGCCATCGAGCCGCCGTTGCGGGTCATCGCGACGCGGACGTCGGAGGCCGCGCGGTTGCGGTTGTCGGTGAGGCACTCGATGAGGACGGCCACGCCGTTCGGGCCGTAGCCCTCGTACATGATCGTCGAGTAGTCCGCGCCGCCGGCCTCGGCACCGGAGCCGCGCTTGACGGCCCGGTTGATGTTGTCGATCGGGACGGAGCTCTTCTTCGCCTTCTGGATGGCGTCGTACAGCGTGGGGTTGCCGGCCGGGTCGCCACCGCCGGTGCGCGCCGCCACCTCGATGTTCTTGATCATCTTGGCGAAGAGCTTGCCGCGCTTGGCGTCGATCACGGCCTTCTTGTGCTTGGTGGTAGCCCACTTAGAGTGGCCGGACATCGCCAGCTCCTTTACGTCGCCAAAGGGAAATGAACAGAGGAGATCTTACCGGTGTCGTCACCGCGGGGTGGCACACGGTCAGCGCGCCGCCCGCCGGACTCAGCGCAGGGCGTCCTCGACCATGCGCACGAAGTACTCGTGCACGCGGTGGTCGCCGGTGAGCTCGGGGTGGAACGAGGTCGCCAGCAGGTGGCCCTGCCGGACGGCCACGATGCGGCTGTCCGGGCCGTCGGCGGCCGGCACCTCGGCCAGCACCTCGACGCCCGCGCCCACCGACTCGACCCACGGGGCTCGGATGAACACGCCGTTGACGGGCGTCCCCTCCAGGCCGCGGAAGTCGATCGCCGACTCGAAGGACTCGTTCTGCCGGCCGAAGGCGTTGCGGCGCACCGTCATGTCGATGCCGCCGACGGTCTCCTGGTCGTCCCGGCCGTCGAGGATCTTGTCGGCCAGCATGATCATGCCGGCGCAGGTGCCGTAGACCGGCATGCCGTCGGCCACCCGGGCCCGCAGCGGGTCCATCACGCCGAACAGCAGCGCCAGCTTGGACATGGTGGTGGACTCACCGCCGGGGATCACCAGCGCGTCCACCTCGGCCAGCTCCTCGGCGCGGCGCACCGGGCGGGCGACCGCGTCGGCGGCGGCCAGCGCGATGAGGTGCTCGCGGACGTCGCCCTGGAGGGCCAGGACGCCGATGGTCGGGGTGCTGCTGGACACGGTGGTTACCTCTTCGGTCGTGGCGGGGGGACGTGCGCCGGCCCGCCGCGCGGACGTGCTGGGCGGCGGGCCGGCGTGGCGCGGGTGGTTACCAGCCGCGGTTGGCGTAGCGCTCGCTCTCGGGCAGGGTGTCGCAGTTGATGCCGACCATGGCCTCGCCGAGGTTGCGGGACGCGTCCGCGATGATCTTCGGGTCGTCGAAGAAGGTGGTGGCCTTCACGATGGCGGCGGCGCGCTTGGCCGGGTCGCCGGACTTGAAGATGCCGGAGCCGACGAAGACGCCCTCGGCGCCGAGCTGGCGCATCAGCGCGGCGTCGGCCGGGGTGGCGACACCGCCGGCGGAGAACAGCACGACGGGCAGCTTGCCGAGCTCGGCGACCTCCTTGACGAGCTCGTACGGGGCGCGCAGCTCCTTGGCGGCGGCGTACAGCTCGTTGTTGTCGAAGCCGCGCAGCTTGGCGATCTCGTTCTTGATCTGGCGCAGGTGGCGGACGGCCTCGACGACGTTGCCGGTGCCCGCCTCGCCCTTGGAGCGGATCATGGCCGCGCCCTCGGCGATGCGGCGCAGGGCCTCGCCGAGGTTGGTGGCGCCGCAGACGAAGGGGGTGGTGAAGGCCCACTTGTCGGAGTGGTTGACCTCGTCGGCCGGGGTGAGGACCTCGGACTCGTCGATGTAGTCGACACCGAGCGACTGGAGGACCTGGGCCTCGACGAAGTGGCCGATGCGGGACTTGGCCATGACGGGGATGGAGACCGCGGAGATGATCTCCTCGATCATGTTCGGGTCGGACATCCGGGCCACGCCGCCGTCCTTGCGGATGTCGGCGGGCACGCGCTCCAGGGCCATGACCGCGACGGCACCGGCGTCCTCGGCGATCTTCGCCTGCTCGGCGTTGACCACGTCCATGATCACACCGCCCTTGAGCTGCTCGGCCATGCCGCGCTTGACCCGGGCGGTGCCGATCTGCGGCTGGTCTGCGGTGATGGGGGTGGTGGACACGTAAGACCTCACTCGAAGATGAACCAGTGCTATCGACTTATCGTAGGCCCGGAACGCCCCTTACCGATGCGCCATACAGTCCAGCCGGACCGTCCGGGTACGACAAACAGTAGCCGTTCAGGCCGGGGCGCCCTCGGGGGTGAGCGCCGCCGGGGGCTCGTCGTCCATCTCGAACGCCATCGGGAAGGGCGCGCGCCCGGCCAGCCGGAAGTACCGGACGAGACGGTGCTCGCGCACCGCGCGGGCCGCCCGGACGGCGTCGTTGTGGAACCGCCGCGCCATCGGCACCCGGCGGACCGCGGCCGTGAGATCCGTCACGGCCTCCTTGCCGCCGGGCGCGTCCAGCAGCGCCGCGACCTGCTCCGGCTCGGCGAAGACCGCGCGCAGCGCGAGGCTCAGCTCGCTCTCCGCCACCTCCCGGTGCTCGTCCTCGGCCTGCCGGGCGGCGTGCGAGGCCTCGTACAGCAGCAGCGAGGCGGCCGGGTCGAGCAGCGAGGAGGTGGCCAGTTCCTGGGCCACCGAGGCGCGGCGCACCAGCTGGGCGTCGAGCGAGGCGCGGGCCGCGTCGATCCGCGCGTGCAACCGGTCCAGTCGGCCGGCCGTCCAGCTCAGGTACATCGCGAAGAGCACGACCGCGACGGCGGCCCAGATCCAGGTAGTCACGGCCGGTCAGGCTACAGGGCGGCCGCCCGGTAGACGTCGCGGTCCAGCTCCACCACGTTGACGGCGAGGTGCACCCGCCCGCCGCCGACGTGCCGCTTCAGCAGGTCCAGCACGGCCTCGCTCAGCGCCGTCCGGGCCGCGGGGGCGCGCCCGGAGAGGATCTTCAGCTCCAGGTACACCATGGCCCGCTCCGGGTCGCCGTCGCCGAGGAAGGCGTCCTCGACCGGGCGGAAGCGGGTCTTGCACGACTCCACCGTGGTGTCGATCGCGGCCGCCACCAGCGGGTGCAGCTCCGCGGCGAAGGCCCGCCGGTCGAAGCCGAGGCGCGGTGAGTAGTCGACGGAGATCTGCGGCACGGGGCCCCCTCTGGTCTGTGCGGTCGCTTGGTCTGTGCGGTCGCCTACGGGTCGGGCTCTCGGGTGCGCGGTCAGTCGCGGGCGGCCAGGCCGAACCGCTCGCGCCAGCCCACCCGCTCGTCCTCGGCCACCGGCGGCATGCCGTCGGTGACCGTCTCGTACACCGATAGGATGTCCGCGCCGACCGTCTCCCAGTCGAACCGCCGGACGTGCCGGGACGCCGCCTCGCGCAGGTCGCGCAGCCGCTCCGGGTCGCCGAGCAGCTTCACCGCGGCGGCAGCCAGCGCGTCGGCGTCCTCGACCGGGAACAGCTCGCCGGCCGCGCCGCCGTCCAGCACCTGCCGGAACGCGTCCAGGTCGCTGGCCAGCACCGGCGCCCCGGCCGACATCGCCTCGACCAGGATGATGCCGAAGCTCTCGCCGCCGGTGTTCGGCGCGACATACAGGTCGACGCTGCGCAGCAGCCTGGCCTTCTCCTCGTCGCTGACCATGCCGAGGAACTCGACCTGCGCCCGCACCCCGGGGGCCAGCCCCTCGACGGCCTCCTCGCGGTCGCCCTTGCCGGCGACCAGCAGCCGGGTGCCCGGCCGCTCCTCCAGGATCCGCGGCAACGCGGCGAGCAGCGTCGGCAGGCCCTTGCGCGGTTCGTTGATCCGGCCGATGAAGCCGATCGTCGCCGGGGCGCCGGTGCCGGCGAGCACGCCGCCCCGCCAGCGCGGGTCGGGCTCGGCGTCGGCGAAGAAGCGGACGTCCACGCCGTTCGGGATGACCACCGCGTCGCCGCCGAGGTGCTCGACCAGGGTGCGCCGGGCGTACTCGCTGACCGCGATCCGGGCGGACATCTTCTCCAGCCCCGGCTGCAGGATCGGCGAGGCGGCGATCATCGCCCGCGACCGCGGGTTGGACGTGTGGAAGGTGCCCACCATCGGCCCGGACGCCGACCACGCGGCCAGCATCGACAGGCTCGGCGAGGAGGGCTCGTGGACGTGCAGGATGTCGAAGCGCCCGTCGTTCAGCCAGCGCCGCACCCGGGCGGCGGACAGGATGCCGAAGCTGAGCCGGGCCACCGAGCCGTTGTACGGCACGGCGACCGCCCGGCCGGCCGAGACGACGTACGGCGGCAGCGCCGACTCGTCCTCGGCCGGGGCCAGCACCGACACCTCGTGGCCGAGCCGGATCAGGTGCTCCGCGAGGTCGCGGATGTGGAACTGCACGCCGCCGGGCACGTCCCAGTCGTACGGGCAGACGATGCCGATCCTCACTTCTGCTCCCCCTGCCCCGCGCCCGCGGCGCGATCGGTGCCGAGGTCGGCCAGCCACAGCTTCTGCAGCATGTGCCAGTCCTCGGCGTGCTCCCGGATGCCCTCGGCCCACACGTCGGCCAGCGCCTGCACCATGGCGGAGGTCCGCTCGCGCTGGTCGCCCTCGGCGGGCGGCGGGATCTCCGGGTGGATCTCGGCGCGCATCAGCGGCCCGTCGTACCAGAGCGTCACCGGGAAGAGCGCCGCGCCGGTGCGCAGCGCGAGCGCGGCCGGCCCGGCCGGCATCCGGGTCGGCTCGCCGAAGAAGTCCACCTGCAGGCCGGCCGCCGAGAGGTCCCGGTCGCCGAGCAGGCAGACCAGTTTGCCCTGGCGCAGCCGCCGGGCGAGCGTGCCGATCACCGACACGTCGGAGCCGGTCAGCGGCAGCACCTCCATGCCGAGGCCCTCGCGGTACGCCACGAAGCGGTCGAACAGCTGCTCCGGCTTGAGCCGCTCGGCGACGGTGGTGAACGGGTACCCGCCCGCCGAGGCGATCCAGGCGCCGGCGAGGTCCCAGTTGCCCATGTGCGGCAGCGCGAGCACCGCGCCGCGGCCGGCGGACATCGCCTCGTTCAGCTGCTCCAGGCCCTTCACCGGCATGGCGTCGGCGATCCGCTGCAGGCTCCAGGCCGGCAGCCGGAAGGACTCCATCCAGTACCGCATGTAGGAGCGCATCCCGGCCCGGGAGAGCTCGCGCAGCCGCGCCTCGTCCGCCTCCGGGTGCACCCGGCGCAGGTTGGCCTCCAGCTGCAGCACGCCCTTGCCGCGGCCGCGCCACACCCGGTCGGCGATCCGCTCGAACAGCGTGCGCGCCACCCGCTCGGGCAGCCGCTTCACCACCGCCCAGCCCGCCGCGTACAGCCAGTAGACCAATCGGTCCTTCACGCCGCCCCCTCGACTCCCGCCGTCTCCCGGTCGGCCTCCTGGGCCTCCCGCCGCACCGTCAGGATGCGCTGCATCACCGTCACCAGGCTGCCGGCCGCGACCACCCAGAGGGCGAACGGCAACAGCCACTCCACGTACGGCAGGCCGAACGCGTGCAGGCCCGCCACGCCGGCCGCGACCAGGCTGATCACCAGTCGCTCGGCGCGCTCGACCAGGCCGTTGACGTTCACCGGGAAGCCCAGGCTCTCGCCGCGGGCCTTGGTGTACGAGACCACCTGGCCGCTGGCCAGGCAGAACACCGAAACGGCGCAGAGCAGGTCGTTGTTCCCGGTGCCCGCGTACCAGAGCGCCAGACCGCCGAAGATCGCGGCGTCCGCCACCCGGTCCAGCGTCGAGTCGAGGAACGCGCCCCACTTGGAGGAACGCCCGGCCTGGCGGGCCATGTTGCCGTCGACCAGGTCGGAGAAGATGAAGAGGGTGACGGTGATCGTGCCCCAGAAGAACTCCCCGCGGGGGAAGAACACCAGGGCGCCCGCCACCGATCCGGCCGTCCCGATCAGCGTCACGGCGTCCGGGCTGACGCCCCAACGCAGCAGCATCGCGGCGAACGGCGTCAGAACACGTGTGAAGAAGGCACGCGCGTATTTGTTGAGCATGGCCTTCCCGACCGCTCCGATCTCACCGGACTCCGCCCGCGGCCCCTGTGCCGCCGGGCGGCCGAGCGGATCGGCCCGCCCGGCTGGACAATGGTATCCACGCTGATCGCGGGGCTTCGCCGCCCCACGCCCCCGAGCAGCCCGCCGGCCCGACCGGCCCACCACGCACGGCACGGAGGCACCCGACGCCCCGGCCGTGAGCACCGCTTGTGACCCGCGCGAGCGCGCCGCAGCCACCCGCGAACAGCAGGAGAGCAGCCATGGCGGACCGAGCAGCCACCCACACCGCGGCCCCCACCGTCGAACGATCCGACCGGCTCCGCAACGTCGTCCTCATCGGCGCCACCGGAGCCGGCAAGACCACCCTCGCCGAGTCCCTCGCCCTCACCGCGGGCGCGCTCACCCGGGCCGGCACCGTCCCGGACGGCACCACCGCCGCCGATTACGAGGACATCGAGCACCAGCAGCAGCGCTCCGTCCAGCTCGCGCTCCTCCCGCTGGCCTGGCAGGACTGCAAGATCAACCTGCTGGACGCACCCGGCTACGCCGACTTCGCCGGCGACATGCAGGCCGCGCTGCGCGCCGCCGAGGCCGCCGTCCTGGTGGTCTCCGCCACCGACCCGGTCTCCGCGCACACCCTCGCGCTGTGGCGGGAGGTCCGGCTGCGCAACCTGCCCACCGCGATCGCCCTCACCCACCTCAACGCCGTCCGCGTCCACCTCGACGAGGTCCTCGCCACCCTCCAGGACGCCTTCGGCGAGGGTCACCCCGACTCCGTCCTGCAGCTGCACGACAGCGCGCTGAAGGACGGCCGGCTGCTCGGCTCCGTCGACCTTCTCACCGGCCGCACCTACGGCGAGCCCGGCGACCTGCCCACCGTCGACGAGGACCGCACCCACCTGGTCGAGGCGATCGCCGGCGAGGACGACGCCCTGCTGGAGCGCTGGGTCGCGGGCGAGGAGCTGGACACCGCCTCGCTGGGCGACGCGCTGCGCCGCGAGTTCCTGGCCGGCACCGTGCACCCGGTGCTCGCCACCGCGCCGCCCGCCGACCCCACCGGCACCGCACCCGGCGCCGCCGAACTCCTCGACCTGATCGCCGCGGTCTTCCCCTCCCCGCTCGACCGGGCCGACGACCTGCCCGCCTGTGACCCGGACGCCCCGCTCGCCGCCCAGATCGTGCACACCGGCGAGGACCCGTACGTCGGCCGGCTCAGCCTCGCCCGGGTGTTCTCCGGGACGCTGCGCCCGGACACCGTGCTGCACGTGCCCGGCGGCACCGACGAGAAGGTCGCCGGCCTGAGCTGCCCGTTCGGCAAGCAGCAGCGGCCCGTCCCGCACGCGCTCCCCGGCGACCTGGTCTGCCTCGCCAAGCTCACCGCCGCCCGCACCGGCGACACCCTCACCGAGGGCACCGAGGCCCTGGAGCCCTGGCCCCGGCCCGAGGCACTGCTGCCCGTCGCCGTCCAGGCGCACAGCAAGGCCGACGAGGACAAGCTCGCCCAGACCCTCGGCCGGCTCACCGCCCAGGACCCGTCGCTGCGCGTCGAGCAGAACCCCGACACCCACCAGCTCGTCCTCTGGTGCACCGGCGAGGCCCACCAGGCGGTCGTCCTCGACAAGCTGCGCAGCCGGTACGGCGTGCACGTGGACGCCGTCGACTACAAGGTGGCGCTCCGCGAGACCTTCGCCACCAGCTCCACCGGGCACGGTCGGCACGTCAAGCAGTCCGGGGGGCACGGCCAGTACGCGATCTGCGACCTCACCGTGGAGCCGCTGCCCGGCGGCGGCTTCGAGTTCGTCGACAAGGTGGTCGGCGGCGCGGTGCCGCGCAACTTCATCCCCTCGGTGGAGAAGGGCGTCCGCGCCCAGCTCGCGCACGGGGTGCTGGCCGGCTACCCGATGGTCGACGTCCGGGTCACCCTCACCGACGGCAAGGCCCACTCGGTGGACTCCTCCGACGCGGCCTTCCAGACCGCGGGCGCGCTGGCGCTGCGCGAGGCG
Source organism: Kitasatospora sp. NPDC093679 (assembly GCF_040683455.1). Classification (NCBI taxonomy): domain Bacteria; kingdom Bacillati; phylum Actinomycetota; class Actinomycetes; order Kitasatosporales; family Streptomycetaceae; genus Kitasatospora; species Kitasatospora sp. NPDC093679. The sequence goes on from NZ_JBFBDW010000012.1 coordinate 183,366, forward strand.
GCCGCCAACGGGCGGATCCAGCTGCTCGAACCGGTCGACGAGGTGCAGGTGCTGCTGCCGGACGAGTACCAGGGCGCGGTGCTCAGCGACCTCTCCGCGCGCCGCGGCCACGTGCTGGGCACCGAACCGGGCGGGCCGGGGATGAGCCTCGTCCGCGCGGAGGTGCCGGAGCTCGAACTCGTCCGCTACCCCGTCGAGTTGCGCTCCATCTCACACGGCACCGGGCAGTTCTCCCGCAACTACCTGCGGCACGCCCCGATGCCCCCCACCCTCGCCGCCCGCTACGAACACGCCTCGTAGAGCGCATGCACAGGGGGAAGCCAACCGGGGGCGCTGGGGGCACCTGCCGCCCCTACGCCCGCCGGCGAGGCATCGCGCAGGCCGGCGTCCCCGCCGGCAGCAGGTGGCGGTTGCGGGAGACCCAGCGGTAGACGGCGGCGGCGATCGGCCGCACCGGCGGCAGCGCCAGCACAGCGCCCGCGTACGCCCAGGCGCCGCCGGAGCGCATCAGCAGCCGGGCGACCGCCTGCGCCCCGCCGTACACCCGTCCGCCGGGGGTGATCCACAGCACCTCCCGGCCGGCCCGTTCCTCGGTGACCAGGCCGTGCCCGCCCGCCCCGGCGTCCAGGGCCGCGAGGTCGGCGTACTGGTACGGCACGGCCTGCCAGCCGCCCGAGGAGAGGGAGGCCCGCGGGTAGCGTTCGGCCCAGGTCACGCAGCTGGTGCAGAAGGCGCAGTCCCCGTCGAAGACCAGCACGGGATCGTGCGCGATGAGTTCGGCCATGCCCCGATCCTCCCGCACCGCGGGCCGCCGCCGGCCGGCGTGACACCCCGGAGGATCGAACCGACCGCGAAGTGGGCATGATCCCCTCACGGTGCTCGGCCGCGGGCGGCTGACGCCGGTTCAGACGATCTTGCCCGCGACCGGCCGGAGGCGCGATAGCCTGCGGCCGACAAGGGCGGATCCAGGGGAGGAGGGGCAGCCGCCGTGACCCAGCTCGACATGACCCCGGGTGCGCAGGTACCCCGCACGGACGTCGGCCCGCAGACCGCCGTCACTTCGGCGCTCTCCTCCGCGGCCTACCGCGACGGCAGCTTCCGCGAGTTGGAGGAGAAGCTCGGCGCCAAGCTGAAGAACGGCCGCTTCGAGCTGTTCCGGCCGAGCGTCGGCGAGGCGTTCAGCCGGGCGGTGATCGACCGGACGCTGCCCGCCAAGCGGAACCCGCTGGTGCCGTCCTTCGGCACCGACGTGCGGATGGTGGTCGAGCACTGCCTGGCCGCCAACGACCTGCGCCACGCCCGGGACCGGCAGCTCGCCCTGGTCACCGTGGTCTGCGGGCTGCTCTTCCTGCCCGGCGCGCTGGTCTGGCTGGCCGCCTTCCAGGTGCGCGCCCAGCTGAAGAAGACGCACCCGGCCCGGGAGGGCTTCTACGGCACGCTGGCGCTGCTCGCCGCCTGCGGCCTGGCCCTGTTGTTCGCGATCCGCCCGCCGGTGGACGGCCCCTGGTCGCTGTACTTCCGGCTGATGATGCTGGCCCCGGTGGTCGGCTGGTTCGTCGCCCGGCGGATCTGCCTGCGCAGCACGATCGACCTGCGCACCCGCTGGCAGTCGCTGCTGGAGGGCGGCGCGGTGGCCGCGACGGTGCCGCAGGCGGTGCCGCGCGACGACCTCGACCGCAAGGCCACCGACCTGCGCGCCAGCCTGGAGCGGTTGACCTCCGAGCAGGAGACCAACATCCACCACTACGCGGGCCGCAAGGGCCTGCTGGGCGCCGGCATGCGCTGGGTCGCGGTGGAGATGAACGAGGACCTCAGGCCGGCCGCGGGGCACGCGGACTTCCGGACCTTCCACCGCTGGGACCTCGCCCGCAAGATCGCCGAGCGGCTCGGCTCGGTCGCGGCCAGCGAGGTGCCGGGCGGCGACATGCCGCACGTCTCGGTCGCCCACTGGGTGGTGCAGGACATCCCGGAGGGCGCGGACGAGATCGGCCGCCCGTCCACCCCGGAGATGGACGGCTACCGGATGCGCGACTTCGGCATCCAGCAGATCGCCAACCGGCAGACCATCGGCACCGACACCGACACCAACGTGGCCGCGCAGCTGGTGCTGCACAACGGTCAGGTGGTCGCCACCGTCACCGTCAAGATCACCGTGCTGGGCCGCAACCTCCGGGTCTCCGTGTACGGGCACGCCCTCGGGCCGCTCAACGGGCTGTTCACGGCCAAGCCCAAGCCCAAGGAGAAGAGCGTCCCGAAGACCGGCAAGTTCTGGGAGGAGAAGACGATCGTCCTCCCGCTGATCGACGACGACGAGGTCGTCCGACAGGCCGTCCGGGCGCCGTTCCACAAGATCCCCGGGCTGCTGAACTGGCTGGGCGGCTCGCTGACCCTGCCGGAGCCGTTCTGCCTCCGCCAGGCGTGGACGGACAAGACCTGGGACAGCCGGGCGAAGAGCGACTCGGTGCTCTACAGCGCCCAGCCGATCTTCAACATGGTGCAGACCACCACCATCGAGTTCCTCGCCGACCACGACGTGGACGTCGAGCGGTTCACCAACCGCGCCAACATCAGCCGCTCGGAGAACCAGGCCGTCCGCCCGTTCAAGGCCGACGCCTACGACGCCGGCTGAGCCGCCCGGACCGACGCCGCAGGGCCGGAACCCGAGGGAGTCCTCGCGGTTCCGG